>QMMC01000365.1 GCA_003647065.1 Deltaproteobacteria bacterium | reverse complement strand
TCTCTACGGCGAATCAGCTGACTAAATCCAGCCACTCGACACGCACCGTCAGCCGGGACGATCCAGACACATGTGATCGATCATCAGCGTGTGTCTCACCCCTGCCTACCGATGCCCACTCGGCCTACCGCGAGCAGAAGCCTTCGTAATCGATGTACTCGGTGATGGTCGGCTCATCGCCGCACACCGGGCACGTCGGGTCCCGCCGCAGCTTCAGCGTGCGGAAGACCATCTTCAAGCTGTCGTAGGTCAGCAGGCGCCCGACCAAGGGGTCGCCGATGCCGAGGAGGATCTTGATGGCTTCGGTCGCCTGAATCGTACCGATGACCCCCGGCAGGATACCGAGGACGCCGGCCTCGGCGCAGCTCGGAGCCAAATGGGCCGGCGGCGGCTCGGGGTAGAGGCACCGGTAGCACGGCCCCTTTTGGGGCCAAAACGTCGTGACCTGTCCGTCGAAGCGGAAGATCGAACCGTGGACGACGGGCACGTTCTTGAAGACCGAGGCGTCGTTGACCAGGTACCGGGTCGGGAAGTTGTCGAGGCCATCGACGACGACGTCCCAGCCGTGGTCGAAGATGCGGTCGACGTTCTCGCTCGTGAGGCGGTCCTGGAAGGGCACGATCTCGATGTCGGGGTTCAGGTTGCTCAGAGTCTTGAGAGCGCTCTCGACCTTGGGCACGCCAACCCGGTCCTCGCCGTGCATGATCTGGCGCTGCAGATTGCTGACATCGACGACGTCGTTGTCGACGATGCCCAGGCGCCCGACGCCGGCCGCGGCGAGGTAGAGCGCCGCCGGCGAGCCGAGCCCACCGGCGCCGAGGAGCAGGACCCGGGATTCGAGGAGCTTCTTCTGCCCCTTCTCGCCGACCTCGGGGAGCAGGATGTGCCGCGAGTAGCGCTCGAGCTGAGGCTCGCTCAGGCGGATGGGCTCCTCGATGGGGAAGCCCTTGTCCTTCCAGCCCCCGTAGCCGGGGTTTACCGACTCGACGTTGGCATAGCCCATGTCGCCGAGAACCTTCGCCGCGAAGGCGCTCCGAATGCCCGCCGCGCAGTAGAGAATGATGGTCTCCTGCTTGTTCGGCAGGCGGCTTTCCACCTGCATCTCGAGGAATCCACGGGGCAAATGGAGGGCCCCGGGGATGAACCCCTGGCGCCACTCGTCCTTCTCGCGTACGTCAACTAGGGTGAGTTCTTCACCGGAATCCATTCGAGACTTCAAATTCTCGAGCGTGACCAGCTGAACACTGCCCTTTACCTCCTGTAAGAGGTCTGAGTACGTCCTTGCCATGATTTCTCCTGAAGATTGGGCTGAGAGTATGGGAATTAAGACCCAAAGCGTCAAGCGTTCCCGCGCACTTACGCGATCTTCTCTTATTGTCGCATCGCTTTTGTCGACAATGCTCCTGGGCTCGCTCCTCGGAGCCTGCGACGACACCCCGGCCCCGCTCCCCGCCGAGGCCGTCTTCGAGCTCCCCCGGGACGGCAGCACGGCCGGCTTCTTCGACCTCCCCTGGCCCACGGACCTTCGCCGCACCGCCGATGGCTTCATCGACGTGACCGAGTTCACGAACCCCCGGGGGCCGACTTCGACCCTCGGGGCCTACATCGAGGCTGCGTCGACGCGCCTCCGAGGCTACGGGACCAACGCCGGCGTCTACTTCCGCTTCTCCGTCCCCATCGACCCGGCGTCGCTCCCGGCGACGGCCGCCGACACCCTCGAAGCGGGCGCCACGGTCTTCCTCTTCGACCTCGAGACCGGCGAGCGCCATCCGGGGCAGGTCACCTACCACGAGGCCGAGACCATCTACTGGGCTGGCAATACGGTCTCGATTCGCCCGGTCTGGGGCATGCCCCTCGAGGCCGGGCACCGCTACGCCGCTGTCGTGACGGGCGGAGTCACGACGACCGACGGTACCGCGGCGGCGCGCTCCCGAGACTTCACGGCGCTCATCGACGGTGGCGGAGACGCCGCGACGGCCCAGGCCCGTGATACCTACGGCCCGGCCATCGACACCCTCGTGAGCGCTGGCGTCAGCCGCGACGACCTGGTCTCCCTCGCGGTCTTCACCACCCAGGACCCGACCGCCGAGCTCATCACCGTCCGCGATTGGATGGTCGCCGAGTACCCGATACCGACCGCACCTACGGATACCTGGAGGTGGATCGCGTCTGAGGCGAGCTTCACCCGCGTCGAAGGGCGATACGGCCCGTCGCCCACGTTCCAGAGCGGCGACGCGCCCTACGACACACCAGGGAGCGGTGAGATCGTGATCCGAGACGGCGTACCGGTCGTCGCCGGTGAGTTCGACGCGCGGTTCATGCTGACCGTGCCCACCTCACCGATGCCCGCCGACGGATACCTGATCGTGCTCTACGCCCACGGCACCGGGGGCAGCTATGCGTCCTTCGCCAACGGCGACCTGGCCCAGTTTTTCGCCGAGGAGGGTTACGCCATGATGGGCATCGACCAGGTCCTCCACGGCGACCGCAACCCGACGACCAACGACCCGGAGTTGCTCTTCTTCAACTTCCTGAACCCCCTGGCCGCCCGGGACAACAACCGCCAGGCGGCCCTCGACGTGGTCCAGCAAGCGCGATTCGCGGCGACCGTCGACCTCCCGGAGACCATCCTCACGGGCCCCGGGGGCGCCTCCCTGACCTTCGACCCCGCTCGCATCTACGTCTACGGCCACAGCCAGGGCGGCTTGAACCTGCCCCTCTTCCTGGCCGTCGACGACAGCACCCAGGGCGGCTTCCTGAGCGGCGCCGGCGGCACCCTCTCGATCTCGGTCATCGAAAAGACCGAACCCATCCCCACTTCCATCGGGGTCCAACTCTTCCTCGCCCTGCCCGGCAGCTCCCCCGAGAATGCCCTCGAGCAAGAGGCCTTCGACTACGAACACCCGGTGCTCTCCCTCATCCAGACCTGGGACGAAGCCGCCGACGGCGTGAACTACGGCCGGATGATCTTCGACCGCCCGCGGACGGGCTTCGCGCCAAAGAGCGTCTTCATGAGCGGAGGCCAGGCCGACCCGTTCACCTCTGCGAACGCAAACGCCTCCCTCGCGGCGTCGATGCGCATGCCGCTCCTGACCCCGGTGGTCAACGGCATCGAAGCAAACGACATCCTCGGCATCGGCGCCGCAGAGGCGCCGGTCACCGGCAACGTGGCAGCCGGCACCGCGACCGCGGGCTTGCTGCAAATCGCCGACGGGGGCCACTTCGTGGCCTTCCAGGACGAGGGGCTCCAGCAACGCATCCGCGGCTACTTTGCGAGCTTCACGGGCGGTGTACCGACAATCCCCCGGGACGGCATGGTCATCACCATCGACGCAGGGATGACGATGGACGCCGGTGCCGACGCCGCAACGCCGACGGATGGCGGTGCCGACGCCGCAGCGGACGCAGGCTCCGACGCCAGCACCGACGCCAGCTCCGACGCCGGTGTGCCGATGGACGCCGCTCCGTAGACCGGCGCCCCTCCGAGTTCAGCCGAGAAGGATGCGGCGCCGTACGTCGTCGTCGACGTTGGAGCCCGTGACGACGAGGACGATGGCGCCCCCGGCCGGCAGCTCTTCGTCGACCTTCTTTCCGTGGGCCTGGGCCCAGGCGATGACCGTCGCCGCGCTGCCTTCGACCGTCACGCCGAGTTTGTCGTGGGCAAAGCGCATCGCCTCGGCGATTTGCGCCTCACTCACCAGGTCGACCCGCTCGACGGCACCCCGGACGGCGGCCAGGCTCGCTTCGGTCACGCCGCCTTCGAGCCCTTCGGCGAGGGTCGGCTCGGTCGCGGCCAGGGTCAGGATGGCGCTGCCCTCCTCGAGGGAGCGCCGCATCGCCGGACAGGCTTCGCTCTGGACGCCATAGATCTTCGCGGCCGAGCCCGCCGCGTCGCGAGCGGCGCCGAGCCCCGCGACGAGGCCCCCGCCGCCGACCGGCGCCACGATGGCCGCCACGTCCGGAAGCTGGTCCAATATCTCAGCGCCCAGCGTGCCGCCGTTGCCTGCGGCTACGTAGGGGTCGTCGAAGGGTGAAACGAAGAGCGCGTCGAGCTCCTTGGCTGCGCCACGGGCAGCCGCCTCTGCGGCGTCGTATCCTTCATCGTCGATGACGACGACGACCGCGCCCCGGGCCGCGATGCCGTCTCGCTTGACCAGAGGCGTGCCCTTCGGCACGTAGACCCGGACCCCGACCCCGAGGCGCTGCCCGGCCTCGGCGAGGCCGAGACCGTGATTTCCCGCCGAGGCCGCCACCACTCCGCGGCGTCGCTCCGCGGGAGTCATGACTTCGAGGCGGGCGAGGGCCCCGCGCACCTTGAACGAGCCAGTCACCTGGTCGGTCTCTAGCTTCAGCCAGACCCGGGGGCCGAGGCTGGGCGCTGGAATCAGAGGCGTGAGCAGCACCCGGTGACCGACGGCGCGGGCCGCCCGGTCGAGATGCCGTGGCTCGATGGTCCAGTGGGTCATGGCTCGCCGAGTCTACCCGATGCCGTGCACGAAAAAAGCCGACCCCCGAAAGGGCCGGCTTTTCGATAACGAGCCCCCCCGAGGGGGCCGCTGCTCAGAGAGCGAGGTTCGCGTGGCTCGGGGTCACCGAGGTGAGCTCCGAGACGCCGAGCTTGTAGCTCTTGTCGCCCTCTTCGCCCTGGACATAGGTCCCGAGCCAGATGCGATAGTTACCAGCCGCGGCGCCCGTGATGACCGCCACCGGGTTGAGGCCATCCCCATCATCGTTGCAAGCGTAGGAGCCGTCCGGCTTTTGAACGACGATGGTCGTGTCGATGTTCGAGTTCGCCATGATGCGCAGGTTGGACGACGCGCCGGTCATCACCAGGATGTGATCTGGCGTCAAGTCGATGGTGCCGCCGCAGTTGGGGTCGAGGGTGCTCGCGTCACGGGAGTCGGAGCCGGCGCCGGCGGTGCCGCCCTCGACGTGGGGGTCCGGGGTGAAGCCCGGTGCCAGGGTAATGGTGCCGAAGTTCGAGTTCATGTCGCCGGCTGCCGGGGCTGCGGGGGCCGCCGCCGCTGCTGCCTGAGCCGCTGCGGCTGCTGCCGCCGCTTGCACCTGGGCCGCCGCCACAGCCGCCTGGTCAGGCGCACCTGGGGCCGCCGCGCCATCGTCTCCGCAACCCACGCCGAAGCTGAGAGCCACAACGAGCCCAATTCCAGTGAAACGCTTCATCATCATCGCTCCTTGTCGTCACCTCAGTCCGAGGCGTCGGCGGATGGTACGCAGATGAACGTCGAATTTCCCCAAAAAAAACGCGAACCGCTTCTCAACGGGTGAGGTCCCCGAAAGGGCGAAACATTTCGGGGCCAGAACTCAGAAAAGCACGGGAACGACGGTCGTCACGCCGGCGCCCCAGAACTGGTCCGTTCCTGTCTCCGTAGCAACCAGGCTGCCCGCGCCGGTGTCGCGATTGATCTCGATGAGCTCGCCCGCGTTGGAGAAGCCGTAGAGGACCCGGCCCCAGTAGCCAATCCCGAAGATCTCGGTGAAGTCACGGCTGTCGCTCTTGATGGGGCCCTTCACCAGCACGGTGCTGGTGCCGTCCGAGGAGAAGAGGATCTGCACCAGCACGTCGCTCGGGAAGTCGTCACGACGCACCGTCGCGAAGGTGCCGAGGTCAGCGACGGAGACGATGTCGCCGCTCGAGCGCCAACCGTCCGGATAGGTGCCGAGGAGCACCGCCCGAGCAGTGGTAATGTCGATGCGGTAGTAGGCACCCTCGTTGGTCGCGCCGATCAGGACCTCGTTCGGCCCGAGCTCGCCGGGCGCGAGGAACGACAGCGCGAAGAGCTGGTCGCCGAGGCCGAAGGAGCCGACCATGGTCACCGCCGCGGTCTCGGGGTCGACGGTCCACAGCTCGTCCGAGCTCGCGGTGAAGACGTTGCCTTCGGCGTCGACGGCGAGGTCGAGCATGTTCGGCGTGTCACCGCCGCTGACGTCGCTGAACAGGGCAACGGCCTCGACGCGCATGTCCGCCGGAGAGAAGGTGAAGAGGGTGTCCCGGGAGTGGGCGTAGACCAAGACGGTCGAGAGGTCGGGGCCGGTGTCCGCCCGGGGCCGGGTATCCGGCGGCGGAGTCGTCGAGTCGAGGGCCGCATCGGACACCCCGCTATCGGGAAACGCGGAGTCCGTCGTGGGGCGAGTGCCACCACGAGTCGAGCACCCCAGGGACACCACCGCGACGAGCGCGGCCAAGGAAATAACCCAACGCATGAAGGGATTTAGCCCGCTGAGCGTGAAACGCAAGGCGCCACCGGGCGCCCCGAGCTCACCGCCGAGGTGTGCTAGGCGGCCTGTACGTAGCCCTCTTCCCGTGCGTAGCCCTGGAGCTCGCCCTGGAGGCGCTTTCGGGCGCGGTGGAGCCGACTCATCACCGTACCGATGGGACAATCGAGGGCCGTCGCGGCCTCGCGATAGCTCAGCCCGCTGCCGTCGACCATGAGCACGACGGTACGAAAATCCTCCGGTAGCGCCTCGAGGGCCCGCTCGACCTCATCCCCGAGCCCCTCCCGGCGACGCCCCTCGTCCGAGTGAATCCACTGCGGCTTGTCGGCGATCTGCACCCCGACCTGGCTCATCACGTTGCGCTCACGCTTCTTGCGTCGGTAGCCGTTGATGAAGGTGTTCATGAGAATGCGATGGATCCACGCGCGGCCGTTGGTGCCGGCCTGGAAGCGATCCCAATAAGCCCAGGCGCGCATGACCGCTTCCTGAACTAGGTCCTCGGCTTCGTTCGGATCCCGGGTGAGGCGCACGGCAGTGCCATACAGCTCATCGGAATACCTGAGGATCGTCTGGTCGAAGTCTTCGCGGTGGTCATCTCTCATGGGCTCTCCGGTCCGAGGAGCTGTGCAACCCCCGGACCACCCCCGACAGACACCGAAACTACGACCTTTCTTGGCCCAAGCCCGCTTCATGGGCGGTAGCTCCTCCGACACGTTGTCCACGGAGGGCCACAGCTCCGTGTCAGCTTGGCACCGCCCCCCGGCAATGCTCGAGGGCCGCGGGCAGGGCATCGGCGACCTCCGAGGCCAAGAGACCGCGATCTCCCCGGGCCGCAGCTTCTCCGGCGAGGGCGTGCACCACGACCGCCGACGAGGCGGCCTCGACGGCCGAAAGGCCCGCGCCGAGGAAGGCGCCGATGGCCCCCGCGAGGACGTCCCCGGTCCCGGCCGTCGCGAGGGCTGGCGTGCCGAAGGGGCATACGCGAAGGTCGCCGTCCGCCGATGCGACCACCGTCCGCGCGCCCTTGAGCACCACCGTGGCTCCGGTCGCCGCCGCGAGGCGTCGAGCGGCACCGTAGCGATCGGCCTGCACTTCGCCGCTGGTCGTGCCCAGGAGCCGCGCGGCCTCTCCGGGATGAGGCGTGAGGACCCGGGGGGCCGGCGCCCCAGCCAGGCTCAGGTCCGGGCTTCCGGCAAGGGCCGTGAGGGCATCGGCGTCGAGGACCGTGGGCACCGGCAGTCCCCGGGCGATGCCGAGGGAGACCGCCATCGCCGCCCCGTCGAGGCCGAAGCCCGGGCCCACGACCGCCGCATCACAGCGCTCGGTAAGCAGCTCGACCGCTCGCTCGACGTTCTGGGGGAGCGCTTCGACCATCAGCTCCGGGATGGCTCCGGCGAGGGCCCGGGCGACCTCGCCCCGGGGCGCGAGGGTCACCAAACCCGCCCCGGCCCGAAGGGCGCCCCGCCCAGCGAGGCGTGCCGCCCCGACCTTGCCCGGGGAACCCGCGCAGATCCAGACGCGCCCCGCCCTGCCCTTGTGGGCATCGACGGACCGCACCGGGACCATCCGGGCCACGTCCGCGCGTTCGAGCAACATCGCGGTGGCGGTCTCGGGGGCCGGCACCCCGATCGAGATGAGCAACACCTCCCCCGCGTGGGCGACGCCGGGATGTTGATGCAGGCCGAGCTTGTGGGCCGCAAAGGTCGTGGTCACGTCCGCGCGCACCGCCGAGCCGAGCACGGCCCCGCTCCCGCCATGCACGCCGGTCGGAATATCGAGGGCGAGGACCGGCGCCACGGAGCCGTTGATAGCTTCCACCGCCGCAGCGAACGCCCCACCGAGAGCGCGGTCGAGGCCCGTACCGAAGAGCCCGTCCACGATGACCGTCGCGCCACCACAGAGGCTGGCGAAG
>QMMC01000364.1 GCA_003647065.1 Deltaproteobacteria bacterium | reverse complement strand
TGGTGCGGCCGTTGATTGAGCGCATCGAAGTGCATGACCGGGATTTGGGGCCCAACAAGAAGGCGCCACGAGAGGCGGCCCGAGGCGGCAGCGCGACGCAGTCGTGCAGAGACGTCAGGCCGCTGTAGTGGCGCCGGTAGTGCCCAATCCGCCCGGGTTAGAGCGCTCAGCGCCTCACCACCGCGGTCAGCATTGCGGCGATTGCCGCTCCGTGCTCGCTCGAGTGCATCCAAGCAGTGTCGGATGATGAATCGCGGCCCTGCGTCACCATGGAGATCATCCTGTCCACCACCCCAGGAGAGCAAGGTCGCAAGCCCCAGAGTTGCCCCAAGGCTCCCAGATTGAGCGACCACGCCTCACGGCCTCCTCCATGATCAATCTCGCAAGAACAGACTCATCTCCTGTGACACCCTGCCCCCATCGGGAGATGACTTCATGCGCGTTTTGATTCTTACGGTGGCCCTCTGTACCTCGGCCCTCTTCGGTCTTGCCTGCGGTGACGGCACGGTGACCGCTCCGGCTTGCACGGGAGCCGGCTGCGATTGCACCGATGTCAGCTGCAGCTGCATCGCCGACTGCACCCTCGACTGCGCTGACGGCTGCACGTCGACCTGTGCCGGGAGTGCGAAGTGCGACAAGACCGCCGCCGGTGCGGCCGACTGGACCTGCCGTGAGAGCACCCAATGCCGCGGCAGTGTTGGCGACGGCTCGATCGTATCGTGCGCAGATTCGGCGGATTGTGTGTACACCGCGGGCGCTGATACGACGGTGACGTGCGCGAACAGCGCCGACTGTCAGTTGACCGTGGGAGACGGCACCAATATCAGCTGCTCGGACTCCGCCAACTGCGACATCACCTGTACCGGGGCGTGCTCGCTGACCTGCGTTGGCTCGACGAGTTGCGAGACCATCTGTCCCGAATCTCATCCGGCGATGGACTGCGGCGACGGCCGTCAGGTCTGCGGTAGTTGCTGAGATGACCCCGCCCACCGGTTGAACCCCGGCGGGCAGTGGCCACGTTAGCGGGGCGTTCAGTCGTCGTCGTCCATTCCCGAGCCCATGCCCGAACCCATGCTGCTGCGGGCGTCCTGGGCCTCGCGGCGCTCTTCGCGCTCAGCGTCCATGGTTTCGCGGCGCTCTTCGCGCTGAGCGTCCATGGAATCGCGTCGCGCATCGCGCTGGGCGTCCTGGTTTTCGCGTCGCTCTTCGCGATTCATGGCCGAGCCCATGGCCGAGCCCATGCCCATGCCCATGCTGGCCGCACGCGCTTCCCGCGCTGCTTGCTGTTCGGCTCGGCGTGCTTCCCGCGCCGCCGCCTGCGCGGCTGCCCGCGCCGCCCGGGCTTCGCGTTGAGCCGCGAGGGCCGCGAGGTGGGCTGTGCGCCGCTCGGCCGCCGCGGCCTCCCGGGCTTCACGTGCCGCCTGTTGTTCCGCCCGGTGCGCCTCGCGCCGAGCCTGCTGCTCCGCTTGACGTGCTTCACGTGCCGCCGCTTGTTCGGCCGCACGTGCATCGCGGGCGGCGCGCCGCTCGGCGGCGGCCGCCTCTCGTGCCTCTCGTGCCGCCTGCTGGGCGGCATCGCGCTCGGCGCGTCGCTGGGCGGCGGCTGCTCGGCGGGCGTCCGCAGGGTTTGCTGCCTCAACCGCCGGTGCCGGGGCCGGCTCCTGAACCACGACCACGGGTGCCGGGGCGGGCTCCTGGACTACCACTTCGGTCCCCGAGGTCGGGGCGGGGTCCTGGACGACGACCGTCTGCTCTTGCGGCGGCGGGTCGGCGGGACCGGTCGTCGAGTGCACAGTGCATCCCACGAAGAACATCGCAGCGAGCGCTGCGGAGACTCGGAGCCAGGTCATTTCAGTACCCCTTCATAATGCGAATGACACTTCGCATCCCATACTTCAGTCCGGATAGGACTCGCGCGTCAATGACGTTCCTCGGGGGGTGGGCTTCAGTGCACTCCTTTTTTTTTGCTGCCCTGGAATGTTCCCGTGTGCATGGAGTCGGACCGCAGATCGGACTCCCTGGCGAGGAGCGTCAACGTCTTCGACTACTCCATCCGGTGATTCGAGGCGATGACGGTCTCCAGGCTCTCGAGACCTCGCCGGAGCTTGTCGAAGAACGAATCCGAGTGGGCGACGAAAGTGAACCGAGGATGCTGAGACCACAGGTCGCGTAGCCTTTGATCCAGCTCCACGGCCTCGCGGTTCGATTCTGTGCGTATGGTGTTGCCGCCTTCGATCCGGATGTCTCCCGCCGCGGCGGTCTCGAAGAAGATCACCGCGTCGTAGCGCGCGAGCTCCGCCTCGAGGGTGGTGCCCATCGACTCGAAGAAGGCGATATCGGAGTCTGCCGGCCAGTAGGCGCAGCCGTCCACGGTGCCGCGGTCGCAGAGCAGGACGCGGTCGGCGTAGCAAGCGCTCTGCACGCCTTCTGCCGCTCTCTGAGTTGCGTAGATCGCGCGCTGGGTGTGCCGTGCCGCTTCCGCCCCTGGCGCGCGAGGAAACCCACCAGAGAATAGAAGCGTCGCGGTCTCCGGGACGATGACCACGCGCTCGCCTATTTCTCGCCGAAAGAGGTCCGCGGCGGTGCTCTTGCCGCCACCTGGTCCACCCGAAAGTGCGATTCGACCCGTCTTGCTCATCTCACGACTCCCTCACGGCCGCTCATCGAAGAAGCGGGCGTCTGGATTGTACGTGCACCGCTCCCGGAGGCCCTGATTTCGGTCCGTTGGGCGAGGCCAGTCGCGCTACTCTCCGCGCCACCCATGGCTTTTCCACTGCTCGACCGGCTTCCGCCGAAAGACGACGTTACCGCCGACACGCTCCTCGACGGCTTCCTCGACTACGCATCCGAGATTGGCCTCGAGCTCTACGCGGCTCAGGAAGAGGCCATTCTCGAGATCTTCTCCGGCAACCACGTCATCCTCGCGACTCCCACGGGCAGCGGAAAGTCCCTCGTCGCTCTCGCGGCTCACTATCGTTCCCTCGCCCGCGGCGAGGTCTCCTTCTACACGGCGCCGATCAAGGCGCTGGTCAGCGAAAAGTTCTTCGACCTGTGCCGGGTCTTCGGCCCGGACCACGTCGGCATGATGACCGGCGATGCGAGCGTCAACACCGACGCGCCGATCATCTGTTGCACAGCTGAGATCCTCTCCCACCTTTCGCTCCGGCAGGGAGGACGCACCGACGTCGCCCAGGTCGTGATGGACGAGTTTCATTACTACGCGGACCGCGACCGCGGCGTCGCTTGGCAGGTGCCCCTGCTCACTCTGCCTCAGTGCACCTTCCTGCTGATGAGCGCGACCCTCGGCGATACGAGCTTTTTCGAAGAGGCCCTCACCGCCCGCGATGGTCGGCCCACGGCCCTGGTGAAGAGCGCCGAACGTCCGGTGCCCCTCGACTACGAGTATCGGTCGACGCCGCTCCACGAGACCATCGAAGAGCTCCTCGAAAGCGGCCGCGTGCCGGTTTACATCGTGCATTTCACCCAGCGGGGTGCTGCGGAGCAGGCCCAGAACTTGATGAGCGTCGACTTTCTTTCAAAGGAAGAAAAGCGAGCCATCAAGGACGAACTCGCCGGGTTTCGTTTCGACAGTCCCGAGGGCAAAGAGCTCAAGCGCTTCGTGCACCACGGCGTGGGCCTGCATCACGCCGGACTCCTGCCGAAGTATCGCCGCATGGTCGAAAAGCTCGCCCAGAAGGGCTACCTGAAGCTCATCTGCGGCACCGATACCCTCGGCGTCGGGGTCAACGTTCCCATTCGCACGGTCCTCCTGACCCAGCTCTACAAATACGACGGCGTGAGCACCCGGGTGCTCAAGGTCCGTGAGTTCCAGCAGGTGGCCGGCCGGGCCGGGCGCCGCGGATACGACACCGCGGGCACTGTCGTGGCCCAGGCGCCGGAGCACGCGGTCGAAAACCTATCCCTCGAGCGCAAAGCCGCGGGCGACCCGAAGAAGCTGCGCAAGCTGAAGCGACGCAAGCCCCCCGAGCGTGGTTACGCGGCTTATGACGAGGGCACCTTTCGGCGCCTCATCGAGGGCGAGCCCGAGCGCCTCGCGTCGAGCTTCGAGGTGAGTCACGCGATGCTGCTGCACATGCTCGAGCGCCGGGGCAACGGGTGCCTGGCGATCAAGGATCTCATCCGAGGCAGCCACGAGTCCAAGAAGCAGAAGCGCGCCCATGGCCGCAGGGCCATCGCGATGTTTCGCTCGCTCCTCGAAGCGGAGGTGGTGGAGATCCTCGGCGAGCCCGACGACCACGGCCGCTACGTGCAGATTCACGCGGACTTGCAGAAGGACTTCTCGCTCAATCACGCGCTTTCTCTCTATGTCGTCGAGGCCCTCGAGGTCCTCGACCCGGCCGACCCGGACTACGCCGTCGACGTGCTGACCTTCGTCGAGGCAACCCTCGAGACGCCGCGGGTCGTCGTGATGAAGCAGGTCGACAAGCTCAAGACGACTGCGGTCAACAAGATGAAGGCTGATCGCGTCGAGTACGACGACCGCATGGCCGCCCTCGAGAAGATCGAGGCGCCCCAGCCGAAACGCGAAGTGCTCTGGGAGACCTTCGACGCCTATCGCAAACACCACCCCTGGGTGGGGGACAACGTGCGGCCGAAGAGCATCGCCCGCGACATGTACGAGATGGCGGCGTCGTTCAGCGTCTACGTGAAGGAATATGGCCTCGCGCGCTCCGAGGGGGTTCTTCTCCGCTATCTCACCGATGCCTACAAAGCTCTGGTGCAGACCGTGCCCGACGCTGCGAAGAACGACGACGTCCGGGACCTCGAAGACTGGCTCGGCGCGGTCGTACGGCAGGTCGACTCGAGCCTCATCGACGAGTGGGAGAGAATGCGCCACCCGGAGGAGGCGGCGGCGGCGGAGGCGTCTGGCGAGGTCGAAGAAAAGAGCGACGACATCACGACCGACGCTCGGGCCTTCGACCTGCTCATCCGCAACGAAGCCTTCCGCTTTGTTCGACACCTCGCCCTCGGCCAGTTCGACCGCGCGGCCGCTGCCCTGGATCAGCCCACGGGCGACCGGTGGACGACGGAGCGCCTCGAAGAGGCCCTCGGGCCCTACTTCGAGGAACACGAGGCGATTCGCCTCGACCAGGAGGCGCGCTCCAAGAAGAACGTGCTCGTCACCGCGTCTCCGGACGGTTGGTCCGTCGACCAGGTCCTCCTCGACCCAGAGGACCACCGCGACTATCGAGCCCGTTTCTTCGTGGACCGTGAGCGTTCCCGGGACGAGCAACGGCCGGTACTGCGCCTCGACGGCCTCGGCGCGATTTGAGGCTATCCGCCCGTGTCTATCCTCCCAGGAAGTCGATGATGGCTTGCCGGGTCGAGGCCGGAAGGTCGGTTCCGTAGCGATGGCCCTGGTGCTCTGACGCGTCGAGGCCGAGGAGGGCCTCGATGGTGAGCGCGCTGCCGTCGTGGAGGAGCCGCCGTCGCTCGGTCACCCCGAGCAGGCTCGGTGCCCGATAGGCGCGGGTGCCGCGGCTGCTGCCGACCGTCGCTCTGGGGTCCGTGCCGACGAGGTCGACGTCGACCGGAGGGCCCGCCATGGCATCGCCTTGGTGGCAGCCCGCGCACGCGGAACGAAACGCCGTCCCGCCGTCACCATCCCAGGCGGGCGGCGGCAACGCGTCGGCGAGGGACTCGAGGTAGAGCGCCATCGAGGCCACCACGCGGCGGTCGGGCCGGAAGCGGAAGTTCAAGCGACTCGTGATCAGGGTCTCGATTCGAACCATCCGAGCGACTCGGCCGTTGGTCAGGTTGCCCGTGTGGTGCAGTCGTTCCTGGTGTCGAACGGGACGCAGATCCGGGGGCCGGACCGGGTTCCATAGGCCGTCCGGGGATACATCCATGGTGCCGGTCGGAAACGCCTCGGCTCCGAGCAAGCCTGCGAGGTCGAACTCGGGGTTGGAGAGTCCCGGCGCGTGGGCGCCGTCGTCGTCGGTCGATGAGTGGCAGGCCGCGCAGCTGAGAGCCACGACCCACGACCCATCGTCGGCCCGCACTTCCACCGCACCCCGGACTTCGCCGTCGTCGGTCACCGTGAGGCCGTAGGAGCGCGCGACGTCGGCGCCGCGGCGCAGGCGACCGAGGCGTGGGTCGACTTCGAGAGGGCAGAGCTCGAATGCCTGTTTGCCCGCCGCGACGTAGTCGTCGAGGTTCTCTGGGCCGCGTCCGATCCCGAAGATCGGTTCCGGGGTGAAGGGCGTCGGCGCGGGGTCGTCCGCGGTTGCCGCCACGCGCAGGCGGCGCACCGGTCGGTCGACCCGCAGGGGCAAGAGATCCCAATCAGCCGCCGGGTCGTCGACCCCCGCGCCGGCCAGCGAATAGTGATCCAGCCGCAGGCGGGCGTAGGCGGTGTCGGCGACCGCCGCGCTCTCCTCGAGGGCCGCACGCCTCAGGCTCGCGTCGTCCATGTAGGCACGGGCCGCCTCGACGGGGTCCGCCGGCTCTACCGGCGGCCCCGCCTCGACGTCCGCAGCACAGGCGACGCACCAGAGCGCCGCCCAGCAAACCGCGATGACGTTCAGCCCGCGCATTCACTCGTGCTGCACCCCCAGGTGCCGCCCAGGGTGTCGTAGGCGCAGTAGCCCCCTCCGCAATCCGCGTCGGAGAAACATGCGTCCGCCGCCGTGTGGCAGAAGTATCCAACTGCCGGAGTGTAGTGGCCGCAGCTACCCAGGGTCGGTGAGCAGGTGTAAGCGCCGCAATCCGCGTTCGTGTGGCACCCGGCCTCGATGCAGGCGTTGCCGCCGCCGCGGCTCCCGTCGCAGGCGCAGAGCTCGCCCGCGGCGCAGTCGGTGTCGGAGAAGCACTCATCATAGGTGCACATGCCGCCGATTCGTGCCCAGACACATCGACCGTTGTCACCCGCCGTGCAGTCCGCGTCTTCGGCGCACTCACCGCCCATGACCCCGCCCGGCCCCGGCACCCGGCAGTCGCTGCAGGCATAGGCCACGGGGCGATCGTTTTCGGGGGGATGATCGATGCAGGCTCCGGCGTCGGGGCGGGCCGAGTCGACCACGGCGGAGTCGCGGATTCCGGAATCGAGGCCGCCGCCGTCAGGCGTGCCCGAGTCGAGGCCGCCGCCATCGGGCCGACTCGAGTCGAAATCACCGCTGTCGGCCACACCGGAGTCGGTGCCCGTCCCAGAATCGGGATCGTGGGACGAGCTGCAGGCGGCCACCGGGCCGAGAGCCAAGAGCAGGAGCAGGGAAGGGAGCAAGCATTTCACGGTGTCGGTCATCGGGCCTCCGCCGCCATCGTGCGCAAACTCCGTGCCGAGGCACAAGCCCAACGATTCCGCCCGTCCAGGGCCTTGGAATTGTGCCGTAGTGGGCCAGGGCAGAGCGCCATGCTTACGATCGCTGGGGCCTCGAGGCCCCCGCGGCGTTTCGCCTATTCCGCTTGGCGGGAGCGAACGAGGTCGACGAAGGGCGCCATGCCCTCCGCTATGGAAAAGGGGACCGTCGCGAGGCCACCGGCTTCGATCGCCCCGATGATGTCGCGACCCCAAGCCAGCCGCGAGCCCCAGACCGCGATCAACGTGTCCCGCTCGATGCGGTTCAAGAGGAAGGCCAGCCGCGTGGGCTCGACGTCCAGGGGCTGCATCGCGTCGAGGAGGATGATGTCGATCTCTCCTTCGAGCTCGGACCTGAGGCCGAGCTCCGAGGCCACTGTGTCGGTTCGCACGAGGCTTCCGCCGAGGGCGACCTCGATGGTGGGGGCGAAGCCGACATCGAGGGACGCCACGAGGACGTGGACGGGTCGGGCGATCGCACGAAGAGCGACGGTCGTATCGGCACTTATCGGCGTGGACATCGGCGGGGGAGGGCGCGTCGAAGGTCGGAGCCTGGGCCGGCTTTGGTCGTCGAGGTGGTCGACCACGGCGAGGGCCGTCTCGATCTGGAGAAGGCTATTGATGACCTCCTCGGGTCTTAGGTGGCGCCGCAGCACGTCGCGGAGGGGGCCTCGCACGAAGCGGGTCAGCTCCTCCCGGGACTGGGGGATTCGCGGCCCCCATTGGGTGAGGGCATCAAAAAGGATTGCCCGGGCCATCACCGGCGAGAAGTCGTCGGCGAGCCGCTGCCGTACTCGGCGAATGTTGGCGACTGCGGACCCCATGGTC
>QMMC01000363.1 GCA_003647065.1 Deltaproteobacteria bacterium | reverse complement strand
CCCTCGACGTGGTCTCGGTGGTCGACGTGGACACCTGGGCCACCCTGAACGGGGCTGAGGAGGGGCGTGCGCTCTTCCAGGTGCCTGGGGGCCTCTTGCTCCTAGACCTCCGCGATGCGACCCACCCGGCCCCCCAGGCCTACTTCCCTCTCCAGGGCTGGCCCAGCGAAGTGCTCTTCGAAGGCGACGAGATCCTCCTCGCCGCGGGGCCTTTCGGCATCTATCGCTTCGATGCGAACGACCGGAACATCCCGCTGGCCGAGTGAAGGGGGCGGGGACGGTTCCTCGCCGGGGCGCGGCAAGGCGCCGGTAGCCGCGGGGGGGACGAGGGCCGTCGGGCTCCGCTCTGCACGCCAACGTCGATGACCTTCGCGCTACCTCGAACCAGGGTCGGATCTCCCTCACATATCGCCGTAGGCATGCTGCAGCAGCGTGAGTCCTACCCACACCGCGGTCTCCGCCCGCAGGACCCGGCCACCGAGCCTGAGGGGGGCGGCCCCTCGGTCCTCGAGGAGCCCTCGCTCCTCGTCGGTCCAGCCCCCCTCCGGACCCACCGCGAATACGACTTCGCTCTCGGGGCGGTCGGGTCCTGCCACGGCGCCAGCCAACGCGTTTCGCCTCGTGGTGCGGTCGTCGAGGTAGACACAAAGGTCGGCACCGGTGAAACAAGGGTCCTCGAGGATCGCCTCGAGTTCGATGGCCTCGCGCACCTCGGGGAGGCTCGCGCGCCGGCATTGCCGGGCCGCTCTGAGGGCCTGCTTAGGCCATGCGCCGGCCTTCTCGTGATCGAGCCCCTCGCGCTGAATGGAGCGTTCCGAGAGCACCGGAACGATGCGCATCACGCCCAGCTCGGTGGCCTTCTGGACGACGCCCATCATGCGTTGCCTCGCCAACACCGCGCAAAGGAGGGTGATCCTCGCGGGCGACTCGGTGGAGCCAAGCATCTTTTCGTAGACGAGGGCCGCGCCCCCGCGCTTGTTCATCTCGGAGAGGGAGGCCCGGAAGAAGTCTCCAGCCCCGTCGACGATGGTGAAGGCCTCCTTGACCTTGATGCCGCGGGCGCCGAGGCCCTGGACATGCCTCGCGTCGAGTCGAATCTTCTCTCCCTCGCGCAATGTCGCGGCGTGGCGGAGCGGTGCGTTGGATGCCGAGGAGGCCATGGGGCGGAGGATACGGCGATTGGCACGCCGAGTCCCGGCCGGTCAGCGCCCCAAGAGGCGACTCGAGAGGCGACTCAAGAGAGGTCCGCTGCTCGCTCGATGGCCTCGGCCACCCGCATTCCGTCGAGGGCAGCGCTCACGATACCCCCGGCGTATCCCGCCCCTTCTCCGCACGGATAGAGGCCCGGCAAGCTCGGCGACTCGAGGGTCTCGTCCTCACGGGGGACTCGCACCGGGGAGCTACTCCGGGACTCCACGCCGATGAGCACGGCCTGGTCGCTGATGTAGCCCGGCATCTTCGTATTGAAATCCTGGAGGCCTCGTCGCAGCCGTTCGCTGAACGGGATCCCCGCCGCGTCCACGACCTCCGCGATATTCGTCGCATGCAAGCCCGGGATGTAGCTGCTCTCCGGCACGTGGCTCGAGCCCCGCTTTTCGAGCAGGTCGGTGACTCGCGTCGCGGGCGCAACCAGGTGACCACCCCCGGCGATGGCCGCCTGCTCTTCGATGCGCCGTTGGAGGTCGACACCACCGAGGGGACCGGAGAAACCCGCGGGCTCCCAGTCTTCGGGGGAGACGCTGACGACCAGGCCGGAGTTCGCGTAGGGCGACCCCCGCTTCGACAGGCTCATGCCGTTGACGACCAGGCCGCCCTGCTCGGTAGACGCCGGAACGACCCAGCCCCCGGGGCACATGCAGAAGGAGTAGACCCCGTGACGCCCGTGGGTCGACGCGAGGCTGTAGTAGGCCGGGGGGAGATTTGGATGGTTGGCGCTGCGCCCGTATTGCAGTTGATCAATCTGCTCCTGCGGGTGCTCGATGCGCACGCCGAGGGCGAAGGGTTTTGCCTCGAGGGCCACGCCCTCACTCGCCAGCAGTTCGAAGACGTCTCTGGCCGAGTGCCCCGTGGCGACGACTACCGCTTTGGCCTCGATGCGATCCCCGTTCAGCAGTTCGACTCCACAGACACGCCCGCTCTTTTTCACCAGGCCCGTCACCCGCGACTCGAAATAGAACCGAACCCCGACGCCCTCGAGCCGCTCACGAAGGCCGGTGATGACCTTGGGCAGGTTGTTGCTGCCGATGTGGGGCCGCGCGTCGACGAGGATTTCTTTCGGGGCGCCGTGCAGCGCGAGGACCTCCAGCACGTCCCGGCGCCTCCCCTGCTTGTCGCTCCGGGTGTAGAGCTTTCCGTCGCTGTAGGTCCCGGCGCCTCCTTCGCCAAAGCAGTAGTTGCTGTCGGCCGGGACCTGCCCTTCCTGGTTGAGAAGGCGTAGGTCCTTCCGCCGGGGCTGGACCTTCTTGCCGCGCTCCACGATTACGGATGCGATGCCGCGCCTGGCGAGCTGATAGGCGCAGAAGAGGCCCGCCGGTCCGGCACCGATGATCACCACCGGAGGTTCGCCGTGAACCTCCTGGGGATGGGGCAGCCCGAACTCCGGCTCGGGGCTGGGGTCTATCTCGACCGAAACCTGGAAGCGCACGCGACGACCGCGGGCGTCAATCGACTTCTTGCGGATGACGATCTGGGGCAGCGACTCGGGCGATTCGCCGAGCTTCTTCGCAACCCGCTGGCGGATCTTCGCGAGATCATCGATTTCGTCGAGGCCGACGGAGAGCGACATCTTCTTCATCGCCCGGTCGCCGCCTTTCCTGTCGTCGCCAGCACCACGGCTCGTCACTATCACTCAAATAGGACGGGCGCACCCGTCTCGGCTACGGGCGGGACCGCTTGAACTCAGGGTGTTAGGGATCGGAAACGGCGGTCTCGCCGCCATTCCGCCGGTGGCCGCCGCTGATCGACGCGAACGACCGGAGCATCCCACTCGCCGAGTGAGGTGCGCGGTTAGGTTCCCGAGAGGGACTCAGAGCGGCGCGTGAACGCCGCCGCTCAGGGTCCCTTCGGACCGGGGCAGGGCGTCGATGAGGCGTTGGACCAGCTCTTCGGGGACCTGGTAGCGCTCGCCGGTGAGGCGGTGGTGGGCCCGGGCGAGCTTCGAGAGCAGGCGCCGGTAGCCGCGGGCGGCCGTCGTCGGCGCGCCTTCGAGCTTGGCGCTGAGGTCTTCGTCGGGGCGAAGCAGGAGACGGTCTCGGGGTTCGCTGCAGAGGTAGGGGCAGGCCCGGGGGCGCCTGGGGTTCAGGGTCCGGCCGCCGGTCGCATAGACGAAGCTCACGGCGCCGCCGAAGGTTCGCTCGTAGAGCCTGTCGAAGTAGACCTCGTCGTGGGTGACCGCCGACAGAGCCCAGCCGAGCTTCACACCGGCGCCGCGGCGACGCATCACCTCGGTTTGGCCGATTTGCCACGCGACGTAGGGGTTCGGTGCGGAGACCTTCGAGGCGATGGCGTCAGCTTCGCCCTCGAACTCCGAGGCGCGGAGGACCTTCACCGGGAAGCCGAGGGTGTCGATGACCGAAGTGAGGGTGCGCTCGGCCCGGGCCCGAGCCCGGTGCACCGGGAGCTGGGCGATGCCGTCGCCGAGGGCGTTGCTGTCCGCTACGAGGATGCGACTCGCGGCGTAGCCGAGCTCGCGGCGCAGGAGCTCCTGGGCGTAGATCAAGACGAGCACGTCCACCGGGAGCCCGAGGCTGACCTCACCGCTCGAGAGCCCGACCCCGAACCACACGGCCTCGGAGGCTTCGAGGCCCTCGAGGTCCAGGCGCGGCTCGGCGAGGCGCCGGGCGAAGAGCTCCTGCCGGGTGACCAGGGTTTGGATGGCCTCGTCGAGGGCGCGCACCCCATTCGCAGGGGAGGACTCGGGGGAGGTGTTCCGTTGCAGGTCGGTCGGCATGGTACGGCGAGGGACGCCCGAAACTAGCCCAAGGGGGGGACGACCGCAAAGATCCGCGGTCCGAGGCCCCCAGGGGCCCGAACAACAGTGCTTTTCCAGGGCCGCGCCTCGGGGCATGCTCGTCGTCTGGTGCGACTTTCACCTTCACCGATCACGAACTGGATGCGATCTCGGGCCCAGGGACGCCTCCTCGCTCTCGTGGCTCTGCTCTTGGGCCTGCTCCTGGGCCTGGCCGTGACCCCCTCCGTTCGAGGGCAAGCAGAGACGGACAGCCTGGCTGCGGCGGCCAAGTTCTGGCCCTGGGCTCGACGGAGGCGCTCCGTCGACGTCTACGAAAAGGATCGCGAACGGGGCGCGGCGCCCGCCGGGGCGGTGAGCGGCACCGAGCTCCAGCGGCTCTCCCTCCGGCCCCGGGACCAGGGGCTCCTCGATCCAGGGGCCTGGCCCCGGGAGCCGTCGTCGCCCGCCGAAATCGACGTGGCGCGCTTTGCCTCGGCCATCGTCCGGGTGTGCCCTCGGCAGACGACGACCGACGCGGCGCCACCGATAGCCGAAGCGGCCCTGCGCCACGGTGAGGCCTTTGGCGTCGACCCCTTCCTCCTCGCAGCCGTGGTTCAGCACCAGAGCGCCTGCGAGCCGAGCCGGGACGACGACTGGGGCGTGGGGCTGACCCGGATCCACCCGCGCATCTACGCCCCGGACTTCGTCGGGCGTACCTACCGCCACCGACGCTACGCCGGCGGCGCCTTCGCCGAGGCGCGCATCGAGCTTCCCGCCGTGCCGTTGACGCGGGAGGTCCTGCGGACCGTCGACGGGAACCTCTACTTCGCAGCGGCGTTTCTGTCGGCCTGGAGCGTCCAGTGTCCGCATACCGACGACCTCTTCGACTCCGCGCCCCATCGACACGCCGTCAGCCACTTCATCTTTGGAGACCGGGTGCGCGACGCGGGCCCGGAGGACGCCATCTTCACGGTCCGGCGTCGCCTCCTCGAGCACTACGGCGCCGTCGAGGACGCCACCCCCGCGGCCATCGGCAGCCCCCTCGGAGGGGCACCGCGCCTCGCGATCAGCGCCCCGGGGGAGCCCCGGGACGGCGGCCGTCGCTTGCATCGGGGGGTGGACTTCGTGTCGCAGGAAGGTGAGCGGGTCGTCGCGGCGGCGGCCGGGCGCGTCATCGCCGCCGGCCTCGACCGCGGCCCTGGCCCCCTCGTCACCGTGGCGGCCCCGGCCGCGGCGGTCCTGCCCCGGCACAGTCTCGGGCCCCGGGGGCTCGCCGTGGAAATCCTCCATCCCAACGGCGTCACCAGCCTCTATGCGCACCTCGCTGCGTACAAGGTGGCGGTCGGCGACGAGGTCGAGGCGGGTCAGCTCATCGGCTACGTCGGACGGAGCGGCATGCACATGTCGAGCGCGCACCTGCACTTCGGTGTGTTTCGTGACGGCGCTTTCGTCGACCCCCGGGACCACCTCGGAGAGCAGTTGCTCGGCCCGGAGCTGAGTCGTCACTGGTGGGCGACGGTGCCCCAAAGGCTCGAGCGCCGAGGGCTGCCGCTGCCGTATCCTCGGCCGACCGAGCTATCGAGGGGGCGACGATGAGTTACGACGTGAAGATCATTGGCGGCGTGGTCGTGGACGGGAGCGGTGGTGCGCCGCGTCGTGCCGATGTCGGGGTTCGGGACGGGCTGATCGTCGCCGTCGGCGACGCCCCTGAAAACGCGAAGGAGGTCATCGACGCGGACGGCGCGCTGGTCACCCCGGGTTTTGTCGACATTCACACCCACTACGATGGGCAGATATCGTGGGACGCGGAGCTCGCGCCGAGTTGCTATCACGGGGTGACGACGGTCGTCATGGGCAGCTGTGGGGTCGGCTTTGCACCCGCCCGAGAGACGGACCGAGGGCGCCTCGTCGACCTGATGGAGGGTGTCGAGGACATCCCCGGGACGGCTCTCGCGGAAGGGCTCTCGTGAGATTAAGAGACCTTCCCCGAGTACATGTCCGCCCTCGACGCGCGACCTCACGTCATCGATTTCGCTGCGATGGTGCCCCACGACCCGGTTCGCGTATTCGTGATGGGAGACCGCGCCGTCGCCGACGAGGAGGCGACCCCCGACGACATCTCGCGAATGGCGGCGTTGGTCCGGGAGGCCCTCGAAGCGGGGGCGGTTGGTTTTTCTACGGGGCGGACCGACAACCACCGCGCGGCAGATGGGAGTCACACCCCGGCCGCAGTCGCGAAGCGTGCCGAACTCACGGGCATCGCCGGGGCCTTCCGGGGCCTCGGTCACGGCGTACTGCAAGCCGTCAGTGACTTCGACATGACCGAGGACCGTTCGCTCTTCGACGGCGAGTTCGACTTGCTCGAAGCGATGGCCCAGGCGGCGGATGGGCACCCCCTGTCCTTGTCGCTCCTGCAGCGGCAGCGCGACTCCGAGCAATGGCGACGCATCGTCGCCCGGGCCGAAGCGGCAAACGAAAAGGGCCTCGAGATACGTTTGCAGGTCGGGGCCCGGGGCATTGGCATCCTCCTCGGCCTCGACGCCACCTTCCATCCCTTCATCGGGTTCCCGAGCTACAAAGCCATCAGCGAGCTGCCCCTTGGCGACCGCGTGGCGCGCATGCGCGACCCCGCGTTCAAGGCCCAGGTCCTCACCGAGAAGAGCGAGAGCCTCGCCGGCGACGGCAGCGCGATCCCGCCCCTCGCCGACCAGCTGCTCGCGAACATCGACTTCGTGTCCATGAACCTCTACCGCCTCGGCGACGACGTTTGCTACGAGCCGGACAAGTCCGCGTCGCTCTACGCCGCGGCCCTCGGGGCGGGGGTGACGCCTCTGGACGCCGTATACGACGCTCTCCTCGAAAGGGACGGCCGCGAGCTCCTCTACTTCCCCATCTACAACTACATGGAGCACAGCCTCGATGTGGTCCGGGAGATGCTCGTCAATCCTCTCGCCCTCCCGGGCCTCTCGGACGGGGGCGCCCACGTCGGCACCACCTGCGACGCGAGCTTCCCGACCTTCATGCTCACCCACTGGGCCCGGGACCGCGACGAGGGCATCCCCCTCGGGCGGGTGGTGCAGATGATGACCGCCGACACCGCGGACTTCATGGGGTTTCGGGACCGGGGGAGGGTCGCGGTCGGCCTTCGCGCAGACCTGAACGTCATCGATCACGCTGCCCTCCGACTTCATCGGCCCCGTCTCGTCCGCGACCTGCCTGCCGGCGGGAAGCGCCTGCTCCAAGACGTCGATGGTTACCGGGCGACCCTCGTCGCCGGAACGGTCGTCAATCGAGATGGCAAGCTCACCGGCGCGACTCCGGGCCGGTTGGTCCGCGGTGGTCAGTCCTAGGAGCGCTCGATGGAGGAGTCTCTGCGCGAGCTCACGGCGGAGGCGATAGACGCCGAGGCTTCGCTGCGCATCGCGGCTGATGGAACCGTACGGGGTGGCCGGATGATGCTCGAGCGGGCGGGGGCGGACGTGGCCCGGCGGGTCGCCCGGGAGCTCGGCATCCCCTGGGTCGAAGTGGCGACCGCCGTCGTCGACGCCTGCGAGGCTCTCCGCCTGCCGCTGATCGCCGGCTGGGATGTCGGTGGCGCGGCGCCCAAGTACAAGCTCTACGCCAATGCATCCGACGCCTCCGAGGCGAAGTGCGCGGCCCTCGTAGGCCGGTTGGGCCTGTCGTCGACGCTGCTCCGGCCGACCCTCGTCGGCATCAACGTGGCTTCCGGCGGTGTCGAGGCGAAGCTCTACGTGCAACGTACAGAACTCGTCGAGCTCGGCCTCGAGGTCGAGATCCCCGACGTCTTTGCACGGATCGAGGCCGCGGCCTGGGTAGCGTCCTATGACGTGTGCGGCGATGACGTGACCTTGCGGGCGGTATTCGCGGCGACCGTGCATGGACGAGAGGAGAGCGCCGAGGCGGCACTTTCTTCCCTCGCGGGCGTCACGTGGTCGGCCCTCGAGCAGTCATTCCCTTTTGTTCCAGGGCCGCTCCGACAGCTCGGCTGGTCGCCCAACGGAGACGTCACCGCCTACGCGAAGCGTCGTGGACGGGCCGCTCCGGTACACGCTCTCGCACCGATTGCGGTCTTTCGATGCGGTGCGGTCGAAGTCGGGCTCTACGTGACGCCGACCGAAGGGGCACCCCGGGCGTTTGTTCGCACCGATGAGCACGCGCTGACGTTTCGCAGCCGTGAGGGG
>QMMC01000362.1 GCA_003647065.1 Deltaproteobacteria bacterium | reverse complement strand
TTCCAGGCGCGCCGACTGTGCGCCTCACGCCGATGTTGCCGATGCTGCCAATGCCGCCCTTCACGCCCGTGGGCCCCGATCCCTACGGCTGTGACATCGAGAGCCCAACAGGCGTCTTTGCCGCAACACCGATTCGGTCGAGCACGCCCACGCGAAACGGCAACTCGGTTGCTGCGCTGCGCGAGGCCGACGCGGAGGGATACCGTCACGTCGAGGTCGACGTGGTGCTCACCGCGGACCTGGAGTTCATCCCGGGACGATACGCCGACGTCGGCGCGTTCACGACCTGTCGCGGGTTGGCGTCCGAAGAAACAGCCGCGGACCTCGCCGCCTGCGAGTACCTCGACGACCCGGGCTCCCTCGTTCTTCCCATTTGGCACGGTCTAGAGGATGCGAGCTTCGATGCCGTTTATCTCGACCTGAAGTTCACGCTCTTCGACGACATGGTCGACCCCCTTGCCGTCACCGACGCCATGGTGAGGCTGAGCGAGCGCCTCGGACGGCCCGATATCCTCGTCGCCATGAGCTACGACGGCGACGTCACCGAGGCACTGGCGACGGCTGGCTTCCGCACCGGGCACAAAGGATATCCCGCGCCATCCGATGTGCTTGCCTTCGTCGAGAAGGCGGCTGCCCTCGGCGCTGAGATGGTCTGCATCAGGGCGAGTTCTCTGAACATCGACATTGTTTCGCGATCGCACGCCCTCGGCGTCTGGCAACTTCCCTGGGAGTCGGCGGTGCTGACCGATGTGCCCTTCGTGGTCGGACTGATCGACGCCGGTGTCGGGGGTCTGATCACGGATCTACCGGATTTCGTCCAGGCGGTTACCGACGAGCGCTGCGGCGTTCCTTGACCGAGTTCGTCGGACCCTACCGTGTCCGCCCCGAAGCCTATGGCGTGCGCGTGAACATGCGCTCGTACTCGGTCTCGCCGCGTTGGTTCATCCAACGGCCGTAGAAGTTGTCGCCGTCGATGACGACGTACATCAGGCCGGGGGTCGTGGCGTCCTGCCAGTGGGTGGCGTTGCGGTCGGTGCGGTCGAAGTCCTTCACCTTGGCGCCGGCGCCGCTGATGATGAGCTCGGTGCCGCCGCAGGCCCCCGGCTCGTTGATCCACTGGCGGTTGTGGTCGTGGCCCGAGAATGAGACGTCGGCGTATCCGCAGATGTAGCCGTTGAAGAAGTCCCTCACGTTTTCGCCGTCCATGATCGGGACGGGGATGGGGATGTCCGTGCCGCCGACCTCGATCGCCTCGTAGTCCCCGGCGTCACCGTGGGCACCGTTGCTCAGGTAGGGGTGGTGGCCGAGGGTGATGACCCAGTCGGCACCGGCGACCTCGGCCATGGCCGTGGGCCACCAGGCGAGCTGGTCGCCGTTGGTCGTGTCGTCCCAGAGGATGCTGTTGGTATCGAGGGCGATGAAGCCGACGTTGCCGTGTTGGAACGTGTAGAAGGTCTCGGGCATCTCCCACTTCGATGACACCGCTGTATAGGCAACTTCGATGGGGCCGCGGTCGAACTCGTTGCCGAGGCCACCGTAGTCGCCGAGGCTGATGCCCCCGACGCTGAGCTCGCCGCCGTAGTCGTGGTTGCCGAGGACCGCGTAGAAGGGCATGTCCGGGATGTCACGGTAGGGGTCCTCGAACTTCATGTTCCACTGCGGGTCGTCGATGCTGGTGACGCCGGAGTCGTAGATGTTGTCGCCGAGCAGCACGGCGAAGTCGCAACCCTCAGCGGCGCAGAGGTCGCGAATCACGATGCCTACCTCGCGCTGGGCCGTATTGCCCTCGCCCACGTCGCCCATGACGACGAAGCGCACGGCGGTCGATGCGGTCCCGGTGTCCCCCGCGTCCGCCGGGGTTCCGCTATCCGTCGGCGTACTCGAGTCGGTCGTCGTGCCCGAGTCGGTCGTCGTGCCCGTATCCGATGGCGCTGCGGAATCTGTCGTCGTGCCCGAGTCCCCCGCAGGGGGCGCGTCGTCCGAGCAATCGCAGCCCGCGAAGGGCAGGGCGAGGAGCGGGAGCAGCGGAAGTACGCGGAGTAGGGAGGTATCGACCGGGGGGGAGGTTCGGCGCATGGCACGAGAGCATGACCGGCCCTTCCGTGGGCGACAAGGGGAGGCCCGTAGTCCGCTCAGGCCCCGATTCAGTGCCCGGCGGCGTCGCCCCAGAGTTCTCGAAGCCTTCGGTCTCGGCCGCAGCTGGTTCGGTATTGCGTGTAACGTCCCGGATTCGTTCGATAGAAATCCTGGTGGTAGTCCTCGGCCACCCAGAAGGTCGCCGCGTCGCGGATGGTGGTCACCACCGCTTCGTCGAGCTCGGCCGCGGCCGAGGCTTTGGTCTCGGAGGCCAGGCGTCGCTCGTCGTCGGTGGCGACGAAGATGGCCGACAGGTACGAGTCGCCCCGGTCACAGAACTGGCCATCGCCCTGGGTCGGGTCGATGTTGTGCCAGAAGACCTCCAGCAACGCCGCGTAGGACGTCGCCTCGGGGTCGTAAACGATGCGCACGGCCTCGAGGTGTCCCGTCGCGTGGCCCCCGACCTCCCGGTAGGTCGGGTGCTCGGTGTGGCCTCCGGTGTACCCCGACGTTACCGACACGACCCCCGGCAGGCCCTCGAAGGCGCTCTCGACGCACCAAAAGCAGCCCCCTGCGAAGATGGCTTCGGCCTGGCCTTCTCGGAGGGGCGGCGCCGCGGGCTGGCCGGCTTCTTCGTTGCTGCGGTGCGCCTCTTCATGATCCGCCGCCGGCGCCGATGCGGCCCCGGACTGCGCCGTCCGGCCATTCTGCGAACAAGCGCCCAGCATCGCGATCAGAGCCACGGACCGGGCCACTCTAAACAGTGCCGCGTTGGACACTAGGAGGCCAGGAAGTGAAGGCTCACGGAGTTGATGCAGTACCGATCGTGCGTGGTCGGCGGGCCGTCGGGGAAGATGTGCCCGAGGTGCCCTTGGCACCGCGCACAATGGACCTCGACTCGGGACATGCCGTGGGACCGGTCGTTGCGTCGTCCGACGCGTCGGGGGTTTATGGGTCGGTCGAAGGAGGGCCAGCCGGTTCCCGACTCGAACTTGTGGCTCGAGGAAAAGACCGGCGCGCCGCAGCCTCCGCAGTAGTAGGTGCCGTCGCGGTGTTCGTCCCAGTGGGTACCCGAAAACGGCGCCTCGGTACCTCCCTCACGGAGCACGCCATATTGCTCGCGGGTCAGGCGTCGCCGCCACTGAATGTCCGAGAGTACGAGTTGGTCTCCGAGCTGCGGAGGCCGGTTGGCTACGCGGGAGATTGCGCGGGTCGGTCCCGGCCAGCGGTCTGCCCCGTCGCCGTCGTCTCCGAAGGCCCGCGAACAGGCGAGGCCGATGGGGGCGGCGCTCACGGCGATGAGGAAGTGTCTTCGCTTCATTGCAATCTCTATGGATAGATCTCTAGCACTGTTACGTGCCATCCGCCCAAACGGATCATCCGCCGTCTCCGCCCCCGATGAGCGACATGCCGCCGATGAGGCACGTCAGCAGCACCAAAGCCAGGATCACCGCGGCGGCGATCTTGACCCAGCTCCAGGGCGCGCGCCCCGAGACTTCGCCGGTCTGCCCGTTGACGACGAAGCGAAACACCTCGCCCTTGTAACGGTAGCTGGCGATGAAGAGCGGCAAGAGGATGTGCTTGAAGGTCGTCTCCGAGAGCCGGGTCGCGACGTTGAGACCGCGCTGCGTATCTCCCGGCACGTCATTGCCGCAGCGGCTGCGCTGGTCCCCTTCGATGCGCGTCGTGCTCTTTGCCCACCCCTCGTTCAAGGGCAGCGCATATTCCTCGGCGCGCCATCCTGCGAGGTAGCCCGGCGCGTAGGGGATGAGCTTCGTGGTGTCGAAGGTCTTCAGCTTCTCCGCGAGCTCCACCGGGAGCCCCTTCGATGCGCAGACGAGCACGTCGTCGTAGTGGTCCCGGCGCGAGCCCCAGGCGGGCTCCCACCGCGTCTCGCGGCGGCGGCGAGTCTGGGCATTGCCATTGGCGTCTTTGTATTGCTCCTCGACGTAGTAGTAGTGCCCCGCCTGGGCGGTCCATCGCGAGTCGGCCCAGGCGTCGAAGGTCCAGTAGGGAACGTAGACTCCGGAGATCTGCCCGAGGTTCGCGCGCTGCTTGAGGTCCGAGGGGCGAAACCACAGGCCGCCGATCCACGACTTGAAGCGGCCCTTGGCGTCCGCCTGTTCGACACCGAACGGAAGAAGTGACTCGGGGCGGATGAGGTTGCGATTGGCCTCCTGCTGCATCACCTGAGTCGAGCCGCAAAACTCGCAGAAGGTCGCGGTCACCGACGAGTCGAAGCTCACCCGGGCGCCGCATTCGCGGCACTCGGTGGTGCGCAGCTCGACTCCGAGGCCGCGCGTGCTCGCCTCGGCTATCCCGTGCTCGAGGTCGTGCTCGACGATGGTTGCGGTCGGCGCAGAGTCATCGCCGTTGACCTCCATCTTGTTGCCGCAGTACTGGCAAGCCATGCACCCGTGGGCGGCGTCGAAGGCCATCTGGGCGCCGCACTTGATGCAGTCGAAGTCGTTGGCGTTGGCGTTGGGCTCGGTGAACGGCGGTTGTTCCACGGGGTGATTGGGCACCCGGTCTCGCCCGCCGTCAATATTCGACAGACGACGGGACAGGCGATGGGGCGCAGGCCTCGACGACGGCCCGCTCGATCGGCTTCCCATGGGCAAAAGCCCAGCGCAGATCGTTCAGCGGCTGCCGGTCGGTACTGCGCCCAGCGGCCATCAGGGCGCGGGCAATCAGGTGCCGCTCCCGGCCGTTCACCCGGCCGTCGAGGACCGCTCCGACACAAAGCACCATCAGGGCGACGTCTTGCTCTCCCGCGGCGAGGCCGGCCAGCGAATCGAGGAATACCTCCGTATCATCGAGGGGGCCTTCGGGGACGTCGTCGGTGTGGCGATCGACCTCGTTCAGGAAACACACGAGGTTCGGGTGCATCTGCTGGGTGCGCACGATGTTTGCTCCGACGGCGCGCATCGCCGCGAGGCGTCCCGCGAGGCTGAGTTCGCGCTCGCCGAGGATGATCTCCGCGAAGGCCTTGGCTGCGGATGGGCCCATCGCCCGCAGGCGCGCCTCGCGCATGACCAGAAACGCGACCACCGCGTTCCACGCGGCCGTGACCGGCACGGCGACCCAAACGAGCATCGTGCGCACCGCGGCGCGTCCGGCGGCCCGGCGGATGAGGGCCTTCATGAGAAAGTTCGTGACGCCGATCTTCAACTTGTAGAAGAAGGCGACGCCGATGAGCACCAGCTTGGTGCTCTCGCGCAGAGGGTTGATGCCGAAAACCGAGGTGACCGGGTTTGGCAACTCGAGGGCGGCCCGGGCGAGGGCCGCGGCGACTTCGTTCTTTTCGTCGTCGCCGTGGGGGTCGAAGAGGGGCAATCCGGCGGCCCGGGAGAGGTTGTGCACCGAGCGCAGGGCGTCCCAGTAGAGAAAGCCGATCTCGAACACCGTGGCGATGCCCGCCGCCCCGAAGACGATCCCGTAGTACTCTATCTGCAGGGACACCGGGGCGGCGTCCGGGTCCGGTCCGAGCATGGGCGACGCGAGGACCTCGGCGAGGGCCGCGACGAAACCCGACGCGGCGCCGATGAGCGCCGCCCGGATGACAGCCCAACGCTGGATCCACGTGAGCGCTCGGAGCTCACGTGGATTGAGCACATAGACCTCGTCATCCGCCACGACCGCCGGCATCGCCCGAGACCGGCGCTCGAAGTAAGCTAGGCCGAAGCGCTCGAGGATGGGGCGTTCGCTCATCCGGCGGGCCTCACGGCGACCAGTTGACGCCCTCGATGACCTTGGCGAGGTCTACGTCCTTGGCGGTGACCTTCCCTCCGGCGTCGTGGGTGTTGAGCGCGAGCCTAACCGTCGAATAGACGTTGAATATCTCCGGGTGGTGGTTCGCCTCTTCGGCGTGCATGCCGATGCGGACGATGAAGCTGAGCGCTTCCTTGAACGACTGAAAGCGATACTCCCGTTGCAACTTGTCGCCCTCGAAGGACCAGCCGGGGAGCGCTTCGAGGGCGGAGTCGATGTCGTCGCGGGTCAACGGGGTCGCCATGGGGCGATGATACGTCAAGCGTCGGTCACAAGCGGTAGGGAAAGGAGACCTCGAAGCGTTCCTGAGTGAAGTGGGGGAATCGGGCGCTGCCGATGACCCGCGCCGCGCAAACGCTGGCGGGGGTCCCGGCGAGGTCACCGGCGATTCGGACAGACGTGACTTCGCCGGACCGGCCGGCGACGACCAGAGACGCGTTCAGGACGCCGGTTGCTCCGTCGCCGCACATGCGCACCTCGCCCTCGAGCGCTCGCAGCGTGGTGAGTACCTGCCTTCGGGTCGGGGCTCGGGGCAGCGTTCGGGCCGGGGCGCTGGTGGCAACCGCATCCGGTGCGCCGCCGAGGGCTCCGTCGAGGAGGGCGTCGAGGGAGGGAGCCAAGGCCTCGGCTTCTGGATTTCCCGTGTCCCAACCGGCCGCCCGGTCCGGGGCTGTCGTGGTCGTCGTGGTCGCGGGCGGCGGGGTCGCTCGGCTCGCGGTTCGCGACCGCGCCTGGCGATGGCGCGACAGAGAGGTGGGTGGGACTTCGGACATGGTCGGGGCCTCGGCAATCGCCGGAGGCTGGTCCGAGGCGTCCGCCGGCGTCACCTCGAGGGCGACCTCCGGCTTTGCGGGTGCCCTTTCATCCGGCGATGGGACGGCGGTCGCGCTCGCCGCCGCGGCGGCGAGCGCCGGCGTCACGGTCGGGACCGACGCCATTGAGAAATCGCCTGGGCTCGCGACGCGGTCGGCCGCCATCGCGACGAGGGCTCCGCAGGCGAAGACCAACGCGAAAGCGACCGCCGGGGAGTACACCTGGCCCGAGCGGGGCGGGGCCGGGGGCAGGGGAGCGAGCTCGAAGGGCACGCCGAGGGCGAGCATTTCGTCGGCGATTTCCTCTCTCGAAGGCTTCTTGGTAGGCATCGTTGGTCTCCTCGGGGGTTTCGTAGGTGGCGCTCGGTACGACGCGGCCAAACCTTGCGAACCTCTGAAGGCCCGCTTGGGCCCGCTTGGGCCCCCTTGGGCCCCCTTGGGCGCGCTTCCGGGTAACCTCCCGGCGGCCCCCGCGTATTGGTTTTTTCATGGCTCTTTCTGCACATCCCAAAGCTCTTCCTGCGCTCTTCGGTTTGCTTCTGTGCGCACCCCTGGCCTCTTGCGGTGGTTCCTGGGCCCAGCCGGAGGGGGGCCTGGTGGCGGCTGGCGACTCGGCCCAGATCGAATGGCAGACCTGGGGGGCGCCGGCCTTCGAGCGAGCGCGTCGAGAAGGCAAGATGGTCCTCGTCGACGTGGGCATCGAGGGATGCACGGCGTGCCGCTGGATGTTCGAGGATACGTACCAAGACAGCGAAGTCGTTCGCCGCGTCAACGAGCGCTTCGTGCCCATCGCCGTCGATGCCAACGTGCGGCCGGACCTCGGTGACCGCTACGCGCGGTGGGGGTGGCCAGCGACCATCGTGCTCTCGCCCGATGGCGCTCAGGTCTTTGCTGTCCGCGGCAACAAGCGTCCGCGCAACTTCATCCCGATCCTCGACGAACTCATCGACCGGCAGCGCCGCGGTGCCCTCGAAGAGGACGCGCGGGTGCCCATCGCCGAGCCGGTTGCCGAGGGCGCTATGGCAGAAGCCTGCGCCGAGGTGACCTCCCGGGTCTCGGGCCTCGCCGACGTCGCCCATGGCGGCTGGTCTTCGGGCGTCAAGCTCGTCTCCCTCGCCCCGGTCGAACACGCGTTCCTCCGAGCACACCTTTGGGACGACCGTGACCAACGCGAACAAGCGCTCAGGACCCTCCGGGGCTGGACTCGTCTCATCGATCCCGTCTGGGGCGGCATCTTCGTCGCGTCGCGGCGACCTGACTGGACGGGGATCATCCCGGAAAAACGCACCGTGCACCAAGCGGCGGCGCTCTATGGTTTTGCCGAGGCCTACCTGGTGACGGGCGACGACTCGTGGCTGGGTCACGCGGAGGCAATCCACCGGTATGCCTCCGGCTTCATGCAGCACGCCGACGGCACTTGGTATGCGACTCAGGAAGACGCCGCTCCGGGGCTGCCGCGGGGCATGGACGCCTCCGGCTATTACGCGCTTCCGG
>QMMC01000361.1 GCA_003647065.1 Deltaproteobacteria bacterium | reverse complement strand
CAGACCTTCACATGCTCTTCGCCGCTCCGTGACTCGAGGACGATGACGTTTTCGGGTTTCAGGTCGCGGTGAACGACCCCCGCATGGTGGGCCGAGTCGAGGGCGCTCAGTACTTGGCGCATCAACTCGTAGATTCGACGCGGCGACAGGGGGGCATCTTCTTCGATGACCGCGAGCAGATCATCGCCGTCGAGGAGCTCCATCGCGATGTAGAGGGTGCCGTCGTCGTCTTCGCCGAAGTCGATGACGTGCAGCGAGTTGGGATGGTTCAGCCGGCTCGCGGCGCGGGCCTCGCGGTGGAAGCGCTTCTTTACCTTGGGGTCGTTAGCGAGGTGCGTATGCAGGACCTTGATGGCGATGCCCTTGTCGAGGGCGAGGTGCCGAGCTTCGTACACCCGGCCCATCGCCCCTTCACCGATGAGCTCCAGAACCTCGTACTTCCCGTCGATCGTGCGTCCGACGAACGTATCGAGATCGTCTTCGGCTCGAAGAGCGTGGGGTAACGTGCGGGCACACCCCCTACAGACTTCGTCGCCGGGGACGACCTTGGCACTGCATCTCGGACATACGGCCATCGGCGGGTCAGGGAGGGGGGGGCGGCGGGAATCTACCACCGAGAACGGCGGGGCGGTACGGCTGGTCTAAATCGAGTGCGAAAAGTGCTCGAATAGCTCCTTGACCCAGCGCGCGGGAGACGCCTATCCTCCCCGAACGTATGGCGTTTTCCCCCTCATTTGGGGGGTGTGTGAGACGCATGGAGGACCCCGGTGATCGTCTGTCCTAGGTGCGCCAAAGAGAATCAGGACCACTATAAGTTCTGCCTCGGGTGCGGAGCCGAGCTTCCTCGGGATGCCGCTCAGGCGCCCAAGAGCTTCACCGCGCCGACGCCCCCCGCGGGCTTCGAACAAGACGGTGGCACAGAGGTTGGCTCGCCCCCGGCGAGTGAAGGCCCTGGCACCGGACAGCAGTTCGGTGGTGCGGCCGCAGTCCCGACTCCGGGGGCACCCGCTCCAGCGGAATCGCCGGCTCCGGCTCCTGCAGCGGCGCCGGCCACAGGCGGGGAGAGCCTCACCTGCCCGAAGTGCAGCAATAGCGTGCCCTTCAACTTCAAGTTCTGCGGTAGCTGCGGCCATCCCATGGCCGATGTGGAAGCGGCCCCTGCGGCCCCTGCGGCCCCTGCGGCCGACGCTCCCGCAGAGGCGGCTCCGGCGGCGGTTGCCCCCGCGGCGGCGGCAGCCCCTGCGGCAGCCGGTCGCGGAGCGCTGGTCCTCATTCGTCCGGACGGGACCGAAGGAGAATCGTTCCCTATTTCCGATGGCTCGACCACGATCGGACGCACCGCCGGGGGGGTCTTCGAGGCCGACTCGTACCTCTCGCCGACCCACGCGACCTTCTCCTTTTCGGGCGACGCCCTCGAGGTGAAGGACGAGGACAGCCTCAACGGCATCTACATCCGTGTCGACGCGGACCGACCCAACGAGCTTCAGAACGGAAGCATCTTCCGGATCGGCCAGGAGATCCTCCGTTTCGAGGAGCTCGACCGGAAGCCCGTCGACGCTGACGGCGTGGAGCTCATGGGCAGCCCTGACCCGGGCTACCTCGGGCGCATCCGGCTGATGATCGGTCGGGAAACCTACGGCAACAGCTACTGCGTGCCTCCCGAGGGCTTGCACCTCGGCCGTGAGCGCGGCGACATCATCTTCCCCGACGACGGCTACGTCTCCGGGCTGCACTGCCGGATCCACGGAGAAGGCGGCAAGATCTTCCTCACGGACGCCGGTAGCTCGAACGGCACGTTCATGCGCGTCGATGGCACCGCCCCGCTTCGCAGCGGCATCATGGTGTTGATGGGGCAGCAGCTCTTCCGCGTCGAATACTGATTTCGCGCGATCTCGGCCCTCCTGCTGCGTTGCCCGGCGCTTGAAATACCTTTGGTATTCCTACGCTTGGGCGCCTTGCAGGAGAACCGACCTCGTACGAAATCCGATTTTGGCCGATCTCGGCCCGACTGCGGCGTCGCCGTGCGGTTGAAGTACCTTTGGTACTCCTGCCCTTCGGCTCCTTGCATTCGGACCAACCTCGGCCGAAATCCCGGCTTGAGTTCGGATTGGGTGAGGTGCGCTAGAGCCGCTGCTCTAGGAACTCGCGGATGCGGGCGATGATGGTGTCCGGGTGCTCGATGGGGGCGGCGTGGCTGGCGCCTCTGAGCAGGGTGAACTCTCCGCCGGGGATGCGGTCTGCCATGGACTGGGCGAGTTCCGAAGGCGTGAACGTGTCGCGCTCCGCGGCGATCACCAGGGTGGGAACGTCGACGGACGTGAGAAAGTCCTCCGCGCTGTGCTCACCGGCGCCTCGAAGCATCGGCAAGAAGATGTCCGGGTCCATCAGGTTGATGTGCTCCCAGTACGTTTCGAAGTCTTCTTGCTGAATGTTGAGGGCGTCGATTTCCCCCGACATGCTGGCGAACCGAAAAGCCACAGTGGGTGAGACGCGGCCCCACAGGGCCCGGGCGAGGCCGCGGCGCCGCTGGACCTGCTCGATGAGGGTCGGCAACACCTGCTTGAGCACGTCGGAGCCGTGGAACGTCTCGGTGACCTTCCCGTAGCTGCCGCACAAGAGTACGTGGGCGCGGGTCCGGTGACGGAAGAGCCGGTCGTACTCCAGGCACACCTGCGTGCCCATCGAGTGACCCATGAGGATCGCCTCGCCGTTGACGTCGAGGTCCTTGTCCACTTTGGCCAGGACGGCCGTCAGATCCCGGGCGATAGCCGGGATGTCGAGCCGTGCTCGGTCCCGGGGAAGGCCACTGCGACCGTGGCCGCGATAGTGCCAATGCACCACCGTGTGGTCACGGGCGAGCTCCGGCTGGATGTATTTCCAGGCGAATCCGTCGCAGCCGATGCCGTCGTTCAGGACGACGAGGGGGCCCGAGCCGAGGACCCCATAGAAGAGCCGCGTCCCGTCCTCCGCTACCGCGAAGCCCTGATGGTCGTAGACCAGCTTCGCCAAAGACGCCTCAGCCGGCGGAGCCGCTATCCGTCGAGTCCTCGATGTCGTTGACCGAGGGCAGCTTGCGGATTTCCTGGATGCCGATTTTGACGCAGCGCTGGACGATCCAGCTCAGGGAACGGTCGAGGCGCGCCGCCTCGTGCTGGATGTCTTGCAGCATCGACTCTGGAAAATAGAGGCTCTGCTTGCGCTTGTCGGTTCCACCCATGCTCCCGCTATCCTCCCTTTGACCACCCCGGGGCACGTTGCTGCTGTCCGGAGTGGGTGTCCGTCGTGGTACTACACAGGATACCCGTAACGGTGTCAATGAGAGGTTCCCTTTGGTGCGGTCCATCGCAAAACGAGAGCGGATGTTTTGGGTCCTGACGGTGGTCGTCGTCGGGTCCCTCGCGGGGGCGGTGGCCCGGGCCACCCCCGAGACCGAGAGCCCCTATCGCAACTTGGGCATCTTCGCCCGGGCCCTCGCTCACATCGAGATGAGCTGGGTCGAGACGGCCGACCAGGATGAGCTCATCTACGGCGCGATTCGAGGCATGGTCAAAACCCTCGATCCCCACTCGACGTTCATGGACCCGGACGAGTATCGGATCCTGACCAATGACACCCAGGGGCACTTCGGTGGGATTGGCGTCGAAATCGAAGCCCGTGACGGTTGGTTGACCGTCCTCGGCGTCTTCGATGACGGACCGGCAGATCGAGCTGGAGTACTGCCCGGTGACCGCATCCTCTTGATCGAAGGCCGGAGCGCTCGAGACCTGCCGATCTCCGACGCCGTGCGCGTCATGCGGGGGGAGCCGGGCACGGCGGTGCGGGTGCGCATACGTCGGGAAGACGTCGAGGATCCGATCGATTTGGTCCTCACCCGCGAGGTGATCCAGGTCGACGCCGTCGAAGCCCGCCTCCTGTCGGACCGCGTGCTCTACCTGCGCCTCAAATCTTTCCAGGAGACCACCACGGGGGAACTCCGCCGAGCCCTCGACACGGCGTCGGCCGAGGCCGAGCCCTACGGAGGTCTCCGGGGCGTGCTGCTCGACATGCGCTACAACCCCGGTGGCCTGCTCAACGAAGCGGTGCTGGTCAGCGACGAGTTCCTGGACCATGGCGTCATCGTATCGACCCGCGGTCGCGGCGGGCAGCTACTCCATGAAGCCCGGGCGAGCTCCAGCGGCACCCGCCCCGATTGGCCGATGGTGATCTTGGTCAACGGCTATACGGCGAGTGCGGCGGAGATCGTCGCCGGCGCGCTCCGTGACCACGAGCGGGCCATCATCGTCGGCATGCGCACCTTCGGTAAGGGGTCGGTGCAGAACATCATCGAGTTGCCCGATGGCAGCGCGATGAAGCTCACCATCGCCCGCTATTACACGCCGAGCGGACGCTCGATTCAGGCTCGAGGGATCGAGCCCGACATGGAGGTCGATCAGCTCACCCCGGACTCCGTCGACGAAGGTTCGATGGAGCAGTATCAGATTCGGGAAGAGTCCCTCGAAGGGCACCTCGACGACCCGCGTTCCACGGCGTCGCGGTCCGACGCGGCGCAGGGGGCCGGCGCGCGCGGTGGCGAGCCCGACGCGGACGACGCGCGTCGGCGCATTCGCCTGGGCCCTGATCCCGAAGAAACCGGCAGCGAGACGTTCCCCGACGATTACCAGGGGCGCATGGGGCACCAAGCCTTGCGGGCGATCATCACCGCCCGCGAACGAGATGTGGGGTCCCAGCCCTGAGGGGCGGAAGTGCGGGATCCAAAGCCACGGAAGGTTTCTCGCTCGTTCCGCGGCTCCCCCGCGGCGTCAGGAAGGCTCGAAAATGCGATGCATTTCCATCGCCTTCCTTCCTTGCGGGGAAACCGCGGCCCGTCGCGATACTCCCTTTCGTGACTCTGCATCCCACACTACCAGCCCATCGCCAGGAACGCGACGCCGAGGGCGGTGCAGCCGAAGCCGAGTACCGAGAGGATGACGACGCCGAGGGCGCCGCTCTTTGCCGACGCCACCTCGCGTTCCTGGAAGGCTTCGAGGCTGTGGGTAGTGAGCACGAGTTCGGCATCGTCACCTGCCGAGAGGGTCGCTCCGTGTTCTTGGCTATCGCACCACCGGCCCACCACGACCAGCTCATCGCCGATTTTGATTTGACGGTGCTCGAGGCCCACGTCGGCGCGGTTTCCGAGGCCCCGGCGCGTGAGGAAGGGCCCGACTTGGTCACGGTCGTCTCCTGGTTCGAAGACGTCGACCTGGACGGCCACTTCGCGGGCGTTCGCGGGGTCGATGCGCACGCTCCCGCTTTCGTCCTCGACCACGAAGGCCGTCTCATCGTGGTCCATTTCCGCGGGCTCGTCGCCGACCCGGACCTCGCACTCGTACCAGACGACCGCGTGCGCCGTGACCGGGTCCTCGAGGGGCGTCGAGGCCTTCACCCGGCCCCGGATTGCGACGAGGGTGCCTGCCTTCCTCGCCGGCGCGATCGGGGACCGTGCCAGGCCGGCCACCGCGTCGGACCAGGCAACGCTGCGCTTCAGGCGAAGGTGGGCGATGGGGGCGAAGCCGGCGAAGAGCAGGCCCGAGAAAATCAGCATTCCCCCGAGGACCAGCACCGAGGTCACTCCGCCGGGGTTGGGGATTCGGGGGTCACGGTCGTCGCCGTCGCCGCCTCGTCCTGGCGAATCGAGTAGCGCACCAGGGCTCTCAGGATGTCGTTACGCTGCAGGTTGCCCACCAGGCGCTTGACGTCTTCGTAGATGGACGGGTCGACGAGGAAGCCGCCGAGGGTTCCGCGGCCTTCTCGAATATCCGAGACCACGGCACGCATATCGGCGCTCATGGCCGCGAGGTTGGCCATCAGCTCGCCGCCTGCGTCTTCGTAGACGAGCTCATGGACCATACCGTCGCCCTCGCGAACGTCGAGTAAGAGGGTTGCTATCTCGCCGGTCGCGTCCGCCAGGTTGGTGACCAATCGCGTGCCCTGGTCTCCGTAGATGATCTCATGCGCGCTGCCGTCGCCACGCTCGACCTCGGCGATGATGCGGCGCGCGCCCTGGGCAGAGGACGCGAACTGGGCGGTTGCCGTCTCGATGTGGGCGAGGGACCGGTCGATGCGGCCGGCATTCTCCTCGTCGGTCAAGAGATGGGCGAGGGCACCGTCTTCGTTGGCAGCCATGCGGGTGATGAGCGCCAGATTGTGAGTCGTCTCGCGAAGGTCGTTGGCGAACTGCTCCTCGGCGAGGGGCTCGGTGGCGCGCCGCACGTTCTCGGCGACCGCCTCGACCTCGGTGATGATGTCCCCCGCTCGGGTGAGGTACTCCCCGAGGCCGATGGGGGTTTCGGAGAGGAGGGTCGCCCCGGGGGCGACGGCTTCGCCGGTGCCGACGGAGATGTCGAGCAGCTTGTCGCCGAGCAGCCCCTTGTTCCCGATCGAGGCGACGCTGTCGTTTCGGACCAGCGCCGCCGCGTCGGCGATGACGTTGAAGGTCACCAGGATGCGGCCGTCATCGCCGAGGTCTACTCGGTGGACCAAGCCCACCTCGACCCCCGCCATGCGTACGGGGCTGCCGGGGCGCAGACCGTCGACTTGGTCGAAGTACGTCTGGAGGTCGATCTTCCTCTTGAAGAGGTTCTGTTGGTTGCCGATGACGACGGCGAGGGTGCCGCCGATGAGCAATGCCACCGCCACGAAGAGCCCTACTCGGAACTCCGTCCTCCTATCCTTCTTCATCCCCAGCGTAACCGTAGCGAAAGCGGCCTCTTTGGTCGACGGCAAAGGATCGCGTACCCAACCCCGGCGGGGGCGCCCCAAATCTGTGTAGGATCCCCCCCGGCCCCGTGTTTCGCTCCCTTCCCAGCCCCCTTCGTATCGGAGGCCTCGATCCTCGGGGAGGCGCTGTACTGGCGGTGGTCGCGGCATTCGCGGCTCTCTGGGCCTGTGACTCTCCTGGCTTCGACGCGGCCGCTGCCACGGAGCTCGCCGGGCCCCACCTCTCGCATTTCACCACCTTCGACACCTGGGCTCGCCGGGCCCTCGTCGCCGACCCGGTGATCCGCAATCGTGCGGCCCTCGAGGAGACCCTCTTTGCCCCCATTCGTCGTGAGGAGCAGGTCCTCGGCGCCTGGGTCGAGGGCGGCGTCACAGGCCGGCCCATGGCCTTTGGCCATCTGTCGGCCCCTCCCGGCCTCTCGTATCGCACCGTCCGGGACGAAGCCCTCGGGGAGATCGCCGTCGCCACCGAGAAGGTCCCCGACCCTCGGGTGCCGTTCGCAGAGGAAGCCGCCCGGCCCCGGGCTGTCATTATTCGCATGACCCGCGAGAACGACGACGGCATCGAGGTCACGGTGACCGTCGCCTATCGAGCCCTCCATTGACGCAGAGGTGAGCGGGGATAAGCTCCCGGCGCATGTGCGGATTCGTCGGTCTCGTTGGCTCCAAGGACGTCGCCTCGGAGGTGCACCTCGCACTCCAGGCGCTTCAGCATCGGGGCCAGGACTCCGCCGGTATCGCGACGATGACCGGCGACGGTCGGCGCTTTCCCCTGCGTCGGGCCCTCGGGACTGCCGGGATGGCCCTCGACGAGAGTGACCTCGCCGCCCTCGAGGGCCCCATCGCCATCGGCCACGTGCGCTACCCGACGATTGGCCGCGGCGTCCTCGACGATGCCCAGCCCTTCTTCTACCGCCAGCCCGGCGTGCTGATGGCCCACAACGGCAACCTCACCAACTACGACGAGCTCCAAGAGGGCCTCGTCGACCGCTCTATCCATCTGCTCTCTCATTGTGACGTCGAGCCCGCGCTCTGCGAGTTTGGTGACGCGTTGAACCGCGCTCGGCCGATGGGCCACACCATCGACGATGCGGTCGCGGCCCTGGTCGCGATGCGCGACCGAGTTCGCGGCAGCTACTCCATCGCGGCGGCGCTCATGCTCGACGGCAAGCCCACCCTAGTGGTGGTCCGGGACCCCCACGGCATCCGGCCCGCGGTGATGGGCCGCCGGGAGGACGGCGCTTGGATCGTCGCGTCCGAGTCGGTCGCCCTCGACGCCCTCGGTTTTCGAAAGCGGGAGGTGCCGTCCCGGGGCGAGGCGATATTCCTGCGCGCCGGCGAAGAGCCCATCCGGCGTTCTCTCGAAAAGCGGGAATCCGCGCCGTGCGTCTTCGAGTTCATCTACTTT
>QMMC01000360.1 GCA_003647065.1 Deltaproteobacteria bacterium | reverse complement strand
TCATGTCCCGATGGACAACCCCCGCGGCGTGCACGACTTCGAGACCGCCCAGGACGTCGATGGTGAGTCGGAGCATGTCCGCTCCGGTGAGCGCGGGCTCTCTCGAGAGGCGCTCATCGAGGCTCTGCCCCTCGAGCAATTCGCTGACCAGAAAGGGGACGCCGTCATCGGTGGTGCCGTACTCGTGCACGCGCCGAATGGCGGGGTGATCGACACCGTGGACGAGCAACGCCTCGCGCTCGAGACGCTCGACGAGGTCTCCCCGACCGACCAACTCCGGGGCGATTACCTTGATCGCGACGTCCTCCCCACCCGCGATCACAGAGCCACGAAATACGCACCCCATCGCACCGCCACCGAGCTCTTCTTCGAGGCGATAGCGCCCTCCGATGACAGCGCCGACGGAGGGAGCCTCCATGTCATTCACCACCAGCACCGGCGTCGGGCAGGTCACCGAGGGTGGTATCCGAGACCCGGACGACCGCTGGTTCTGCCGGCAGATCCATCGGCAGAGCCTCTCGCGATTCGCGCAGGCCGCGCAGCTCCTCGAGGGGCGTCTGGTCTTCGCCCAAGGTGACATCCATGGGCGCGACGACCCGCCCTTCGCTGTCACGGTCGAGCTCGGTCATGGCGTTGATGCCCGTGTCATCTACCTCGGTCGGGTACGGATAACCCGACTGGCAGGGCGCCTCTTGGATGTAGCCAGGGGAGAAGTAGTAGATGTCCGTGTAGGACCAGGGACTTCCGAGGGAGTCGGTATAGACGCAGCTCATGGCCGAGTACTGGCCGTAGGACCACACCATCGGAAGGGACGAACATATGGTGTCGATGTCTCCCTGAAAGACCACGGTGTTGCTGCAATAGGCGAGCTGGGGCCGACCGAAGCGGTCGACGACGACATCGAAGAACTCGACCCAATAGGTCGCGTACCCGCGGACGAAGCGGGAGCTCCCGGATGAGCAAGACGCCGTGCATCCGGGAGCGAGGAGAGCAAAGAGAACGAGCGCGATGAGCACAGGGCCGACCGCGAGGGCTGGCGCCTTCGAGAAAAGCATGGGGTGGGTCTAGCCCACCCGGGCTAAGTGCGAAAGGCGCCGCACCCCCATCCCCGGCGCGGCTCCGGGTCCGGTCCGCCTACCTCGGCGTCAGGAGCGCGTCGACCGGGCTGCTCACGCATACCCGCGCAAACGTCACCCCGGCGCTGGTCGTGATGTATTGGGTGTCACAGCCGAGGCCGGTCGGGCAGCTGCTGTCGGACGTGCATCCGGCGATGCAGACGTTCAACGTCGCCTCGCAGAACTGGCTCTCGCAGTCGCCGTTCTGCGTGCAGGCGGCGCCTGCCTGGCGGTTGTGCAGCCCCGCACCGGTGTTGGTGAGACAGACAGGCACCGTCTCCGTCGCGGTCATGCCGGCGACGTAGGAAGGCGCCGTCGCGCCGTAGGTCCCGAGGTTCACCGCGCCACCTTGGAACGAACAGTGCGTGCCCGTCGGGCACTGACTGTCTAGGGCGCACGGTTCGGCGCAAATGCCGGAGACGCAGGACTGGGTGCCCCAGAGGCACGAGGTACTGCCGGCGCATGACGAGCCGGTGGTCCCGGCGCCGTTATCGTCGCGCTGGCAGGTGGCGTACATCGCCCGGGTGGTGGCCGTCACGATGCGGCGGAGCTCGCAGATGCTTCCCGCCGCACAGCTCCCGTCAGAGCCGGGGTCGTGATGCGAGCAGTAGTCGATGCAGTACTTCGTATTGCAGCCCGGACCGACACAGAGCTTGTCGCAGTTGCCGCTGCGACATTCATCATCCGCGCCGCATACGGCCCCGCCCCCGAGGGTGCCGATGGGGTCCGCCGTCTCGGCGCAGCCGTGCAGATTGTCCGTGGCGGTGACGCGGTAGAGGCAGGTCTGGGTGGCGGTGCACCCGGCGCCGAGTTCTCCCGTGTAGCTCCCCTCACACATCGACGTGCAAACCCAGTTTCCCGAGAGCATACCGCCGCGGCCAATCACTTGGCCGCAGAGCAAATCGTCGGTGCAAACATCCGCGCCGCTCGCGAAGTGGCACTCGTCGCTGACGCCGCAGTTCTGCACCGTGAAGATATTGCAGTCGTTGTCGACGCCGTCACAGACCTCGGGCCGCCCGGGGGCGATCAGGGGGTCGTCGGGCTCGCAGTCCCCGTCGCACTCGGCGACGCCATCGCCATCCGTATCGACCGGATCGCAAGGGTTACAGGTCTCATCGATGAAGCCGTTGCAGTTCTCATCGATGCCGTTTCCGGTCCCGTCCGTCCCGCAGAGTTCAGGCGCTCCGGGGTAAACCGTACCGGCGCTGTCATTGCAGTCGCGAAGAAGCGGGTCCGTCGAGCAGGTCGAGAACCCGTCCCCGTCGCCATCGAAGTCTTCATCGATCAGCATGTCGCAGTCTTCGTCGATGCCGTTGCAGACCTCGGCCCGACCTGGGTAGACGCCGCCGTTGGCGTCGTTGCAATCGACGCACTCGTTGAAAGTGTCGAAGTCCGCGTCGACGGTCGGGTCGCAGCCGCAGAGCTCGTCGGCGGTCCCGTCGCAGTCGTTGTCGATGGCGTCCCCGCAGACCTCGGCCACCGGGCTTCCCGGAGTACAGATACCGGGCACACCGCCGGAGCAGGTCGCGACCATGCGCTCACAAGCCCCGACGCCACAGCTGGTGGCACCACCGAGGCCATCGTCGGCAGTCCCGTCGCAGTCGTCATCGAGGCCGTTGCAAATCTCGACCCCCGCGACCCCTGGCGTGCACATGCCAGGCACCCCGCCGGTACACGCAGCCACCGTGCGCTGACAGACGCCGATGCCGCAGGAAACGGTCGTGAAGCCGTCGTCGACTATTCCATCGCAGTCGTTGTCGAGACCATCGCAGACCTCGCCTACGGGCGTACCTGGAGTACAGGGCCCTCCGGAGCCTCCGGCGCAATCGAGGACCACGCGCTCGCACTCCCCCACCCCGCAGACCGTCGTACCAAAGCCATCATCGATGGTGCCGTTGCAGTCATTGTCGAGGCCGTCGCAGATTTCGGAGGTGGCCATACCGGGACTGCAGACCATGGGAGTCCCGCCGGCGCAGGCAGCCACCGTCACCGCACACTCACCGACGCCGCAGCTCAGATTGCCGAGCCCCTCGTCGGCGGTGCCGTTGCAGTCGTCGTCGACTCCATTGCAGATCTCGACCGCCGCCATGCCGGGTTCGCAGACTTGAATGACGCCCGACGCGCAGGCGGCGACCGTCGCCGCGCAAGCCCCGACGCCGCAACTGAGGTCGCCGAGGCCCTGGTCCACCGTGCCATCGCAGTCGTTGTCGAGACCATCGCAGACCTCGGCGATGGAGGCGCCGGGCACGCAGGTCTGAACCACCCCGGAGACACACTCGGGGGTAGTCACCGCGCAGGCGCCGGCGCCGCAGCTGACATCTCCGAAGCCCTCGTCGAGGGTGCCGTCGCAGTTATCGTCGATGCCGTTGCAGGTCTCCTCGGAGGGCATGGCCTCGCCCGCGCAGGTGCCCCAGAGCGGGAATTCGAAGCCGGCGACGCAGTCCTGGGTGCCGAGGCCGCAGGCCCCGACCGCGCCAGTTTCGCAAGACCTGGTCTCGCCCTCCCCAGGGCACGGGCATCCCTCGCCGGTCGTGTCGTCGCAGGTGCTCATCGCATCCCGGGGCGGCGGCGTGCCCGAGTCGACCATCAGCATCGTATCGAAACTGGCGTCAGGGATCGGCGGCGGGGTGTTGGTCTCACTGCAGTCGCAGGCCGCGACGGGAATGAAGGCGAGGAAAGGGAGGAGGGAAAAGCAGGACGGGAAGGAAGGGAGGGAGGCGGCGCAACTGCATGCTCTCACCATAGCCGATTTCCTCAGCGCTCCGCGCGGTGGACAGCAGGAGCATGAACACCTACACGTCGCATATTCTCTCCCAATTCTCGTGCGCCGAAACACCGATGGCTGATGACCGTCAGAGTTCTTTGGTAGCTTCGATAGCTGGAGGTTCTGGAATGCGCGTGCTCAATCTTGCCTTGGTGTTGGCCCTTTTTGCGGGCTTTGGTTGCGGAGACGACGGGGCGACGGACGCCGGCGGAGACTCCGGGACGGCGGACTCGGGCACCGCAGACTCGGGCGCCGGCGACACGGGTGCCGCAGACTCGGGCGCAATCGACTCTGGACCCGCCGATACGGGCACGACCGACACGGGCACCGGAGACGGCGGCACCGGCATCTGCCCCGGCGCCGACGAGACCCGCTGCGGTACCGAATGCGTGTTGCTCGCGAGCGACGCCGCGAACTGCGGAGCCTGCGGAACGGCCTGTGCCTCCGGAGATGTATGCGACCTCGGCGTGTGCAGCGCGATGTGCACGACAGGCCTCACCGAATGCGGCGGCGCCTGCGTCGACACCGGGAGCAGTGACGCTCACTGCGGCGCTTGCGACAATGCGTGTAGCGCGGGCGAAGTCTGCTCCGCCGGGGCCTGCGTATGCGCCCCGGGCACCATGGATTGCGGCGGCGCCTGCGTCGACGTGACCAGCGACCCGGCCCACTGCGGCGCCTGCGACGCGGCCTGCGCGACAGGCGAGGTCTGCTCGAGTGGGACCTGCGCCGTGGACTGCGGCATGGGGCTGACCGCCTGCGGCGCCGCCTGCGTCGATACCAACGCGGACGTCATGAACTGCGGAGGCTGCGGGACGACCTGCGCCGGCGGCCAGGATTGCAACGCCGGGACCTGCGAGTGCCCGGGCACCGACGAACTTTGCGGCGGCGCCGGCTGCGTCGACACCGCGAGCGACGTGAACCACTGCGGAGGCTGCGACGCGGCCTGCGCCCGTGGCGAGGTCTGCACGTCTGGGGCCTGCGCCATCGACTGCCCAGGGGACAAGACCCTCTGCGGAACCCGCTGCGTCGACACCCTCGGCAACAACAACAACTGCGGTGGCTGCGGGATCGAGTGCACCGGCGGCCGGGCGTGTACCGCGGGGGCCTGCGAGTGCCCCGCTGGGACCACTCTCTGCGGCGGCGTCTGCGTCATCCTCGATGCGGACCCGGCCAACTGTGGCGCCTGCGGAATGGCCTGCGCCATGGGCGAGGTCTGCTCCGCGGGCACGTGCGCCGCGATGTGCGGCACCGGCCTCACCGACTGCGCCGGCGCCTGCGTCGACACCATCACCGACGCCGACAACTGCAGCGCCTGCGGCCTCGGATGCACCGGCGGCCGAGTCTGCGACGCCAGCGCCTGCACCTGCCCCTCGACCTGGCTCGAATGCGACGGAAAGTGCATCGACCCGATGACCAACCCCAAAAACTGCGGCGCCTGCGACACCCGGTGCAGCTTCGGCGAGTGCGTATCGGGTGCCTGCACCTGCGAAACCACGGAGTGCGGCCTGATGTGCGTCAATACCAACGTCGACGAGATGCACTGCGGCGGCTGCGACATCGCCTGTGCGACGGGTGAGCGATGCACAGGCGGAACGTGTAGTTAGATCCAAAGCCACGCGCCAACCTCGACGAGACGTCGTGGAGGTAGGGCAGCGGGGTAGCAAAACAGCATCGGATGGGCCGTGAGACGCAAGCGAGGTGGTCTCGGCTTCGAGCAGCCCCCGGAGCCTACCTTTTGTAGGTGAGGAGGCCGCGCAGAAGGCGAGGCCAGATCGCGCCGTGGATCGCGGTCCAGGCGATGTTGTTTAGGCCATGACCTGAAGGGACCGCGTGTCGGACTGATCGACCCGCGTTGCTTCGGCCGTCGTGACGCGCTCGGCCTCTTCGACCATGCGCTTCTCTTCTTCGGTATGGCCCGTGAACTTCTCCATCAGGCCGTTCCAGGCGGCCTGGGGAGCCGGGAGGGCTTCGGCCACTTCGGTCGCTGCGAAGCGCATGAGACTGGGAAGGTAGGGAGTGAGTTCCCGGGCCTTCCTGCCCCAGAACACGCCGTCGTGCTTCATCCACTGACGCGCGCGCGTGACGGCGCGCTTGGAACGCACCTGGGCACGCCCGAGCCGGCTCTTACCGATCAGGGGTCCGACCTCGTGCACGATGTCGGCGGCGGTTCCAGCGACCACGTGCGGCGGGTTGTAGAAGGGCGAACCGTACTTCGGGTGGTCGGCGACGAACTGCTCGACCTGCTCCTGCGTGACCTCGTACTTCTCGAGGGTGCTCGCGTACTCCTCGGTCGCCCGCTGACGCGCCTTGAAGAGGAACATCTGGATGCGTGAGTAGAAGTTCACGGCGCCATCGCCGCTGGTCTCGACGGGGCAGAAGATCGCCTCCGGGAGGATCTCGGTGATCACCGACTGCACGCCGTCGGAAACCCCCGAACTCGGCATGCAGCCAAAGGGCTTCACGCTGAGGGTCATGTGCGCCTTCTGTTTCACCACGTTGAGGATGAGCTTGGCCACCTCCATGTGGCCCTCGCCGCCGCGCAGGTTCACGTTGTAGTGGCTGTGGCCGGCCTTCGCGACCTCATCCATGTCGGGGAGCGGATAGCCGCGCAGCCCGAGCGCCCACCCGAAGCTGAAGAAGGCACCACGGACGATGAACTCGCCGAGGTAGAGCCCGGCGAGCATCAAGCCGACGTCGGTCTCGGCGAGACCCATGACTGCATCGTCGGCGCCGCGCAGGGTCGCGCGCTCGGACACGTCGAAGCGGAACTCCCAGATGTTGTAGAGCAAGAGATTCACGATGAGCTGAATCGTATCCTCGCCGCCCTCGTCCTCGACGAAGCGCTGCAAGAAGTGGTTGCCCTCCCCCTCGGTCGTCATGGCCCAAAACTCGCCCAGGATGGACACCTTGGGTTTGACCTGGAGACGGTCGACCTCGACCGCCGCGAGGTGCTTACGGCCGCGATAGAGCGCGGCGTAGATGCTCGTCTGGTTCTCGAGGGCCCCGTAGACCTCGTCTTTGACCCGTTGGAGCGCGATGTCCGTCGCGCCCTTCACCTTTTCGTAGGGGCGAATCCGATACGCAATGGCGTTGATGACGTCACCGGCGAAGAGCGCCTTGAGGATGGCGATGAAGAAGTTCGGGTTGAGCAGGAGCCCCGCCTCTTCCCCGGTGGCCTGCTTCAGGCCGCCGGCCTGCTGAAAGAGCATCACGCGAAAGCCATCGTAACCTCCATCGCGTAGCGCTTTCCGGTACTCCGTCACGTACATGCCGAAGCGGCACGGGCCGCAGGCGCCGGCGGTGACGAAGAGATAGCTGTCGATGACCTCCTGATGGGTCAGGTTCTTCTCGACGCGGATCTCGTCGAGGACCTTCACCAGATTGCCGACGGTGAAGTAGGTCGGATTGCACTGGCCGCGGTTGCCGAATTCCTTGCCGTAGCGCAGAGACTCGTGGTCGGGCACGGCGATGTTCTCGGCGCGATAGCCGATGCCTCGGAGCGCGGCCTCGATGAGGCAGTCGTGGGCCATCGTCAATCCGCCGTGGAGAATCGTCGTCTTCGGCTTCTGCGAGGCAGAGAACTGAGGGTCGATCATCTGGTCGGTCCAGTGCTCCTTCTCCTCGGTGAGACCGAGGCGCTCACGCTCCTCGGCTTCGAACTTCGCGAGTTCCGCTTCGATATCCACGTCGACCGGCTTACCCATCTTCTATTTCCCCAATTCCAGTTACGCGTTCACGCGGACGACCGAGCCGTCCGCCTGTTTCTTGCCGAGAGAGATGAGCCCAGAGCTCTGTCCGACGCTCTGCTTCATCCGCTCTTCGTCCAGCTCGTAGGCCGCGACGCGCTCGATGAGTTCGCTAATCTGCGCCTCGATGGCAGCGTCTGGCCGCTGCCGAGCAGCGAGCTCTTCGCGCTTCATGCGCAGCAACTCGAGGCGCTTCTCATCGATACGCTGCTCGAGCTCGCGCTTCTTGGCGGCGTGATCGTCGAGGCGCTCCTCGTGCAGTTTGAGCGAGTGTGCGTAGGTCTTGACGCGGATCTTGATCGAGCCGCCGGGCTTGTTCGCGTCGATGTCGTGCAGCGCCGAATACGGAATCGCGGCCCGTTCGACGATGCGGTCGATGATGCCGTAGGTCGGAGAATCGTGCCCGCACTTGAAGCTCGACAGGTCGAGGATGACCACGTTCGGATGCCAGACGGCGAACTTAGCAGCCCAGACCTTCTCGGCGCTGTTGACCAAGTAGTTCTCAAGCCAGACGTCGAAAACGCTCAGAAACGTCTCGGCCCCTTCCTTCTTCAT
>QMMC01000359.1 GCA_003647065.1 Deltaproteobacteria bacterium | reverse complement strand
GGCCAGGGCATCGAGTTCGACTACTGCTACGTGCATGCGGCCTTCGCCTGCAAAGAGCTCAAATACGACACCGTCATGGTGAACTGCAACCCCGAGACCGTGTCGACGGACTACGACACATCCGACCGGCTCTACTTCGAGCCGCTCACCTTCGAGGATGTTATGAGCATCGTCGAGATCGAGAAACCCGATGGGGTCATCGTCCAGTTCGGCGGGCAGACCCCGCTGCGCCTCGCGCTGCCTTTGTCCCGGGCCGGGGTGCCCATCCTCGGTACGTCGGCCGATGCCATCGACCGCGCCGAGGACCGCGAGCGCTTCGACGAGCTGCTGGTCAAACTCTCGCTCCGGCGTCCCCGGGGCGGCATCGCCCGGGGCGTGAAGGAGGCGTTCACGGTCGCCGACAAGATCGGTTACCCGGTCCTGGTGCGCCCGAGCTACGTGCTCGGCGGGCGCGCGATGGAGATCGTGCACACCCGCGCCGACCTCTCCCGATACATGGCCATCGCCCTCGAGTCGATCGAGGAGGCCGAGTCCCGGACCATTCTCATCGATGAGTTCCTCAAGGACGCGATCGAGGTGGACGTCGACTGTGTCTCCGACGGCAAGCGCGTCGTCATCGGCGGCGTCATGCAGCACATCGAAGAGGCCGGGGTGCACTCCGGTGACTCGTCCATGGTGCTGCCGGCCCACGCGCTGCCCCCGGAAGTCCAGGGCACCATCCGGTCGGCGACTCGGGGCCTGGCCCTCGAGCTCGGCGTGGTTGGCCTGATGAACGTGCAGTACGCGGTACGGGGCAGCGCCGTCTACGTCATCGAGGTGAACCCCCGGGCCTCGCGGACCGTGCCCTTCATCAGCAAGGCGACGGGCGTGCCCCTGGCGAAGATCGCCGCCAAGGTGATGGCGGGGCAGACCCTCGAAGAGATCGGGTTCACCCGCGAAGTGGTGCCCAAGCACGTCGCCGTGAAGGAGTCGGTCTTCCCGTTTCACAAGTTCCCGGGCGTCGACATCATCCTCGGCCCGGAGATGCGCTCGACCGGCGAGGTGATGGGCATCGCCGATACCTTCCCGAACGCCTTTCTGAAGGCTCAGCTCGGCAGCGGCGTCGACCTCCCGGACTCGGGGCGGGTCTTCATCAGCGTGCGCAACGACGACAAGCCTGCCGCCGCGGAACTCGCCCTCCGGCTCTCGGAACTCGGTTTGGAGATCGTGGCGACGACCGGCACCCAAAAGGCATTCGGCCGGGCCGGGGTGACCGCGGGGCACCTCAACAAGGTCACCGATGGCCGCCCGCACATCGTCGATAGCCTGCTCAACGGCGAAATCGCGATGGTGATCAATACGACGGAGGGCGCCCAGGCGATCCACGACAGTAAGTCGCTCCGGCGCCAGACCCTGCTCTCGGGCGTGCCTTACTTCACGACCATCGCGGCGGCGACGGCGGCGGTGGGCGCCATCGAAGCGCGGCGCGAACACCCCATGACCGTGCGTTCCTTGCAGGAATATCACGCGGATATCGCGCGGTGAGTTTGCGCGGGGGGGGATTCGCGGGGGTGCTGGGAATCGTGGCCATCGTCATGGCGGCGACCTTCGTGATGTCTTCGACCACGGCGACTCGGCGGCACGTGCAGGCCCAGGAGCGCCGCGATTGGGTTCATCAGCGTTTCCTCGACATCGAGGGCTACGACGGGGTTGCCCAGCGCGTCGTCGTCACGTATCCGCGGCGGAGCGACGGTCGCAGCCGTCCTCCGGGCGAGCGTTATCCCGTCGTCATCGCCTTGCACGGCCGCGGCGAGGCGCGCCTGGCGCCAAACCGCGGGGCCCTGGCCTGGTACCTCCAGTACAAGTTGCCCGAGGCCTTCGGGGCCCTTGGGCGCCGGCGCCTGACGTCGGCGGACTATCATGGGCTGGTCAACCGCGGGCACCTCGAGATGGTCAACGCCCAGCTCCGAGCGGAGCCCTTTCGCGGCGTCGCCGTCGTGACCCCGTACACGCCGGACCTCATGGGGGACCCCCAGGCCGGGCCGCGGGTCGCGGCGTTTGGTGATTGGCTCGCCGGGCCGCTCCTGTCGGCGCTCCGGGATGAGTTCCCGAACCTCGCCCGGGGTCGCGACGCGACGGGCATCGACGGGGTTTCCCTCGGCGGCATGCTCTCCCTCGAAGCCGGCTTTGCTCATCCCGAGGCGTTCGGCGCCGTGGGGGCCATTCAGCCCGCCATTCGAGGACGTGAGTCCCGCCTCGTGGCGGCGGCGACGCGGGCCAGAGACCACAATCAGGGCCCCCAGCAGGTCCGCCTGCTGACCAGCGAAGCCGACCCCTTCCGGGAGCCCACCGAGAGCCTCTCGACGGCGCTCCGGGCCGTCCACCTGAGCCACCGCCTCCTCGTCGTCCCGGGGCCCCACGACTACCAGTTCAATCAGGGCCCGGGGGCCATCGAGCTCCTGCGCTACTTCGACGAAGTGCTAGCTCGGGAGCCCGTCGGGGGGCGCTAGTCCCGGAGGGTAAGACCCCGCGGCGGTCGTTTGCTGCTCCTCGTTCTCGGCTCTCTTTCCCCTGTGTTAGCTTTGGGGTCATGACCGGTTCCCGAGTTCACGACCCCCGCTTCGCTGGTGCGCGCTGGTGGAAATTCGATTTCCACACGCACACGCCGGCATCGCGGGACTCCTGTTGGGCGAGGGAACAGAACGATCTGAGTCCAGAAGATTGGCTCCTCAGCTACATGGGAGCCCAGATCGATTGCGTAGCCATCACCGATCATAATTCCGGGGATTGGGTGGACAAGTTGAAGTCCACATACAGCGCGATGAAAGCAGAACGTCCGGATGGTTTTCGGGAGCTGCATCTCTTTCCGGGGGTCGAGATCAGCGTAAACGGCGGCATTCACCTGCTCGCAATCTTCGACCCATCGGCGAATCAGAACCACATTACGGCTTTGCTCGGCGATGTCGGTTACCCGGCGCCCGAACACGGCGACACGACATGTGTGACACGAAAGTCGCTAAGGGAGGTCGTCGAAGCCGTCGCCAGCGCCGGGGCACTGGCCATTCCTGCGCACGCCGACAAGGAGAAGGGCGTGCTCCAGTTGGCTTCCTCCGATGGACCCGCCAGGGCGAAGATGGACGCCAACACGCTTCGAGAGGTGCTCTCCAGCAACCAAATTCTCGCTGCAGAGTTCGTTGACCCCGACTCCAAGACGCCGGCTGTGTACGAGGAGTCCGGCCGAGCGTGGACCGTGGTTGCCGGTTCCGACTCTCATTCGTTTCAGGGAGCCAATCGCCCAGGTTCGCGCTTTACCTGGGTGAAGATGGGAGCTCCTCCTTGCTTGGAGGGGCTCCGTTTGGCGCTGCTTGACGGCTCCGACGTCGGCACCCTCTGGTGTGGCGCGAATGATCCTCGCGATCCCAACTCGCTATCGCGCAACCTCATCGAGTCCGTGGAGATTGAAGAAGCTCGGTATATGGGGCGTGGCTCGGCTGCAAAGCTCTCACTGAATCCCTGGCTGAATACGCTCATAGGCGGCCGGGGTACGGGGAAGTCCACGGTCGTGCATGCACTTCGACTTGCATACCGTCGCGGCGATGAACTCGAGAGCCTCCCTGTGGGAAACGAGCCGCTCCGGTCGTTTACGGATTTCTCGAAAGAGTCGAAGGGACGCAACGGCCACGGCGGCGTCCAGGCCGACACGAAGATTACGGTGACGGTGAGTGGGGACGATGGGAGGTACCGTCTGACATGGGGGAAGGAGAGCACTCCCGTGGAACGCTGGAACGGCAAGGATTGGGAGAAATCCGAAAGCCAACAGGTGAGCGGTCGGCGCTTTCCGATCCGGATCTACAGTCAGGGACAGATCGCAGCACTCGCGGTGGAGAACTCTGCGGCCCTCCTGCAGGTCATCGACGACGGTGCGGAGTCCCATGAAGAGAAGACCCGTCTCGGCGAGGCAAAGAAGAGTTTTCTCGCGCTTCGCGCCCAGGGGCGCGAACTCGAGGTCAAGCTTGACCGTGAAGCCGAAGTTCGCGCGCAGATCTCGGAAGTCAGACGCAAGCTCGCGGGTTTCGAGGGCAAGGAGCACGCCCTCGTGCTCGAGGGCTTCCAGCTCCGCCAGCGCCAGGACCGCGAGCTTCGACGACAGTTGGACGCGGCCCGTGTGTGCGCCGCGTCCCTCGAGAGAGCGACGCGGGAGCTTCGTCTTGATGATGCCCCCGAGGGACTTTTCCCCGAGGAGGACGCCAAGGGAATGCTGGCGTCCCGGGCCATCGACGGCCTGCAAACGAAAGTCGCCGTCGCTGCGGATAGTACCCGGGAGGCGTACGAAACACTCCTGGCTGCTATCGAAGAGGCCGCCCTCGGCGCCGATGGGGGGCCGTGGAGGACAGTTGTCGAAGAGGCCTCTCGGTCGTACGAGGAGCTCGTTACCGAGCTTCAGGAGCGCGGTGTTGCGGACCCGGGGCAGTACGGTCGCCTAGTTCAGGAGAACCAACGACTAGAAAAGGAGGCTGCGCGCCTCGCTGACCTCGCAACCAAGAGGAAAACTATCAAGGCCGACGCTGAGTCGCAGTTGCACTCGGTTCGGGATGCTCGACGCGCTCTCACTCGCAAGCGCGAGGACTTCCTCCGGGTGAATCTGGGCGAAAACGCCTATGTGCGCATCAAGATGTGCGCGTATGGAAGAGACCCTTCCCAAGCGGAAGGCTCTCTCCGCAACGTGCTGCGCTTGGACGAGGGGACTTTCGCGACAGACATTCTGACGACCGACGACGCCACCGGAGAACCCTCGGGTGGAATCGTGAAGGAACTTCTCGGGAGCCTGGCTGAGACTCCGGAAGAGATGGCGCGGCAGATGGAGGAGCGACTCGACAAGATTCGACAAACTCTGACCACCGCGGCTGCGGGGGATGAGCAAGTCGATCGCCTGTCGAGGACGCTCGCCAAGAAGCTCGGTCGAGAAATGGCCAGTCGACCCGAGTTTGCCGACCACATCATGCTCTGGAGCCCCGAAGACACGCTCGAGGTGACGTACAGCCGCGCTGGGGATGGCACCGAGTTTCTTCCACTCGACCAGGGATCCGCGGGCCAGCGTGCTGCCGCCATGCTTGCCTTCCTTCTGACTCACGGAGACGAGCCTCTTGTATTGGATCAGCCGGAGGATGACCTAGACAACCACCTAATCTACGACCTCGTAGTCAAACAAATCCTGGAGAACAAGCAGCGACGTCAGCTCATCGTCGTTACGCATAACCCCAATATCGTGATCAACGGCTCAGCGGAGCTGGTCCATACTTTTGAGTTTCAGCAGGGACAGTGCAGGGTCAACGAGGACGGGACCGGACCCCTGCAGAAGAGCGGTGTGCAACGACAGGTCTGCCAGATCATGGAGGGCGGGACCGTCGCGTTCAAAGGTCGCTACCGCCGGCTTGCCAAGGAATTGGAGAAGGACGCCTGATGTTCGAGACGGTCAAGGAGCTCCTAGAGAAGATCCGCCTGGGTGAGGACTCCTTCCTGGAATTGAAGGATGTCCGTTTCAGTGGGAATCGCGTGTCCGGGCCAAAGCGAGACTCGCTGGCGGACGAACTCGCCTCGTTCGCGAACGCGGGAGGCGGCGTATGTGTCCTCGGCGTGGACGACTCGAGTAGAGATGTCGTCGGGATCCCCGTGGACCGCCTGGACGCGGTCGAAGACTTCGTTCGCGAAACGGCTACCGATTCGCTCGAGCCGCCTCTGCCCATCGTAATTGAGCGGCTGTTGCTTCCGTCGACCCTCGGAGAGGAGAAAGCCGTCCTACGAGTGGACGTTCAGAAAAGCCTCTTCGTGCACAAGAGCCCTGGAGGGTACTTACACCGCATCGGGAGCAGCAAGCGGGAAATGAGGCCGGACTATCTTGCGCGCCTCTTCCAGCAACGCAGCCAAACGCGAATAATTCGTTTCGACGAGCAGGCCGTTCCCAACGCGACACTGGCTGATCTGGATTCGGAGCTTTGGGAGCGCTTTCGCACGAACCGCTCCAGGACAGAGGTGCGGGAATCCTTCCTCGAAAAGCTCGGGCTTGTGCGAAGAGATGAAGGGGGGACCCCGAGGCCGACGGTGGCGGGTGTTCTGCTCGCGACTTCGACACCGCGGAAATTCTTGCCCAACGCTTACATCCAGGCGGTTGCCTACCGGGGAACGTCGCTCGTGCCGGCCGGCTCGGATGACGAGTACCAGCTGGATGCGGCCGACATCGACGGCCCCATTGACAGCCAGGTCACCGACGCCCTGGCCTTCGTTCGGCGGAACATGCGCGTCAGCGCTTCGAAGGAGACGGGGCGCATGGACCGGCCCCAGTATGATCTGACCGCGGTCTTCGAGGCCGTCGTGAACGCGGTCGCTCACCGCGACTATTCGATTCATGGGTCCAAGATCCGGCTCCACATGTTTGCGGATCGGCTTGAACTCTATTCACCAGGTGCGCTCGCCAACACGATGTCGGTGGAGAGCCTCTCTCTGCGTCAGGCGGCAAGAAACGAAGTGCTGACGAGCATGCTGGCCCGTACGCTCGTTTCGGAAGAACTCTCGGGGGTAAGTACAAGTCGTGCGATGCTGATGGACCGGCGGGGAGAGGGTGTATCCATCATACTGGAGCGAACCGAAGCTCTCTCCGGTCGCCAACCGGAGTACCAAGTGCTCGATGACGCGGAGCTTCTACTGACGCTTTTCGCCGCGGGATCTCCCCCGCCGGATGGTTAGGCCTCAGAAGCTCCATTTGAACGTCAGCTCGGCCTTCCAGGCGCCGAGGCCCGCGTCGTGGTCGAAGTCTGCGCCGAAGCTGAACTCGTCGAGGGTCACTTCGATGCTGCCGCCGAGGGAGCCGACCGGGCCGAGGGGTCGGCTGAACTCTTGGCGCCAGAGCGAACCGTGGGCGAAGGCGTCCGGGAGGAGGGCGACCCGGGTGCCAATTCTCACGTGTACGTTTCGGCGCTCATCCTCGTAGATCGCGAACGATACATCGAGGTCGTTCACGCCGAGGGCGCTGGCCGCGCCGACCAGGTCGCGGGGCGCGAGGACAAAGGCCCCGAGGAGGCCCGCGGCCCCGGCCGCGAGCATGGCCATGAACGCCTCGGGTCGCATGCGCTGCGTCACGACGGCGAGCAGGTTCTCGGCGCCTGCTTCTGCGAGCGTGCTCGTCCAGGTGGCCTGGGCGCGGCGATTGGCGAGCAAGCGTTGCGCCTCAGACGGACCGAACGAAAACGGGTCGCTCGCGGAAGTGCCCGTCGGGCCCAGGACGATCACGTAGGTCGCCCAGGCCTTCTGCGCTGCCTTCTGTCCGAGGGCGTTCAGCTCCTCGACCCGGGGCGGCAAGGCGATGCTCACCCCACGCCGCTCGCTGGATACGGGAAGGCTGGCTTCTGTGCCGCCGGGTCGTCGTGCACGTAGGAGCGGTATCCCGCGTCACAGGCCGCGTAGCCCCAGTTGATGAGTCGGTCGATGAGGTCGTCCGGCATCTTGGCGAGGCGGGTCTCTTCGTCGGCGAGTTCCTGGGTCTTCCACTCGGGGCAGTCGAGGCGGTCCGCCACGGAGTATTTCGCGATGTCGGTCCGGATGCCCCAGTAAGCGCCGTTCCGAGTGCCCGTCCGGTAGGCATCGAGGAGCATGCGCGTGCGCAGGGCACGGACCTGGCTGTCGACGATGCCGGCGACCCGGATGGAATGTCGCGTCCAGTCTTCGGCGGGGTCGGGCTCGGGCTGGAAGCGCCCGCCGGCGTTGCTCACCAGGAGCGTTTTGCACTGCTTCCACGCGGGCTCGAGGCCCAGGTTGTCGTAGACGCCGCCATCGCTGAGGACGACGTTCTGGGTGTAGGGCGGCGTCGAGAGGTCGGAGCCTGGGTCGGCCTGCACGTCGCCGGGGTCGAGGGTGAGGACCGTCGGTGAGAGGAAGGGAGGGAATGCCGAGGAGGCGGCGACGGCCTGGGCGATCGACAGGGTGGGGGCGTGAACGCGGCCGACCCGGTAATCGCCCATGTAGGGTTTGGAAAAGCGCCACAGCGCCCCGGACTGGACGTTGGTCGCGCAGAAGATGAAACGGGGCCCGTCGGGGAGGTCTTGGAGCGTCACCGGGCCGAAGAATTCGCGGTACGCGGCCTCGACGCGCTCCGCGACGCGCCCGAAGCTGAAGAGCCCCCGGGCGATCGCCGAAGCGTCGATGGTCTGGCCGGCG
>QMMC01000358.1 GCA_003647065.1 Deltaproteobacteria bacterium | reverse complement strand
GCGGACGCCGGGGAGCAGGCGCTGCATCTGGAGTTCAGCGTGCGGTGAATTCCTCGGCCCGCCCCGCGCGCCGGCTCGCCCACGGACGGGAGCCTCTGGCCCAGGTTCTCCTGTGCACGGCGGCCGCCCGCGTATACTTCCCGCCCCGTGTCCTCACACCCGCGCCGAATCCAGCCTCACCCGAGCGGTCTTTCGCTGCACGGCGCCGAGGTCGCCGATCCCGACTCGTTTCTGTATCGACGGGTGACGCTCTACGCGAGGATCCTGACGTTCTTCTTCGTCGCCTTCGCTCTCATCGGTGCCATCAAGGCCATCTCTCTGCCTTTCGCACTGATGGGATGGGTGGGATACGCGGCGGTGGGCATCTTCGTCGCCGTCGCCGTCGCGGTCCTCGCCGCGTGGCTCTATCTGCGCCGGGTGCGTCCGTCGATTGCAGCGCTGCACGGCTTCGAGTCTGCCGGCACGGTGACCGCCGGCGTGGCCATCAGCGCCACGTCACACATCCTCCCCGTCGGCATAGTTCAAATTGGCATCTTCCTCACCCTCCTGCTGATGCTCGTCGTGCGAGCGGCCCTCGTGCCGAGCACCGCCTCGCGCACGCTCTGGGTCGGGCTCCTCTGCAGCGCGGTCCTCGCGGCCTTCGCTGGGTACCGTTCCGCCGCTCTCGGTCTCCACCAAGCGAGCCTACCGACGGGGACCGACCCGGAAGACTTCAATCGCTGGGCTTCTCAATTCATGTGGATGATCATGGGGAGCTGGGGCGTCATCTTCACCATCGCCACCGCCATCGTCTCGCGGGTGATCTACCGCCTGACGGACACAGCCCGCGTCGCGCTTCAGCTCGGCAACTACACCCTCGACCGTAAGATCGGCGAGGGAGGCATGGGGGTCGTCTACCTCGCCCATCACGCGCTCATCGCGCGCCCAGCGGCACTCAAGCTCCTCCCCCACGACAAAGCCGGTGACGAGGCCGTGAGGCGATTTGCGCGAGAGGTACAGAAGACGAGCGAACTCGCGCACCCAAACACCGTGCGCATCTTCGACTTCGGCCACACCCCGGAGGGCAACTTCTACTACGTCATGGAGTACCTCGAAGGCCTCAACCTGCGCGAGCTCGTCGCTCGCTACGGCCGTCAGCCTCCGGGTCGGGTCATCTACGTCCTGGCCCAGATCGCCCATGCGCTCAGCGAAGCCCACGCCCGGGGCATGATTCATCGCGACATCAAGCCCGCCAACATCGTGCTCTGCGACCTCGGCGGCGCCGCCGACATGGCCAAGCTCGTGGACTTCGGTCTCGCCAAGGACATCGATACCTCCTCGGACTTGGCGTTGAGCGCGGACGGCAAGATCTCCGGGACGCCCATGTACATGGCCCCCGAGAGCATCCGATCCTCGTCTGTCGATGGACGAGCCGACCTCTACGCTCTCGGCGCCGTCGGCTACTTCTTGCTCACCGGCGTGGACCTCTTCCCCGCTGCTACCCTCGTGGAGGTCTGCGGTCATCACCTGCATACCAAACCGGAGCCGCCGTCGGAGCGGGCGGGCGTGCCCTTCGCCGCCGACCTCACCTCGGTTCTACTTCGCTGCCTCGAGAAGCGGCCCGAAGAGCGCTTCGCCGATGCCCTCGCTCTGCGACGAGCGCTCCTCGAATGCGAAGACGCCTCGCGGTGGGCGCTGGATGAGGCGCGGGCGTGGTGGGATGCGCACCATGGCGAAGTCTCCGCGATGGTCGCCCAGAAGCAGCGGCTGCTCGGGAAAGACGCCACCGACACGGTCCGCGTCGCCCTCGGGACCGCATGACGCAGCCGGGCTTCCAGGTGGACGCAATTGGCTCTAAAACAGACGGGTGACCGAGCGCCGCACCCATCATCGAACCTGTAACCTCTGCGAAGCCATGTGTGGCCTCGCCATCGAGGTCGAGAACGGCGAGGTGGCCTCGATCCGCGGCGATGCCGCCGACCCCTTGAGCCGCGGCCACATCTGCCCCAAGGGTGCGGCCCTCGGGGCGCTGCACGACGACCCGGACCGCCTGCGCTATCCGCTGCGTCGCACTCGAGGGGGCGACTTTGCACGAGTCTCCTGGGATGAGGCCCTCGACGAAGCGGCGACCCGCATCCACGCAATCCAGGAAGAGCACGGCAGGTCGGCGATGGCGGTCTACGCCGGCAACCCGACCGTGCACAACCTCGGCGCGCTCCTCTATGGGCCGCTCCTGCTCCGGGGCCTCCGGACGAAGAACCGTTTCTCGGCGAGCTCCGTCGACCAGTGGCCGACGATGTTCGCGTCCTACTTCATGTACGGTCACCAGCTGCTCTGGTCGGTCCCCGATGTCGATCGGACCCAGACCTTTCTGATGCTCGGAGCGAACCCCGTTGCCTCGGGCGGGAGCTTCATGTCCGGCGGCGACATGACGGTGCGACTCCGCGGCATCGTCGCGCGCGGTGGGCGCCTGATCGTCGTCGACCCGCGGCGCACCGAGACCGCGGCCATCGCGTCCGAGCACCTCTTCATCCGTCCGGGGACCGATGCGCTCCTCCTCGCGGCGCTCTTGCACGAGGTCCTCGAGCGCGGGGGCCTCCGGCCGGGGCACATCGCCTCGCTGCTCCGTGGCCAGGAGCGTCTCCCTGGGGCCCTGCGCAGCTTCACCCCGGAGCGGGCGGCGGGGCCTACGGGCATCGACGCCGACGTCATTCGCCGCCTCGCCGGCGAACTGCTGTCGAGCGAAGGGGCGGTCGTCTACGGCCGCCTGGGCACTTCGACCCAGCGTTTCGGTGCCACCTGCCAATGGCTGATCAACTGCCTCAACATCGTCACGGGCAATCTCGACCGGGTCGGCGGGGCGATGTTCACCGAGCCGGCCTTCGACCTCGTCCACCCTCCACCCTCGATCGACTTCGGTCGAGGAAGCTTCGGCCGATGGCGCAGCTCGGTCCGGGGCTTGCCCGAGTTCGGCGGCGAGCTTCCGGTGGCGGTATTGGCCGAGGAGATCCTCGACGCCAACCCCAACGAGGCCATCCGCGGCCTCGTCACCTCGGCGGGCAATCCGGTTCTTTCCACGCCCAACGGACGGCGCGTCGACGAGGCCCTCCGGAGCCTCGATTTCCTCCTGTGCATCGACCCTTATGTCAACGAGACGACGCGCCACGCGGACCTCATCTTGCCCCCTGCATCGCCCCTCGAGCGAAGCCACTACGATGTCGCCTTCAATCTGCTCGCGGTGCGCAACGTCGCCAAGTGGTCACCCGCGCTCTTTCCGCCCAGCGGAGATACGCGCCCCGAGCACCGCATCATCGCCGGCCTCCTTCGCCACCTCGGCCGAGCCCGGGGGGAGGGCGCCCTCGACGCCGCGAAGTGGCGGGCCCTCGAAGAGCTGGGCCCCGACCGCATCCTCGACCTGGGCCTGCGCCTCGGGCCCCGGGGCCTGCGCCAAGGGCGCAAGGGCCTCTCCCTTCGTCGCCTGTCCCGCGAAGTGCACGGCATGGACCTCGGCCCCCTCGAGCCGTGCCTCGCGTCGCGGCTCCCCGCCGAACATGCCTACGTCGACCTCGCGCCAGAGATTTTCGTCGAGGATCTCGCGCGTCTCGACGACGAGTTGCCTGCCTCGTCCTCTTCATCGTCTTCGCCCCAGACTGCGCGCAAGACCGCGCCGGCGACGTTTCGCCTCATCGGCCGACGCCACCCTCGCGGCAACAACTCCTGGATGCACAACGTACCCAAGCTCGCGGCGGGCAAACCCCTTTGCACGCTGCTGATGCACCCTGCCGATGCAAAGGACCTCGGCCTCGCCGATCGTGAGGAGGCGGAGGTCGTGACCCGGATCGGCGCGGTCACCGTGCCCATCGAACTCAGCGAGTCCATGATGCGCGGCGTCGTCAGCCTTCCCCACGGCTTCGGCCACGGCCGCTCCGGGGTGAAGCTGCGCGTGGCGACCCAGCGGCCCGGGGTGAGTATGAACGACCTCACGGACCCGGCGAACCTCGACGCGCTCAGCGGAAACGCCGTGCTCACGGGCTTCCTCGTCGACATTCGTCCGGCTCGCTGAATAAGGGGCTTCTCGCCTTTCCGAGGCGCCCATCTCGTGCCATCACACGGCCATGAGAGACCTCGATGTCGACAAAACCGTGCAGCTTCTCAACTCGGTCATGGAGTTCGAGCTGGCGGGCGTAGTCCGCTACACCCATTACTCGCTCATGGTGACCGGGCCGCACCGGATCCCCATCGTGGACTTCATGAAGGCCCAGGCCCAGGAGTCCCTCCTGCACGCCCAGGAAGCGGGTGAGATCCTCACCGGCCTCGATGCGCATCCCTCTCTGAGCATCGCGCCCATCGCGGAGAGCCACCAGCACTCGCTCAAGGAGATCCTCGCAGAGAGCCTCGCCCACGAACACGGCGCCCTGAGCATGTACAAGGAGCTCCTCGACGTGGTTCAGGATGCCAGCGTCTATCTCGAGGAGTACACGCGCACCAAGATCGGCACCGAAGAGCTGCATGCCTTGGAGCTCAAGATGATGCTCCGGGACTTCGGGTAGTCGCTCTAGTCGCGGTCGCCTGACGGCTCGGCTTCGACCATCCTCCGGGCGAGGTCGAAGCTGAATCCCGCCCGGGCGAAGGCGCCGAGCTCTTTGCGCCGCCGCGCGTCATCGAGCTCGATGTCCCGCCGCCGAAACGCGCCGAAGCGGCGCTTCCTCGCGAACTCCGTGGCGGCGTCACCATCGATGTCGTCACTCTCGTCGCCGAGCAAGCCGATGGCGCGGTCCGCGTGCTCCCGCGATACTCCCTTCTGGGCGAGGCGGGACTGAATGAGCCGGCGGCTCTTTCCGGAACGGTGCAGGGAGCGCGCGAAGAGCTCCGCGTAGAGCTGGTCGTTGAGAGAGCCCTCGCCTTCGAGGGCCGCGACGACATCGGTGACCCACCCGAGGGCCTCTTCCAGGATGGCCGCTCTTTCTCCGTCATCGGCACCCCCGTTGCCGTCGGTATCCTCGGTGTTCTCGGTCTGCTGGGCATGGATCTCGTGAAGATCCCGCTTCACCTTTCGCGTCAGGACGTCGGTGAGCCCCTTGCTCGTCGTCCCATGGCGCTGGACGTGCGCCACCGCGGCCTTCTTCAGGCGCTCGCGGGTCGGTGGGCGCGGGGTACGTCGACGAGCCACGGCGCTAGACGTCGTAGCGTTCGCGCAGCTTGGAATCCATGCGCCGTACCAGGTCGAGGAGCTGGATGATGTGGTCGTGCAGCTCCTTGGCGTCGTCGAGGTTCTGGTTGGTCGACGCTACCAGCGGGAGGAGCGTGGTGCGCATAATCTCGACCTGCCGGGCGAGGGTGGCCTCGTGGACCCCGGCGGCCGGGGCGACCGCCGCGCCTCCGAATGCGGGACCACCCGTTGGTGCCGCGACGGTTACGGCGGGGGCCTCGACGGTGACCTCGACCTTCGGGTTCGCGAGGCGCTCGAGGGCGGCCTGGAGCGTCGTGAGCTGAGGTCCGATGGCCGCCATCAATGCGCTGCCGCTCGCCGACCCAGCTTCCGCCGCCGTCGCCCGAGCCGTGGCGGCTCGCGTCGCCTCGTCGGCTCGCTTTGCGTCGGCTGCCTGCCTGGCTTGGGCGATCTGCCTCGCCTGGGCGTCTGCCGCGGCCCTCGCGTCCGCGTGCTCCGCCGCCCGGTCTGCCGCCGTGAGCAGCGTATCCCGGATGCCTTCGAGCTCGCGCCCGAGGCCGCCGAGCGTGCCGGTCAGCCGGGTGACCGGGTCGTCGTCGCCGCCGCCCTGGCTCTTGAGGCGACCGAACTCACGCTTGATGCTCACCCAGCGCGCTTGCTCTTCTTCGCTCATCCGGCCGCGCATCTCGCCGAGCTTGAGCAGGTTCTGCTCCGCGCCGGTCGTGAGCGTCTGCGATTCGCCCATATAATGATCGTCGATGAGCGCCTCGACCTCCACGTCGTTCATCGCCGAGACGATCTTTTCGGAGAGCTTGTTCATGTTTCGGTAGCTGCCCTGGAGCTTGAACGCCGGCTCGGTCCGGTACGACTCTTCTTGAGAGGCGCTCTCGATGTATTGCGCGTTCACCATCAGCAGGACGTCGCGGGCCTTGAAGAGCTTCTGGAAGACCGAGGTCATCTCCTGGATCTCGGCGGCGGCGTAGCCGTAGGAGAGGTCCGTCGTCGGGACCTCTTCGCCCTGGGCCATGCGCACGATCTTGTAGAAGTCGTCCTGGTCTCGGGAGGCGAGGGGGGCCAGGACCGGGTTCGAGGTGAGCGAGTTCTCGATGTAGGAGAGAGCAAAGACGTCGTCTTTGCCGCTGAGCACGTCGCCGAGGTTGTAGGTGTCGGCGCGGTTCGCGAGCATGTCGGGGATCTGAAACTTGTCCCCGCTCTCCGTGTAGGGGTTGCCCGCCATCACCACGCAGAACTTCTTGCCGCGCATGTCGTAGGTACGCGTGCGACCCTGGTAGACGCCTTCGATCCGGCGCTGGCCATCACAGAGGGAGATGAACTTCTGCAGCAGCTCCGGGTGGGTGTGCTGGATGTCGTCGAGGTAGAGCATCACGTTGCTCGCCATCTCGAAGGCCAGGTTGATCTTCTCCACCTCTTGGCGCGCCGTCGCGTTCGGCGCCTCGGAGGGGTCGAGGCTGACCACTCCGTGGCCGAGGCTCGGGCCGTTGACCTTCATGAAGACCATGCCCAGGCGGTTGGCGATGTACTCCATGAGCGTCGTCTTGCCGTAGCCGGGCGGCGAGATGAGCAGGAGCAAGCCCATCAGGTCGGTGCGTTTGTCGTCACCGGCCGCGCCGAGCTGCTTAGCGAGGTTGTCGCCGATCATCGGCAGGTAGACGTCGTTGATGAGCTTGTTCCGTACGAACGAGGTCATCACTCGCGGCTTGTACTCGTCCAGGCGCAGGCGCTGACGTTCCCGCTCGAGCAGCGCGTGGCGCTTCTCGCGGTAGGCGTGGAAGCCCGGGACTCGGCGGTGCACGAAGTCGCTGAGGCGGTCGAGGTACTCGTCGAGGCGCAGGTCCATCTTGCGGCCGGCGATCCGCGAGTGCTGTCCGAGCAGTCCGGTCACCTCGACGTGGGTGAGGGCCTGGCTCACGTCGCGCTCGAGGCCCTCGGTGAGCATCAGGGTGCCCGCCTCCACCGCGGCGTGGGAGAGCGCCACCAGGTCTTCGTTGTCGCTCGTTTCGACGAAGGCACGGAGCCAGGCGATGGCGACCGCCGCCTGAGCCCGAGGTGCGTCCGCGAGGGCCCGGAGGTCTTCGTCGAAGGCGCGGCGCGTCCCCGCGACGTCGAGTTCGCGGAAGAGCGCTTCTTTGAGCTTCTGGGCCTCGGCGCTGGTCGTGAAGCGCGGATGGTCGGCCATCAGCTCCTCGGCGAGGTACCGCCCGGCGAGGCGGGCATCGCCCTCGGTGTGGGCGATGCCGTGGCGCTCCGCGAAGTCCGTGATGTTTTTGGCCAGGTCATCGGTGAGCTCGGTGAGCTCGGCGACGGGGCCGAAGCTCGCCCGGAGACGCCCGAGGCTCATCGCGCGGCGGTGCAGGTTCTCTTTTTCGGCGGCGTCGTCGAGGCGCGCCCAGTAGAGGCACGCGATGCCCCGGGGTGTTGCCGGGAAACGCAGGAGGCCCGCCGAGTCTCGGAGGGAGAGCAGCTTTTCGAGGAGTAGGGCCGCGTCGGCGTCGTGCACACCGCGGTCGTAGCCCTCATCGTAGCGCGCGCCGGCGACCTCCCGGACGACACCGAGCAACCCTTCCTCGTCCCGTTCCCGGTCGTGGAGTCCGGCGATGGTCAGCCCGTTGTCGCCGTTCTCGGCGTCGAAGAGGATGCAGGCCGCGAGGTACTCGCCGCGGTAGACGTCGGTGGTCTCCGAAACGAACTGTTGAGGCCAATAATCCTGGGTCGCGACGAAGTCTTCGTCGTCGACCTCTTCGTAGAAGTCCGTGCCGGTCAGGTGGAGGGCCATTCCCTCGCCGCGCGGCACCATCGAGAGCTCGAGGGGCTGGGTATTGTAGCTGAAGCGGTGTTTGCCGAGCTTGATCAGGTCGCCCTCTTCGTAGAGGTCGGCCTTGTCTCGCATCCCGCGGAGCGCGTCCTGCCGTGAAGCCTTGAGGCGCGCGTCGACGTCGTCGGCCTTCACCACGTCTCCGAGCTCCCGGAGCTGGTCGGCGATCTGCCGCAGCTTCATGATCATCGGGTCGGACGCAAAGTACGCGTTGAGGTCG
>QMMC01000357.1 GCA_003647065.1 Deltaproteobacteria bacterium | reverse complement strand
TGGCGAAGCGTTGGGCCGGGAGCCGGAGGAGCAGGACGTCGCTCGCGCAGCGTACGCCCAGGCGTGAGGGCTGCTGGGAGATGAGGGTGCGCTGGCCGAAGATGATGCCGGGGCCGACGCGCCGGGTCTCGTTGCCGACGAAGAGCTCGAGGTCGCCGAGGAGCGTGCAGTAGAGCCCATCGCTACGCTTGTTGGCCTCGACCAGGACGAGGCCCTCGGCGGCCCGACGTAGTTCGAAGAGCGCGGCGAGGTCGGCACGGTTGCTGGGATCGAAGCTTGCGAACACCGGCGAGGTCTGGAGCATGTTCGCGATCAGCCGACGTCCCAGGAGATCCAGGATGACGTCGCCGAGCTCTTCGTGCGTCGCGACCAATGCGTCGAGGGTCGTCTTGGGGATCCGGAGCGCCTGGGCTGGGCTCGTCGCGATCACGTCCGCCCGGCGGTGTACATCATCGAGGAGGCACGATTCCCCCACGATGTCGCCCTCTCCCAAGAGGATGGGCTCCCCGGCCCTCCGTTGGGCAAACTGCACTTCGACCTGGCCCTCGACCATCACGAAGAGCGCGTCGCTCGGGTCACCCGCCTTCATCAGCGCGTCCCCGGCGTTCAGCACGACCAGTTCTGCGTCGGCCAGCATGGAGCGCAGCACCTCCTCGGGTACCTCCGCGAAGAGCGGCATCGAGGGCAGCTGGGCGAGGCGCTCCGGGGCAACCCGTTCAGGCTCTTCGTCCAGGTCGAGGAAGACGAGGTCGTCGCTGTCGACGTCGACCTCGATTTCTTCGGCCTTCGAGCTTGCGGGCAGGCGCGTCTCCAAATCGGTCAGCGACACGCGGATTTCGACCGGTTCTTCGAGTTCGACCTCGATATCGATGTCGAGGAAACGCACTTCGTCGTCGTCTTGATCCGCCGCTGGTTTCAGCGGGACGGCGTCCATCCGGAGGCTCGAACGCCGCATACCTCGATCCCGCTTTGGCAGCGGCGGCGGCCCCTTTGCCCGGTGAAGTTCCCGGGCCTTTTCACCCGTGACCTTTTCGAGAGCCCCGGTTCGAGATGGATCGATCAGCAGGATGACCTTGGCCATCGCCGCGGCCCGGGCGACGAAGCCCAGCTCCGCATAGGCAACTACGGCGCGCTCGTAGCACTCGATGGCCTCTGGCCCTTTTCCTTGGCGGCGCAGCAGGTCCCCGCGCCGGTGGGGCCATCGGGGCTCCTTCGGCTCTTTCTTCTCGAGCTTGGCGTAGAGCCCGAGGGCCTCCCTTCCATTTTTACCGCGCAGGGCGCGCGAGAGTTGGACTCGAATCGAGGTCGGGCGTCTTCCGTCCTGGGACATCGCCCCCACCCTACACCGTTAGGCCGGGGACGCCTGATTCGCTCTTATCCTCCCAATCGGCGGGTTGGCCTTGAAAGAGGGCAGGGGTCTTTGCTAGGCATGAGCCCGGGCTGAACGGGGATCCAGCACTTACCCCCGAGCCTGCCCAGGACCATGGCCACACGACGACGGAAAAGTAAGAAAAAGCAGCTCGAATTGCCGGTGGCCATCATCGAGGACGCGTCCCTCGCCGAGGTCACCCAGCATCGCTACCTGAACTACGCCCTGAGCGTCATCACGTCCCGGGCGCTGCCCGACGTCCGAGATGGGCTCAAGCCGGTTCATCGACGGATCCTCTACACGATGCAGAACGAGCTGCATCTCCGGGCCGACGCCAAGTACAGGAAGAGCGCCGCCATCGTCGGTGACGTGATGGGCAAGTTCCATCCGCATGGCGACACCGCCATCTACGACGCCACCGTGCGCATGGCCCAGCACTTCTCGATGCGCATGTGTCTGGTCGATGGCCGAGGCAACTTCGGTTCGCCGGACGGCGACCCTGCGGCGGCGATGCGTTACACGGAAGCCAAGCTCACCAAGCTCGCCGGCGAGCTCATGGCCGAACTCGGTCAGAAGACCGTGCGCTTCCGGCCAAACTACGACGGCACGCGCTTCGAGCCCGTCGTGCTGCCGGCCCGCTTCCCCAACCTCCTGGTCAACGGCTCCTATGGGATCGCCGTTGGCATGGCGACGAGCATCCCGCCGCACAACCTCGGCGAGGTCGTCGCGGCGTTGATCATGTTGATCGACAAGCCGGACTCCACGCTCAAGCAGGTCTTGCGCAAGGTGAAGGGTCCGGACTTCCCCACCGGCGGCGAGCTCATCGCCTCCCGGGCGGAGGTCGAAGAGGTTTACGAGACCGGTCACGGCTCCTTCCCTCTCCGTGGGACCTGGATCGTCGAGGAGCCCACCGGGCGCTCGAAGGCGCGCAACCTGGTCATCACTTCGATCCCCTTCGCCATCGAGCGCGGCACCATCGTCAGCAAGATCGGCGAAATCGTCGCCAACCGGAAGCTCCCGGTCGTGACCGACGTTCGCGACGAAAGCACCGACGACTGCCGCATCGTCTGCGAAATCAAAAAGGACGCCGACCCGCAGCTGGTCATGGCGTACCTCTACAAACACACGTCCCTGCGCACCAACGTGCAGCTCAACCTGACGTGCCTGGTGCCGACCGCGAACCCCGATGTGGCGGCGCCGCAGCGCCTCGACCTGCTCTCGATCCTTCATCACTTCCTCACGTTCCGCATGGAGGTGGTGGTCAAGCGGCTCGAGTTCCAGCTCGAAAAGCTCCGCGAGCGCATTCACATCCTCGAGGGCTTCGAGACCGTCTTCGACGCCCTCGACGAGACCATCCGAATCATCCGGCGCTCCGAGGGCAAAAAGGACGCCGCCGGCAAGCTGATGAAGCGCTTCGGCCTCGACGAACTCCAGGTCGACGCCATCCTCGAGCTGAAGCTCTACAAGCTCGCCAAGCTCGAGATTCTGCTCATCCAAAAAGAGCTCGATGAAAAGCGCAAAGCCGCGCGCGTCATCGAGCGGCTGCTCAAGAGCAAGAAGGCTCGCTGGAAGGTCATCCGGGACGAGCTCACCGAGCTCACAGAGCTCTACCCCGCGCCCCGGCAGACGCGGGTCGTCGCCGAGGTCGACGAGCCCGAGTTCGACCCCCAGGCGTTCATCGTCGAAGAAGACGCCATGGTGGTGATCACCGCCCAGGGCTGGATCAAGCGGCAGCAGCGCGTCCGGGATGTCTCGACCACCCGCGTGCGCGAAGGCGACTCGGTCTTCGAGGTGGTGGCCGGGTCCACCCGTTCGACGGTCGCGCTCTTTTCGAGCGCCGGCGTTTGCTACGTCTGCCGCATCAACGACATCCCGGCGACGACCGGCTACGGCGTGCCCGTGCAGACCCTCTTCAAGATGAAGGACGGGGAGCGCATCGTCGCGATGGTCGGCTACGACCCGCGCTTCTTCGAAGTGCCCGCCCCGACCGAAGGGGCCGAGGAGCCCGAGGAGCCGTTCGCCGTCGCCGTGACCAAGGGCGGCAATACGTTGCGCTTCTCGCTGCGCGGACACCGCGAGCCCTCGACCAAGGCCGGGCGAAAGTACAGCCGCCCGAAGGCCGGTGACGAGGTCATCTTCGTCAGCTTCTGCGAAGAGGGCGACCGCCTGGCGTGCGCTACGCGGAAGGGGCGCGCGCTCATCTGCGAGGTCGACTCGGTGAGCATTCTGTCCGGCGCTGGCCGCGGGGTGATGCTCATCAAGCTGCAAAAGGGCGACGAGGTGATCGGTGCGGCGGTGCTCTCCGACAACTCCGACGTCCTGGTGGTCACCAACGCCAACGGCAAGGAGCTGACCATCACCACCCGCAAGTACGAGGTCGTGTCCCGGGCGGGGAAGGGCTTCTTGCTCTTCAAGCGCGGGGAACTCAAAGGGGTCGTTTGGGGTGAGCCGACGTTGCCCGGATTCCCGGCGCCGGGGGAGGACTAATCGTGGCAGAGGGTTATACCGCCAAGGACGTCGAAGTCCTCGAAGGCCTCGAGCCGGTCCGAAAACGCCCGGCGATGTACATCGGCGGTACCGATGTTCGCGGCTACCATCACCTGCTCTGGGAGGTCGTCGACAACTCCGTCGACGAAGCCATCAACGGTCACGCCGACCGCATCGAGGTCGACCTCGACAAGGACGGCAAGGGCGCGACCATCACCGACAACGGTCGCGGCATCCCCGTCGACGTGCACCCGAAATACAAGAAGTCTGCCCTCGAGTTGATCCTCTGCACCCTGCACGCCGGCGGCAAGTTCGAGGGCAAGAACTACCAGGTCTCGGGCGGCCTGCACGGGGTGGGCTCGAGCGTCGTCAACGCGCTTTCGGAAGACATGACCGCCACCGTGCGCCGCGACGGCAAGACCCACGTGCAGACCTATTCGCGGGGCCTGCCGACGAGCAAGGTCAAGAAGTCCGCCGGGACCGGGCGCGGCATCGGGACGACGATCCACTTCCGGCCCGACGCGAAGATCTTCGGCCGCAGTCTGAAGTTCGACGCCAAGAAGGTCCGCGAGACCCTCGAAGCCAAGAGCTACCTGCACAAGGGCCTCAAGATCGTCTTCCGCGACGAAAAGACCAAGGAGCGGGAGGAGTTCTGCCATCCGAACGGGATTTCAGAGTTCCTCGACAAGCTCCTCGCCGACCGCGGGAAGCCTACGATCCATGCGCAGCCGTTCCTCATCGAGCGCGATGATCCGATTCGCGTCGAGGTGGCGCTGTCGTGGACCGAGGCGCCGGACGACCTTTTCAAGTCCTACGCCAATGGCATCCCGACCGGCTCCGGCGGCACCCACGAAAACGGTCTCAAGCAAGCTTTGACCCGGGCCATTCGCGACTACATGGGCCAGCACAAGCTGGCGCCAAAGGGCGTGACCATCTCCACCGACGACATTCGGGAGGGCCTGGTCGCCATTCTCAGTGTCTACGTCGCCGAGCCGCAGTTCCAAGGGCAGACCAAGGACCGACTGAACAACGTCGAGGTCGCTGGGCAGGTCGCGTCGATCGTCGGCACCGCCCTCGAGCAGTGGCTCCACGACAACAAGTCCGTGGCCGAGTCGGTCATCGCGCGCATCGTGCTTTCGGCGCGGGCCCGGGCGGCGAGCCGGGCGGCCATCCAGCAGGTCAGCCGCAAGTCTGCGGTGAGCCATCGCCTCAACCTCCCGGGCAAGCTCGCCGACTGCGCGAGCACCAGCCCCCTCGAGAGCGAAATCTTCCTCGTCGAGGGCGACAGCGCCGGGGGCAACGCCAAGCAGGGTCGCAGCCGGAAGACCCAGGCCATCCTTCCGCTCCGCGGCAAGGTGCTCAACGCCGAGCGCGCGAGCCGCGACCAGGTCCTCGCCAACAAGGAGCTCGCCAACGTCGTGAGCGCCCTCGGCTGCGGCATGGGCAAGAGCTTCAATCTCGACAAGCTCCGCTACGGCAAGGTCTTCCTGCTGATGGACGCCGACAGCGACGGACATCACATCTCCACGCTGCTGCTGACCTGCTTCTACCGCATGCTGCCGGGCTTGATTAAGGCGGGGCACATCTACCTCGCCCAGCCGCCGCTCTACCGCATCGACCACGGCAAAGACGTTCACTGGGCCCTCGACGACGTCGAGCGGGACAAGATCCTCGGGACCTTCCCGACGAACGCCAAGTACGAGATCAGCCGCTTCAAGGGCCTCGGCGAGATGACGGCGCCGGAGCTCTGGGAGACTACCCTCGACCCGATGCGCCGCCGGGTGTTGCGCATCAAGATCGAGGGGGAGCTCGAGACGGACCGCGTCTTCCACGACCTGATGGGCAAGGACCCCCAGGCTCGCTACGAGTACATCATGGAAAACGCGCCGACCGCCGACGCCGAGGAGCTGGACCTCTGAACGACCTGGTTCGCATCAGCCGGGCTCTGTCCCGGGACATGGGGCGCCTCTCCTTCGCGGAGCCCGTCGCCTACGTCTACAACCCGCTGGCCTATGCCCGGGCCCCCCACGAAGACTTCCTGACCAAGTGGGGCCAGGGCAAAAAGGAAGTCGTCCTCGTCGGCATGAACCCGGGGCCGTACGGCATGGCCCAGACCGGCGTGCCCTTCGGCGAGGTCAACTTCGCCCGAGACTTCCTTCAGGTGAAGGGCGCGGTAAAGCAGCCCAAGAAGGTGCACCCGAAGCGCCCCATCGACGGCTTCGCGTGCAAGCGCTCCGAGGTCAGTGGCGCGCGCTTGTGGGGCTGGATAGAAGGCCGCTTCGGCACCCCGGAGGCGTTCTTCGAGCGCTTCTTCGTCGTAAACTATTGTCCCTTGGTCTTCATGGAGGAGGGCGGCCGCAACCGCATCCCCGAGAAGCTGCCCAAGCACGAACGCGTCGCCCTCGAAGCCGCCTGCGACAAGCGCCTCCTCGAGACCCTCGACGTCCTCGACCCCGACCTCGTCGTGGGCGTCGGCGCCTGGGCTTCCAAGATGGCCAAGCGCATCCTCGACGGCTCGCGCCCGGTCGGCACCGTGCTGCACCCGAGCCCCGCGAGCCCCAAGGCGAACCAGGGCTGGGTCAAACACGCCGAGGCGGACTTCCGGAAGCTAGGCATCGAGTTGCCCTGATCTAGCTTCCGGGGACGGTATAAACTTTCTCACTTTCGCAGAGCGAAAGTGAGAAAGTTTATACCGTCCCCGCGTTGCGCTTATTTTGACCCATCGCCCTCTGGCGTGCTGATTCGTCCCTAGCGAAGCGCTTCGATAAGCACTTCGCAAAGGGCGAGCGAGATGGAGGGCGAGATGGATTCGGTTCGGTCGAAGTGCAGCGTATGTTCCCGGGAGTTCGAGGCGCGTTTCCGCTATCAGGTTCACGAAGGGCCCGTCGGCTTTTCGTACTATTGCTCACAGCTCTGCCAGCAGCAGGGCCAGGGCGCTCAGGACCAACGGACCTGTAGCGTCTGTTCGAAGGGCTTCGAGCTCGAGTTCCCGTACCAGATGTCCGCCGGGGACTCTGGGACGACGTACTACTGCACCCCCGGGTGCCGACAGGTCGGTCCGGCTCTCAGCCGACGTCATCGCCGTATCCCGAGCCGCATCGCGGTCTTCAATCACAAGGGCGGCACGGGCAAGACGACGACGGCGGTGAACCTCGCCGCGGGCCTCGCCGAGGCCGGTGACCGGGTGCTGCTCATCGACTGCGATGGCCAGGGCAATGTCGGGGCCAGCCTCGGAATCCACGGCGAGCGCGACCTCTATCACGTCATCGTCGACGGAGTGGATGCCGACTCGGCGGCGGTGCCGGTGCGGCCCAATCTCGACGTATTGACGAGTGACGAGCGCCTCGCGGCGGCGGAACTCTACCTCGCCGGGCGTCCCAACCGGGACCGCATCCTCCGCGACCGCCTCGCCGAGCGAGTGCGCGGCTACGATGTGGTCATCCTCGATTGCGCGCCGGCGCTCTCGCTGATGAACCAGAACGTCCTGGTCTACGCCGACAGCGTCCTGCTCCCGGTGAGCTGTGACTACCTTTCGCTGGTCGGCGTCAAGCAGGTCCTGCGCACCATCAAGAACGTGCGCGACCTCCTCGACCACGAGGTCGAGCTCCTCGGTGTCATCCCGACGTTCTTCGACGTGCGAAACAAGATCAGCCGGGAGGCTATCGGCGCCCTCCGCGAGCACTTTGGCGACAAGTGTCTCAACCCGGTGCGGGTCAATACGAAGCTTCGCGAAGCTCCCCGCGACAAGAAGACCATCTTCGAGAGCGCTCCCCATAGCAACGGCGCCCGCGACTACCGGGAGCTCGTTCGCCGGGTCCGGGCGATGCGCGAAGAGGTCCAGACCCGCAACAGCAGCCTCCCGGCGCCCTACGTGCCGCCTCGGCCCGTCTCCATCAACCCCTCCATCCATTCGAGCTGAGGAGAACCATGAAAGACGTATTCTCCCGCGACGAAGTCGACGAGGTGCTCCGGGGCAGCTTCTACCGGAAGACGGTGGCCCGCCCTTCGGTCAAAGCGCCGACCAAGCGGGCCCGCAAGAAGACCACCAAGAAGGCCGCCAAGAAGAAGCCCGACCACTACGAGGTGATCTGCATCTCGATGTACAAGGACGACCTCGGTCGCCTCGACGACGCGGTCAAGCGCCTCAAGGCGAGCGGCCACCGCAAGATGAGCCGCAGCGCCCTCATCCGCTTCGCCCTCGATACGATGGACACCGACGCGCTGCCGAAGAGCTACTGAAGAGCATCGCCTGGAGCGCGACCCACGGCGCGATCCGGCCTCGCTTTCTGCGCGGCCTACTCACCTACGATGCGTAGGCTCCGTGGGCTGCTCGAAACCGAGACCACCTCGCTTGTG
>QMMC01000356.1 GCA_003647065.1 Deltaproteobacteria bacterium | reverse complement strand
TGGTCGTGCCGCCGTCGGTGGTCGTGCCCGAGTCCGTGGTCGTGCCGCCGTCGGTGGCGGCGTCGGTGCCGGCATCGGTGGCGGCGTCCGTTCCCGCATCGGTGGCGGCGTCGGTGCCCGCGTCGGCAACGCCGCCGTCGGTCGTGGTGGACTCGGCCGCCTCGACTGCGAAGTCGGCCACGAACGACGCGCCGGCCGTGAGGGTCTGGCTCCAGCCGTAAGCGCCGGTCCAGTCGTCATCGACGAAGGGGAGGCCGGTTCCGTCGAGGGTCGTGGGCGTCGCATCGTTGAGGAGGGTGCGCAGGTTGGAGTAGTCGATGACCTGGAAGGAATCCACCGCGGTACCGGAGAAGCTCACCGTGGCGCCCGAATCCGTCACCAGGATGGAGGGGGTCGGCAGGGCGCTCGTGAGCGTCGCCGAGTCGCCGAGGGAGCCGCCGTCCGCCTCCGCGTCGACGTAGCCGAAGAGCTCGAGGTCGACGGAGGCCGATGTGGTGTTCGTGGTAGACACGGACACCGCAAATGCAGCTTGCCCCGCAGACGGCTCGCTCACGGTGATCGTGACGACGATGTCCAAGCCCGTGGAGTCGACGTCGGTGTAGGTGAGCGTCGCGACGTCAGCCGTGTAATCCGCGGTGGTCGGAGTCCCGAGGGCGGTCTCCCCGCCCGTCGTGCCGATGCGGTACCAAATGCCAAACGCGAAGCGATGGTCGGTGCCGTCGGCGCTCTCCAGATCCGACGAGTAGCCATTCGTGGCAGAGAAGCTGGTGATTTCGAGGGACGCGGCCCCGCTGGTGACCATTCCCGGCGCGCCCTGGGCGCTAGCGGTGGCCGACGTCGAGAGGATCGCGAAGAGGCTGATGAGCAAAGTGTAGCGAAGCATGTCTTCTCCAATGCGGTGATTCGCTCGACCGAAAACACACCCCCAGCCGAACCTCCGCAGCCGGCCGCCCTAAGGCACCGCACGATGCCGGGCCAGCCGATGTTGCGAGCGGACTCACAATCACCCGCCCCAGAACTCCAACGATTCCGGGGCTAGAACTCGGGTCGGTCCTGATGCTGGCCGAAGACGTCGCGCAAGACGTCGCAGATCTCCTGCTCGGTGCAGTAGGCGCTGGCCGCGGCGATCATCGGGGGCATCATGTTGTCATTGCCCGTCGCCGCCGCGCGCACCGCCGCGAGGGTCTTTTCGACCTCGACCCGGCTGCGCCCGGCCTTCACCTCGGCGAGGGAGGCGACCTGGTCCTTCTGGACTTGCTCGTCGATGCGCAGGAGCGGGATCTTCGGCCCGTCGCCGTCCGAGTGGTAGCCGTTGACGCCGACGACGATCTTCTCCTGGTCGTCGATCTGCTGCTGGAGCCGATAGGCCGCGGCGCCGATCTCGCGCTGCGGATAGCCGCGCTCGACGGCGTCGACCATGCCGCCCATCTCGTCGATCTTCCGGATGTAGTCGAGGGCTTCGCGCTCGATCTCGTTGGTCATCCACTCGACGAAGTAGCTGCCCCCCAGGGGGTCGATGGTGTTGGTGACGCCGGACTCTTCGGCGACGATCTGCTGGGTCCGGAGCGCGATGGTCACCGAGTCTTCGGTGGGCAGGGCGTAGGTCTCGTCGAGGCTGTTGGTATGGAGCGACTGGGTGCCCCCGAGGACCGCGGCGAGGCCCTGCATCGCGACCCGGGCCACGTTGTTGTAGGGCTGCTGGGCGGTGAGCGAGACCCCGGCGGTCTGGGCGTGGGTGCGCAGCATCATCGACCGGGGGTTCTTGGCGCCGAAGCGCTCCTTCATGAAGCGCGCCCACATCCGCCGGGCAGCCCGGAACTTGGCGATCTCTTCGAAGAAGTCGTTGTGCACGTCGAAGAAGAACGAAAGCCGGGGCGCGAAGTCGTCGACGTCGATGCCCCGCTCGATGGCCCACTTCACGTACTCGAGGCCGTCGGCGAGGGTGAAGGCGAGCTCCTGGGCCGCCGTCGAGCCCGCCTCGCGGATGTGGTAGCCGCTGATGGAGACCGAGTTCCACCGCGGCACCTCCTGGGTGCAAAACTCGACGGTGTCGGTGACGAGGCGCATCGCCGGCCGGGGCGGTACGACCCAAGCGTGTTGGGCGATGAACTCCTTGAGGCAGTCGTTCTGGACGGTGCCGCCGATCTTGTCGCGGCTGATGCCCCGCTTGTCGGCAAGGGCCACGTAGAAGGCCAGGAGCACCGCCGCCGGACCGTTGATGGTCATCGAGGTGGTGACCTTCTCGAGGGGAATCTGGTCGAAGAGGATCTCCATGTCATGGAGCGTGTCGACGGCGACGCCGCACATGCCGACCTCCCCGAGGCTCAGGGGGGAGTCGGAGTCGTAGCCCATGAGGGTCGGGAAATCGAAAGCGGTCGAGAGCCCGGTCTGCCCCTGGTCGAGGAGATAGCGGAAGCGCTCGTTGGTCTGGGCCGGCGAGCCGAAGCCCGCGAACATGCGCATCGTCCACAGGCGCCCGCGGTACATGGTGGGCTGAACGCCGCGAGTGAACGGGTACTGCCCGGGAAAGCCGAGATCCGTCAGATACTGGAGGTCGACATCCGAGGGCGTCACCAGGTCCGGGACCTCGACGTCACTGAGGGTGCTGAACCGATTCTTACGCAGCGGGAAACGCGCCGTCGCGTTGGCGACGGGGCCGTCGGCCCACATCTGCTGGGCGGTACGAATCGCCTGCATCGCCTCGTCCCCGAGGCCCGGGTCGTCGCCGTCCGCCGTATAGCTCTGCTCGTCGAAGGTCGTCTTTGCCATGGGCACTCCAGAACTCTTAGAGGCAGTGTCGCATGGATCGTGAGGCACAAGTGAGGTGGACTCGGTTCCGAGCAGCCCGCGGAGCCTACGCATCGTAGGTGAGCAGGCAGCACGGGAAGCGGGGCCAGATCACGCCGTGGATCGCGGTCCAGGCGATGCTGTCAGTCGTCTTGGTCGTCTTCTTCTAAAGGTACCACCTGCCCGCGTAACACCTGGAGGAGGCCCTGTATCTCGGTGCGTACCTCGGCCTCGGGGCGGCTGAGCAGGAAGCGCTCGAAGTAATCTATCGCCGCCGCCTTGTCGCCGCGCTGATAGTGGGCAAGGCCCATGAGGTAGAGCGCGTCCTGGTCGTCCTTGCGCTTGAGCAAGGCCTGCTTGCCCATGCGGAGCGCCTTATCGAGCTCGCCCATCATGCGCAGGGTGTGGCCCGCCCCGATGATCGCACCGAGGTAGCCGGGGCTCAGCTCGAGGGCCGAGAGGTAGGCCTTGAGGGACCGCTGCCACTCCTGGGTTTCGAAATACGCGGCGCCCAGATAGTGCAGCGCGTACTCGTTGTCGGGGTCCTCTTCGGAGACGCGCGTCAATAAGGCGATGGCGCCGGTCGCGTCCCCCTCGCGGAGGATCTCGACCCCATCCTCGACGGCATCCCACCGGGCGTCTTCGATGCTCACGACTCTCACTCCTCAGCCGCGGTTACCGAAATCGATCGAGCCGGCCTTGTCGCGGTCCCGCGGCGCGATGCCCGACCCGAGAAAGCCGAGGGCCAGGAGCAGCCAGATGCCCGCACCCCCGAGGAGGGTCACCCCGGCGAGGCTCGGGTTTTCGAGGCCCCAGTAAGCCCCCGCCGCGAGGGCGAGGAAGACCACCGGGACTGCGGCACTGATGATCCGGCCGCGCCGTTTCCGCGCCTCGACTTCGGCCTTCGCCTGAGCCGCGAGCTCTTTGTTGGCCCGCTTGTCTTTCTTCGCCTTGCGCTTCGCCTTGCCCATGATCGGTCCCGACTCTAGCAGTATTTCACACAGCGGCCCGCGGGGCCCCTCTTACCGTGAAAACCTTGCGCTGGCACGCCGAGTGCGTACCTTCCGGGTGTCCGCAGACGAGAAGGAGAGACATGACCTGGGTCATCGGAAGAAAGCTCATCAACAGCGTAATCCGCTCCCGTGACGACCTGAAAGTCGGCGTCGTCGCAGAGCTCGAGGTCGACGTGAAGACCTGGCAGGTCAAGGCCATCAAGACCGAGGCGAGTCGGCCCCTCCTCGAAAGGCTGCACCTCGACGAGCCCTCGATTACGGGCGGTCGCATGGTCTACATCGACACCTCGAAGATCGATCGCTTCGAAGACGGCATCATCTACCTCAACGTCGACGCCCGGGACCTCGCCGAGCTGCGTTGGAAGAAGATGCAGACGATGTTCTGAAGAGCGCGCGGCGCCCTACCCGTCACTCTTCGGGGGGCGTCACGTGGGTCACCCGAAGGCGCCGGGGGCCCTCGACCACGCCGTGGGCCATGGCGCCGGCGCCGACGAGGAGCGCGTGGGCAGCCGTGTCCTCGGTGAAGGCGAGCTCGGTGCTCGAGCGCCCACCCGCGTGGGTACAGGACACGGGCATGGTCACGACGACGTCTTCGGATGGACGCCGACGCACGATGACCGTGGCCGCCCGAACGGCACACGACTGACGCGTGCCGATGAGCCCCGCCTCGGTTGCCACCCGGGAGAAGTCGAGGCCTACGCGCGAACTCCCCGGGGAAGGATCGGATATCTCAGACGGCGGCGTAACCGGCGCCGGCACGGTGCGCGACGAAGCGTAAGCGACCCGGCCCCGGGTCCCGTCTTCGCTCATGCCCTCGACGACGACCGAGAGCCAGCGCAGGGTCGGTGGGCTGGTCACGGAGACCGCATACTCATCCTCGGCGACGGTCTCCTCGAATCGCAGGTCGATCTCGTACCCAGCAGCCCGATTGCCGCAGCGAACTCGCCGCCGCGATACGCCATCGTCGTCCACCACGAGCTCTCCGACGTGACGGACCACGCAGGTCCGGGTCGAACCTCGATACCGGTCCGGCTCGAGGACGAGACGTCGAAAATCGAAGGGAGGCAAGGGCTCGGGCGACGGCAGCGCAGCCGGCAGGGCCGCTTGGGGCTCTTGGTGCGGGGGTGATGGCGGCGCCGAAAGCGAATCGTCGCCACAGGCCGAAAGCGCGACCAGCCCGACAGACCAAAAGAGCGCCAACGCCCCCGGCCCTCTGCCCCGTCGGCTCACTTCAAGAGCGCACGGCTGATGACGATGCGCTGCACTTCGCTGGTGCCTTCGTAGATCTGCGTGACTCGGACGTCGCGAAGATGGCGCTCGACGGCAAACTCCCGCGTATATCCGTAGCCGCCGTGGACTTGCACAGCACGGTTGCATACTCGCCAAGCCGCCTCGGTTGCGTAGACCTTGGCCATCGAGGCCTCTTGGGAGAAGCGCTCGCCCTTCTCTTTGAGCCACGCCGCGCGGCCCACGAGGACCTCGGCGGCGGCGAGGTCGGTCTCGTTGTCGGCGATCATCCATTGGATGGCTTGGAAGGCCGCGATGGCCTCGCCGAACTGCTTGCGGTCTTTCGAGTAGGCGACCGCCGCCGCCTGGGCCGCCCGACCGATGCCGATGGACTGGGACGCGATGCCGATACGCCCTCCGTCGAGGGCCATCATGGCGATCTTGAACCCGCCGCCGAGCTCGCCAAAGAGGGCGTCGCTGGGCAAGCGCATGTCTTCGAAGACCAGGGAGCACGTGTGGCTACCCCGCAGGCCCATCTTGTCTTCGTGGCCGGGGATGGAGAGCCCCGGCGGCCGGCCTTCGAGGAGGAAGCAGCTGAGCCCCTTCGAGCTGGTGTCTCCCGTACGCGCCCAGACGATCATCACTTCGGAGCCGTCGGCGTGACTGATCCATTGCTTGGTGCCGTTGAGCACCCACTCGTCCCCGTCGCGGACCGCGGTCGTGCGCATGCCGCCGGGGTCGCTGCCGGCATCGACCTCCGACAGGGCGAAGGCCCCGAGGGTCTCGCCGGAGGTCAGCCGAGGGATGGTCCGGGCCTTCTGGGCGTCGGTCCCGAAGGCCGCGATCACCTCGCCGACCATGTTCGTCACGGCCATGGTGACCGCCGTCGACGCGCAACCGCCGGCGATCTGCATCATCGCCTGGCTGTAGGCGAGGACCCCCGCGGCGGCGCCGCCATACTCCTCGGGCACGTTGACGCCCATGAGGCCCAGGTCAGCGAGCTCCTTCAGGACCTCTCCTGGGATGGCACCGTCCTCGTCGATCGACTTGGCGATGGGGGCGAGGCGCCGCTTGGAAAACGCCTCGGCGGTCTCCCGAACCAGGCGCGATGTTTCGTCGAGACCGAAATCCATCGGGATGCTCCAGCGGGCTCAGGGAAGTTCGAAGGTGACCTTCGCCAGGTACGAGCCGGGATCCGGCATCGTCCACTCGGCGACGGCGGTCGCAACGCAGTCGAGGCCCTGGGACGACGTCTGCTCCGTGGTGCTTACACCGGCGGCCTTCACTTCGCCGCCGGGACTGACGTAGGCCGTCACCATGAACGGCCCACGTCCACAGTTCGAGCGTACCTCGGATCGGTGGGCGGCGACCGCGTCTTCGGCGCGGGCGGCGTCCCAGTTGACCGGCGGGCGGATGTCGTCCGGCGCGTCGAAGGCGAGGGGCCAGGTGAACTCCGCCTCACCACCCCGAGGCCGCTCGAAGCGCGTGCCCTGGGCGACGTCGACGAGACACGCTTCGGTCTGGCGGTCGCCGATGGTCGACGCCTGGGGGAAGACCCACTTGACGGTCCCGTCGGTCTTCAGACGAAAAGAGAAGCGGATGCGGCCACCGACGACGTCCAGGTCGTCGTAGCGCTCGGCGAAGCACTGGGCGAAGCGGCCCATGCGCGGGCTGAGGGCGCGACTGACCGCCATCTCCGAGATGGTCCCCATCAATCCTTCGATGGCCAACCCGTCGTCGGGCTCGGGGGCCGTTTCGTGGCCCGCGGTGTGGTTGTCGGTGTGGTGATCCTCGTGAGTCTCATCGGCTCCACCGCAGCCCGCGAGCCCTCCGAGACACAGAGCCAGGATCATCCGCTTCGAGTACGTCGTCATCGCTCGTTCCAACTTCAGGCCCGAAGGGCGTGGGTCGCGATCACGATGCGCATGATCTCGCTGGTGCCCTCGTAGATCTCGGTGATGCGCGCGTCGCGGTAGTGACGCTCCATGTCGTACTCTTGGGAGTAGCCGTACCCGCCGTAGACCTGCAGGGCCTGGTGGGTCACCCGGGTGGCCATCTCCGAGGCGAAGAGCTTCGCTATCGCGGCCTCCTGGGTGAAGCGCACGGTCTTCTTGTCCTTGAGGGTCGCGGCGCGATGGATGAGCAGCCTCGCTGCGTCGATCTCGGTCGCCATGTCCGCCAGCTTGAACTGAATGGCCTGCAGGTCGGCGAGCTTGCCGCCAAAGGCCTTGCGCTCCTTGCTGTACTCGACCGCCTTCTCGTAGGCCGCCCGGGCGATGCCGAGGGCCTGGGAGGCGATGCCGATCCGGCCACCGTCGAGGGTGGACATCGCAATCTTGAAGCCCTGGCCCGGCTCACCGAGCACGTTGGCCTTCGGGACGCGACATTCTTCGAAGAAGATGGTGCACGAGTGGGCGCCGTGGATGCCGAGCTTGTGGTCCGCGGGCTGCGGGTTGAAGCCTGGGGTGTCCTTCTCGACGATGAACGCCGTGACCCCGCGGGTGCCGGCGTCCCGGTCAGTCGCCGCGAAGACGACCATGACGTCCGCGTGGGGTCCGTTCGTGATCCAGTTCTTCGACCCGTTGAGCACCCAGTGGTCGCCGTCTTCGACACCGAGGGTGTCCATGTGGGAGGCGTCGGAGCCGCTCGTGGGCTCGGTCAGGCCGAAGCAGCCGAGCATTTTACCCGTGGCGAGGGGTTCGAGGAAACGCTTCTTCTGGTCGTCGTTCCCGAAGCGCATGATCGGGTCACACACGAGGGAGTTGTTGACGCTCATGATGACGCCGACCGAAGCGCAGGCGCGACTGATCTCCTCCATCGCGAGGGAGTAGGAGAGGTTGTCCGACCCGGCGCCGCCGTCTTCGGTGGGCACGGCGACCCCCATCAGCCCGAGCTCACCCAACTTCCGGACGAGGTCCGTGGGCCAGGTGCTGTTTTGGTCCAACTCGCGGGCCTGGGGCGCGACTTCCTTTTCAGCGAAGTCGCGGGCCATTTGCTGGATCAGCGTCTGCTCTTCATTCAACGAAAGGTCCATGGGAGCGGGACCATAGGACCAAACGCGAGCGCACTGCAACGCGCCGGGAGCGTGTGAGCACCGTCACGGGCAACGGCGCCGGGCCGCTACCGGGCGCGTTCGCCGCCGTCGGCGGTGAGGATCTGCCCGGTGACGTAGCTCGCCGCATCGGAGCAGAGAAAGAGCCCGGGGCCGGCCATCTCTTCGGGGGTC
>QMMC01000355.1 GCA_003647065.1 Deltaproteobacteria bacterium | reverse complement strand
GGCCGTCAGCCACTCGACGCGCATGCGCAGCCCGGGAGCCTCTTCGGGGCTCGTATCGGCCGCGCACGAAGCGACGACCGGGGCCAGAAGCACGACCAGGGCCCAGGGAGCCAAGGGAGCCAAGGGCGCCAGGAGCCTCCGGAGAACCGAAGGGCGGGGGGCGGCGAAAAAGCGCGAAGCAGTCAGGGAAGGCACGGCGAGAGGCTACCGAGGTCCGGCGGTCACGTCGAGCCCTCGGCGAGGGAGAGGATCAACGAGTAGGCCTCTTTTTTCGGCATTGCCGTCTCCTCGGCGAGGCGCCGGGCCGCATCCCGGGGGCTGAGCCCGTTGGCGAGGAGCTCCTCGGCCCGGTCCCGGGCGTCCTCCGGGGTGACCTCGGAGACGGCGCCAGCGGCGAGGCCGGTCCCTTCCACGACCAGGGTCACCTCCCCGCGAATCCCCTCGCCGGCCCTCTCGATGAGCTCGGACAAGGGCCCCCGGGTCACCTCTTCGTGGAGCTTCGTGAGCTCCCGACAGATCGCCCCCTGGCGGTCCGCTCCGACGACCGCGGCGAGGTCCGAAAGGGTCTTCCCAACCCGCCCCGGTGCCTCGAAGAGCACCGTCGCCCCGCGTTCCGTGCCGATCTCCTCGAGGACCCGGCGACGCCGGCCACCGCTCCGGGGCAGGAACCCGACGAAGCGAAAGACGTCCGCCCGAATGCCGGCGACGGCGATGGCTGCGGTGACGGCGCTCGGGCCGGGGATGGCCTCGACCGGAACCCCGGCCTCGCGGCAGGCGGCGACGAGGCGAATGCCGGGGTCACTCACGACCGGCGTGCCGGCGTCGGTGACGATGGCCAGGTGCGCCCCCCCAAGGAGCTCGGCGACCCACCCCTCGACCGCCCCCGGGGGGGAGTGGGCGTGGAAGCTCTTGAGACGGGTCGCGATGCCGAGGTGGCCCGTGAGGCGCTTCGTCCTCCGGGTGTCCTCGGCGAGGATCACGTCGGCCTGCCGGAGCACCTCGATGGCCCGGAGGGTGATGTCGTCGAGGTTACCGATCGGCGTCGCGACGACCGAGAGGCGCCCCGCACCCTCAGCCGGCTTCATAGACGTCGAGCACGCCCGACCCGAGCTCAGCGGTCAGGTAGGCTTTGAGCTTCTGCTTGAGGCGCTTTTCGATCTGCCGGACGCGCTCCCGGCTCACGCCGAAGCCCTTGCCGAGGTCTTGAAGCGTGCGCGGATCTTCGGCGACGAGGCGCTCTCGGAAGATCTTCTCTTCTTTGCCCTCGAGGGTCGCCCCGAACTCGTGGATCTTGTCGCGGAGCATGCCCCCGAGCTCCTCCTCGGCGAGGACGTCGTCGATGCGACTGCCCCCCGACTGAAGGAGGTCGATCCGAGCGACCGAGCGGCCGTCACCGCTGCCCACCGGCGCGTCGAGGCTGGCGTCCCCGGCCGACATGCGTCGGTCCATCTGGATGACTTCGTCGACCTTGACCGAGAGGCGCTCGGCGATGAGCTCCGGGGTCGGCTCGATGCCCATCGCCGACAGGCGCGCTTTTTCCTTCTTGAGGTTGAAGAAGAGCTTCCTTTGGGCCTGGGTCGTCCCGAGCTTCACCATGCGGTGGGTATTGAGGATGTACCGGAGGATGTACGCCCGGATCCACCACGCCGCGTAGCTCGAGAGCTTCACGCCCTTGTAGGGGTCGTACTTCTTCACGGCCTGCATGAGGCCAATGTTGCCCTCCTGGATCAGGTCGAGGATGTTCTTGTAGGCGCGCCGATAGTCGTAGGCGATCTTGACGACGAGGCGCAGGTTCGAGGTGACGAGCTCCCGGGCCGCGTCGACGTCTCCGTCGGCGACGTACTTCACGGCGAGGTCGTGTTCTTCGGTCGGGGTCAGGAGCGAGTAGCGCTGCACGTCCCGCATATAGGCGGCGAGGGGGTCGCGCTTGGACAGCGCCCCTTCCTTGCTGCTCTTGCTCTTGGTGGCCTTGGTAGCCTTCTTGGCCGCTCGAGCTTTCTTGACGACCGCCGCCGGCAGGTCCGGGAGGGAGTCGCGGCTCTCGGCCTCGATGGCTCCGGCCGCTTCGCCGGCGTCGACGAGCTCGGCCTCGGAGTCGGGCATGGACGGAGCCGTGCCCTCACCCTCGGGGGTGCCGACCAACTCGTCGTCCGGTGTCTCCGCGCTCATGGTCCGCTGTCAGTAACGCCGCTTGGCCCAAACGTCTACCCGAACCCACCGGGATTCGGCATCACGAAGCAATTCGAGACCGCCGACGGGCCCTCAACACGGCCCCGCCCCCGACCATTCCTCAGAACTGTGCGACGGCGCTAGCGAAGAGGTCCAGCTGGAACTGGTCGTCGATACGGAAGCGCCGCCCGGGGAGGTCGATGTTGGCCCGGTGGTGGGGGTTGATGATGCCGCCACGGCAGTTGCCCTCCCGGGGGTCTCCGGGGTCGGCGTTGAAGTTGGGGTTGCAGGCGTCGGAGTAGGTGATGGAGTACGGCGTCTCCCAGCCCATCTGGGCGCCGATGACGAATCGCACGAACTCGGCGGCCTGCATCTCGATGGAGATACGGGTCGAGAGGCGGCCGTGGGGCTCGATGTCGGTGAGGCCCTGGAACATGACGGAGCGACCGCTCGTGTCCTCGGTCTCGTAGTTGGGGCTTTGCAGGTAGGCGCTCTGGCTGGTGCCGAGGGCGTCGAAGAGCGGCGAGAAGTAGTGGCCCTCGGAGATGTAGCGGCCGAGGAGACGAAGGTCGACGGTGAGGCGTTGGTGCCGGGCCCGGGCCTCCCAGGGGATCACGGCGAGGCCCGCGGTGAGCATGCCCTGGAGCGGCGGGGCGGAGTTGGTGAAGCCGTCGAGGTCGCCGCCGGGCTTGAACTGGTCCGACGCCTGGGCCGGGAAGCCCACCTGAAACTGCAGCCCCGCGTAGGGCTCGACGTAACGCAGGCGGTAGCTCGACCGGGTCTCGACGGAGAGCCAGTGCACGCCGTCGCTGATGCCTTGGTCGTTGCCGCCGTTGCACTTGCCGCGCTCGCCGGTGGCGAAGTTTTCGTAAGGGACGTCGTCGCCGGTCACGGGGTCGCGCTGACAGGGGCGCATCGGATCACCGATGGCGAACTGCCCTTCGAGCATGACGACCCAGGTCGGCAGGGCCCCGTCGCGGAACTGATTGAAGATGCCCCAGGCGATGCCGACGTTGACGTGGGGAATGCCCGACCGGGCCTGGGAGTCGAAGGGCACGTCGAAGATGGCGAGCTGACCGCTCGCATCGACGGGCGCCCCCCAGGTCGGTGGCTGAGTCTCCTGACGCACGCGCCGCGAGAGGTCGCGGTCGGTATCCGAGTCGGGTTGCTTCAGGTTGCGCGTATCGCTGAGCACGATGGGCAAGAGGCCGTAGATGGAGAGGTCGTGGAAGACACCGATCTGGAGGCCGGCGGTCAGCGTGTTGCGCAAGTGCTCGTGCTGACCGACGGGGATGTTGTTGGCCGAGTTGCGACCCGTCGCGACCGCCGGGTCGTTGATCTCGCGCTGGATCTCCCCCGTCGACCACTCCCGGTTGAAGGTCAGGGAGACGTTGATGTCGAAGGGATCGTCGCCGTCCATCGCGTCGATGACGTTGGTAAACGAGTGAGGCTCTCGGTGCAGGCGCAGCTCTTCTTCGGCGTCCTGGGCCTCGACGCCCCTCGGGGCGGCCCAGGCGACCAGCGCAATCAGCACGACCGCCAACGAAATCAGGGACTTTCGCGTCACAGCGGGAGAATACGAAGGCCGCCGGTGGACCGTCAAGGAAGTCAGCCGCCAAGTCCGCCAGAGAGCCCGCCAGAGAGTCAGCTGTCGGTCAGGAGCTCGCGGGCCTGGTCTACGCGGGGAGTGGAGATCTCCCCTCCGGCGGCCCCGGCGGCGGCCGCCGCCTGCTCGTACCGCCCGAGGACGATCACCTTGAGGCGGATGAGGCGCTGGGAGTGCGCCACGATGTCACGGGTCAGCGCTCGGGCCCCTTCTGGGTCGGTTTCCATGAGGGAACGCTGTTGGTCGGCGAGGGTCCTGCCCAGGGTCCGCTCGGCGACCAACCAGGCCGCCGCCTCGTCGAAGCGGGCCCCGGCGGCCTCGGCGGCGCCCCGGCGACTGGCCCCCGTGATCCCGGGGGCGGCCTCGATGAGCTGACCCGCGGCGGCCCAGCCGGCTTCCACGCGCTCCGGGGCCTCAGTCGGCTCGGCGACCGCCGTGCGACCGAGGAGGGCGGCGCTGCCCTCGAGGAGCCGAGTGCCCTCGGTGCGCCGCTCTCCCGCTTCGCCCTGGAACTCCCCCCGGCTCAAAACCGCGGCTCCGGAAAACACAGCCACCCAGGTGTCCCCCGAGGGCAGCGCCGCGATGAGCACGTCCCCGGCGCCGGGAACCACGACGGTCCCGGCGGGTGTGCCCACGCGCAGCGGCGGCCGGCTTCCCCCGCCGACCGGCGGCAGCGTCCCGCGGAGGGTCCCGCGGTGGAGGAAGAGCTCTGCCTCGCCGACAGCGCCGCGGCGCAGCTCGGCCCCGGCGCCGATCTCCACGCGCACCTCGCGGACCAGGTCCACTGCGACATGGGCGTGCTCGTCGGTCTCGAGGAGCTCCCCCGGACCGAAGTGGTCCCCAACCGCGAGGGGCTCCCCGTCACGACGCGCCACCCCATCGAGGCGCGCGACCCGTCCACCGCTGCGACTGGGCGCGGCGGCGATCTCGTGGGGCGTCATCTTGTCGATCTGGTGTCGGCGGACGGGCGCGATCTCTCCGGTCTCCCGGGTCTCCCGGTTCCCCTCGGACTCGCCTTCGCCGCCGCCATCGTCGTCGCCGCAGGCGGTCACCACAGCGATCGCCGCCCAGAGCGCAACCAGAGCCACCACTGACGGCCCCCTCGCCCCCCGGAGCATCATTCGTCCGGCTCGGGGACCAGCGGTTCGTCGACCCGGGTCACGGCATCGTCGTCATCGTCCGCGAAGTCGGAAGTGACCGCCGCGGCCACCTCCGGCGCCGTGTCGCCAGAGGCTGCGTCGGCACCTTCTTCGGAGGCTTCGGGCGAGGTGTCCGGGGCCTCGTGCAGCTCCGTGATGTCGCCCGGGCTCAAGAGCTCGTCGGTGAGATCCATCGAGAGCTGTTCCCGAGCGTCACCGAGCTCGCGGCTCGTCGAGCGCAGGCGCTCGGTCAATACGCCGAGGAAGCTCCAGAGCAGCTTGACCGCAACGTCGTGATCCTTGCGGATGATGCCGAAGAAGGCTCGCCGCCGGATCGCCAGGAGCTTGGCTTCGTCGCTCGCCGTGACGCTCGCGCTCCGGAACGCCTTGTCGACGAGGGCCATCTCGCCAAAGTGCTCGCCGGGACCGAGGTCGGTGAGGGGCGTTTCGCCGGAGTGCACGCGCACCTTGCCCGTCAGGACGATGAAGAGCTCGTCGCCGTCCTCGCCTTCGTGAACGACCGGCTCGCCGGGGGCGAACGCGCGGACCTCGGTGATGTTGAGCACCCGGACCAGCTCCTGATAGGTCAGGTGCCGGAAGAGGGGCATGCGGTGCAGGGTCTCGAGCTTGAGGTTGACCTCTCGGGCGAGCTTGTCGGCGCCCTGCTCCGCGTCGGGCACGTACACCACGACGGCCGTGATGTTGTCTTTGCCGCCGCGCTCGTTGGCGAGGTCGATGAAGCGCTGGGCGAGCTGGTCCTCGGGGGTGTCCGCGAAGAACTTCGGGATCTCCACGTCCTCGAGATAGCCGGTGAGGCCATCGGTCGCGAGGAGGAAGCTGTCGCCGGGGAGCACGTCGAAGTCGATGGTGTCGACCTCGACGCTCTCGTAGACGCCGACGGCGCGGGTCACGGCGTTTTTGTATTGGACCTTGTCGATCTGCTCTCGGGTCAGGCGCCCGCGCTTGAGCAGCTCGTTGATGAGCGAGTGGTCCTCGGTGAGCTGGTGCACCGAGCCCTGGCGGTGCAGGTAGATGCGCGAGTCGCCGACGTGGGCGATGAAGCCGCGATTGCCCACGATGAGCAGGACATCGACGGTGGTGCCCATGCCGCGCTTGGTCTCATCGCGCTGGCCCTCGACGTAGACGGCGCTGCAGGCTTGCTGGACGCTGGTCTCGAGGAGCCGGAGCACGTCTTGGCGAGCCGTACCGCCGTGGCCCTTTTCGAACTCGATCAGCGTCTCTCGTCCGCTCGCGAGCACGTCGCGGACGGTCCGGACGGTGAGGTTCGAGGCGACCTCGCCGGCGGCGTGGCCGCCCATCCCGTCCGCGACGACGTAGAGGCTCAGCTTCTTGTCGACGAGGAACGCGTCCTCGTTGTGGTCGCGTACGCGACCGACGTCGGTGGCCGGCCAAAATCGGATGACGCTCTCTTCACTCACGTACTCGACCTCTCGCGACCCCACCGAAGAGCGATGACTAGCTTGACCCCGCAGCCTACCTACTACGTGGGTCGCAAACGCGTCAACGCGGGACGCGTCCCGGACGGGGGACGGGAGTGGGGGAAGTGTGGTCCTTCCGTTGGCCGATCGCAGGAGCGCCGTGGCTGAGCCTCACTTTGTCGGCTATATGCTTCTAGCACCTCGTAATGGCTGCGGAATTCATGCTTCGTCGCGATCTCGTCATCCGGGCCCTCCTCATCGGGGGGGTGCCGCTGCTGCTGCTGGCCTCCTCGGCCTGCGACAAGTCGCATGCTCCGAGAGACTCGGGCGTAGTTTTCGACGCCCTCCCCCCGGTCGACGGCGGCGGCGCAGACGGGTCCGCGGACGGGTCGAGTCCCCCCGCGGGGGACGTCGGCGGGCCCTGCGACGGCGCCGAGATGTGCGATGCCCTGTGCATCGAAGAGTCGATGGGATGGCAGGGCGGCTACTGCAGCGCCGAATGCGACGCCGGCCAGGCGTGCCCCGAGGGTTCGTTTTGCGCCCCGGTCGGCCGCGGCGCCTTCATCTGCCTCGCCGAGTGCGACCCGGGAGCGACGGATCGGCAGTGCCGAACCGGCTACGGCTGTGGGTCATCCTTCATGCTCGACGGACCGGTATGCATCCCCGGGTGCTTCGACTCGACGGACTGCGGCCCGGGGCTCAGCTGTGACCCGGACGGGGGCTTCTTCGGCGAAGGCACGTGCTTCGATTCGGGAGCCGAAGTGGGCAGCGGGTGCGAGTCCTCGGACATGTGCCCCGTCGGAGCGTTCTGCCTCGAAGAGTATTTCAGTGGCTGGCCGGGGGGTGCGTGCATCGAGGGCGGTTGCGACCCCGACGCGGGGACCGGATGCGACGCCGGCGACGTGTGCCTTCCCGCGGGGCGAGGGGGGGCGTGTTTCGCCGGCTGCACCGACGCTAGAGATTGCCGGCCCGGCTACCAATGCACCGACGCTGGGGGGCCCCGGGGAGCGCACTACTGCGGGCCGGGGTGCACCTCGGACGCCCAGTGCAGCGATGGACGCGTCTGCAACCCGGCCCTCGGGACCTGCGACGACCCCTTCGACCCGGCCGAGCTCGGCCAGGAGTGTTCGACGGCCGAAGGCCTCTGCGCCGGGGGGACCTGCCTAACCGAATACGATTCGGGTTTCCCCTTCTCGTACTGCATCTACGTGGGCTGTGACCCCGCAGCCGCCGACCCGGGCTGCCCCGGGGGCAACGTCTGCGTCGAAGACCGCGACGGCACCGGGGTGTGCCTTCTGGCCTGCGAGGGCCTGCCCGATTGCCCCCGCGAAGGATACGACTGCAAGCCGAGCGACGCCGCGGACCCGACCAGTGAGACCGCGTGCCTGCCCGCGTGCACGACCGACGCGTTGTGCGCCAACGACGGTTTCGTGTGCAACGAGGGAACGGGAAGGTGCCGGCCTCCCTTCGACCCGGCGCAAATCGGCGAGGCCTGCACAAGGGGCACCTGCGAAGGCGGCGCGTGTCTAGACGAACCGCATGACGGTTGGCCCGGCGGCACCTGCGGCTTCCCCGGCTGCCGCCTCTCGGGCACGGGCCCGGCCGAGTCCTGCCCCACCGGCAGCGTCTGCACCGACGACGGCCGCGGCGACCCTGACATCGGCGCGTGCGTCGAAGCCTGCAGCACCACGTCGAGCAGCTGCCGCCCCGGCTACGAGTGCATCGTCACGGGCGCCGCGACGGATGGCTACTGCGGCCCGGCCTGCTCCAGCGACACGGACTGCACCGGCGGCGGCACCTGCGACACCGCGTCCGGCTTCTGCCGCTAACTTAAACAGCATCGCCTCGGTCGCGATACCCGGCGCGATCTCGCCCCGCTTCCTGCGCTGCCTGCTCACCTATAAAGATAGGCT
>QMMC01000354.1 GCA_003647065.1 Deltaproteobacteria bacterium | reverse complement strand
GCCACGAGCGCTCGGGGCTCCACGGCGCGAAGCGCCTCTTCGAACGCGCTCGCGGACGCGAAGCGATACCGGGCTTCGTGCGTCATCGCGCGGTCGACGATGGCGTCGAGGCGGGGGTCGACCGACGGCGCCAGCTCGCGCAGGCGCGGTCGGTCGCCGGAGAGCATCGCGGGCAGCGCCACATCCCAGGAGCCGCGATAGGGCGACCGGCCCGCGAGGGCGGCGTACAATACACAGCCCACGGCGTAGAGGTCCGTGCGTGCGTCGAGGGGCTCACCGAGGGCCTGTTCCGGCGCCATGTACGCCGGCGTGCCGAGGAGCTGCCCCGTCATCGTGAGTCGCTCGTATGCTTCGGAGTCCATCAGAGCCGCGAGGCCGAAGTCGATGACCTTCGCGTGCACGGTGGAAGCGCCGTCCACGGTGAGGAATATGTTGCCGGGTTTGAGGTCCCGATGAACCACGCCCAGCTGATGGGTGACTTCGAGGGCGGCGAGCACTTGACGCACGACGAGGACAGCGTCCGCCTGCGAGAGCGCCCCCGATGCCTTGATCCACGAGGACAGCGACTGGCCCTCGAGTAGCTCCATCGCGAGGAAAGCTGGCGCGTCGCCTTCGGCATCGCCGGCGTCGAGGACGCGCACGATGTGTGGGTGAGCGAGCCGCGCCGTGACCAGCGCCTCGCGCTGAAATCTCGCGAGGTGGCGCCTTTCCGAGTTGAACCCCGAATGCAGAAGCTTCACGGCGCAGGCGGTGCCGTCATTGCGGGTCGCCCGGTATACCGAGCCCATGCCGCCGGATTCGATGAGCGCGTCCAAGCGGTAACCACCGCCGCCGACCAATGCCCCCACCCATCTCTCGGCATCGATACTGTCGGCCCGGCCCACGTCCCGGAGTGTAGCCGGGACATCGGGGCTCTTGGCGGCGTCTCCTGGGGGATGCCCACCGCCGCCGACCCGACATCACATATCCTTGACAAGCCTCACGTATCCTTGACAATAAAACCATGCCTCAGAGGGCCCAATGTCAAGGATAGCTCCCCGAGCCCCCCACGAGCCCCTGCACGACTGGGCTCACGGCCTCCCTGGTCTCTTCCGCTCCGACACCACCATCACAAAGGACGTCTCGGCAGCCGTTCGCCGCGACCTCCTGCGCAAAGTGGCCCCTCGTCTCTACACGACCGACACCACCACGCCTCTCGAGCGGTTCACCCGCCAGCGTGCTGTCGAGGTCGCCTCGCTTCTCTGTCCGGGCGCCGTGCTCTCCCATCGCTCCGCCCTCGAGATGCGGCCGGCTGAGGGCACCCTCTTCCTCACCGGCAAGTACGAGCGAACCATCCGCCTGCCCGGACTGACGCTGCGTTTGATCCGAGGGGGCGGCCCGCTCCCTCAGGACATGTCGTTCCTAGACATGCATCGGGCCTCGGATGCCCGCGCGTTTCTCGAGAACTTCAAGCGCACCAAGGTCCGCGGTGTATCTCGAGCGCTCCCACGAGCCGACCTCGAGACCCGACTCGAGCGCCTGCTCCAAGACAAGGGAGAGGAGGGCCTGAATGCCCTCCGCGACCACGCCAGGACGCTCGTCGTTCCCCTCGACGCCGATGACGCCTTCGACGAACTCGATGCCGTCATCGGCGCGCTGCTCCAATCGCGCCCTGCCCCCTTGACGTCGCCAACCGCCCTCGCGCGCGCCTCGGGCGGGAGGCCCTTCGACGCCCGACGCATCGCACTCTTGGAGGTGCTGCACGACGAACTGCAGAACGAGTGGGGCCAGACCACCCGCCCCGTTCACCACTTCCTCCGCCACGAACTCCAGCACCTGGCCTTCATCGAGGCCTATTTTTCCAACTTCATCGAGGGTACGCGTTTCGAGGTACACGAGGCCGAAGGCATCGTCCTGCGCGATGAGTTCCCTCGGGCGCGGCCCGAAGACGCCCACGACATCCGCGGAACCTTCGAGCTCCTGAGCGACGAGTCGGAGATGCGGGTGAGCGTCAGCGAGCTCGACGGCTACGAAGACTTCGCCGGGATGCTCACCAGGCGTCACGCGACCTTGCTCGTCGGCCGGCCAGACAAACGCCCCGGCGAATTCAAGCAGCTGGCAAATCGCGCCGGCAATACGCAATTCGTATCCCCGGAGCTCGTAGAAGGAACCCTCGAGCGGGGCCTGTCACTCTTCGCCACGCTCACGACGCAATTCCAACGCGCCGCGTTCATGATGTTCCTCGTCACCGAAGTACACCCCTTCGACGACGGAAACGGACGCCTCGCCCGAGCCATGATGAACGCCGAACTCTGGGCCGGCGGCGAGGCGCGCATCCTGATTGCCACCGCCTACCGAACGGACTACCTCGGCACCCTGCGGCGCCTCTCGCGAGACCAAGCGCCCCGGGACTATGTGCGCATGTTGGACCGCGTCCACGAGTTCTCGTCGCGCCTCGACTACGCAGACCTCCCGGCCCTCACCCGCACCCTCGAGGAGTGCAACGCCTTCGACGACTCCGGACGACGCATCCTGCGGCTGCCGAAGAGCGTTGCCTGATTGGCCGCATGCAGGCTCACAAGCTCATCACGGTCGTCAACACCTACCCCAAAGCGCTCGCCATGCGCATGGGCATCGAAAAGGGCTACCTCCTCGAACGCTACACCGCCGCCACGCCGGCCGCTGACGTCGCCCTCTCCCTGGCGAGTGCCAATGCCTTCATCGGCGGCAAACGCATACACCGCATGACCGTCGCCGACATTCGCAACGCGACCAAGCGCCTCACCGCGGCACCCAAGCCGACCAACGCCGAAACCAAGGTGGCCCGGAGCGCCGCACGCAGGCTGCAACAGACGCTCCGGAAGAAGGGGGCCTCCTCGGCCGTCGTACGGGCCGAGCGCCAGGGAGCGACCTGGAAGCTACGCGTCGAGGTGGACCTCGATGACGCCGACATCCTCGGCGCCGGCTGACCTCACGCCCTTCCTGCCTCCGCCGTCCTCCAGGAGTTCGATGAGTTCGACAAGTGCGGACCGTCTCCCGGCCTACGCCGGCGCTTGCGCTCCCCAGAGCCGCGCCAGCTCCAGAAGCATCTTCACCGCCGTCTGCATCTCCTCGAGGCACGCGAACTCCAAAGGCGAATGGAAGTTGTGCATGCCCGTCGAGAGGTTCGGCGTCGGCAGCCCCGCCTCGGTCAGGCGGGCGCCGTCGGTGCCGCCCCGGAGCGACGAGAACGTGGGCTCGACTCCGATATTCTGAAATGCCTGCACGGCCAGGGCGGTCGTGCGCGGCGCGCGGGCGAGCGAATCGGCCATATTTCGATAGGACCGCTTGATCCTCACCTGGACATCGGCGCCCGGATGGGCATCGGTGACCGCCTTCGCGGCGTCTCGCAGGATCCCCGCCTGGGTTTCGAGCTCGCCGGTGACGAAGCTCCTGAGGAGGATCTGGAGCTTCACCTGCGACGCGTTGCCTTCGAAGGTATGCACGTGCAGGAAACCATCCCGCCCCTCCGTCGTCTCCGGTGCCATGTCCCTCGGCAGCCGGTCGACGAACTCGCTCGCGACGCGGATGGCGTTGACCATCTTTCCGTACGCGAGGCCCGGGTGGATGCTGACGCCGGTGATGGTGACCGTGGCCATGTCTGCGGAGAAGGTCTCGTTCTCGATCAAGCCTTCGCCCACCCCGTCCAGCGTGTAGGCACACGTCGCGTCGAGCTTCGCCACGTCCACCCTGTCCGTCCCTTGGCCGATTTCCTCATCGACGGTGAATACGACGCGGATAGGCCCGTGTTCGATGGCCGCGTCTCCCATGAGCGTGGCCGCCGCGGTCATGATCACCGCCGCCCCCGCCTTGTCGTCGGCGCCCAGCAGGGTCGTGCCGTCCGAAGTGATCAGGGTCTTGCCCGCCAGTTCCGACAGCCCGTCGGTCTCCGCCACCCGGATGACCTTCGACGGATCCCCGGCCAGCGCGATGTCCTGGCCATCGTAGTTGCGATGGATCGTCGGCTGCACTCCCTTGCCGCTGGCGTCCGGAGAGGTATCGAGGTGCGCCAGCCACGCGATGGTCGGGGCCCCCTCGACGTTGCCGGGAACCGTCGCCGTCACGAGGCCATACTCGTCGATGCCTACATCGGCGAGGCCGAGGCCGCGGAGTTCCTCCGCGATGAGCCTGCCGAGTTCGAGCTGCCCCGGGGTGCTCGGGCAGCCGACGGCATCGTGCGCCGACGTGGTCTCCACTTTCACGTAGCGACAAAAGCGGTCCAAGAGTTCGTCCACAGCAACCTCCGGGCCGGATGGTAGGCAGGGGCGAGGCAACGGTCCACGAAAGGCCGGATGCTGCCCCTCTGTTTTTTCCGTCGCTATTCTGGATTATCCGTCACTCGCACGCATCGCGGCACTCGCCGTCGACGCAGCGAGCCTCACCCGCGCATGGCTCGGTCGGCTCCAAGAGCACCTCGACACACTCGTTGGCTGGACAGTTGCCAGCAATCCAGGACCGCCGCCAGTTGACGAAGCTGCGCGCGAAGACCACGCCCCGCTGCGCGACGCAACACGGGCCCCGGTTTGCGTTGGTGTACACGCAGTCGGCGGCCGACTCACAAGCCCGGGCGTCGGGGCGCTGCGCCGCCGATGGCCAGGTTGGAATCGAGGGTGGCAAGGGGTCTGGCAGAGGCTCAGAGACGGTGGCCGGCGCGGCAGAAGTGGTGACGACTTCGACGTTCTGGGCGGGCGCTTGCACCGCCTCATCGCTGCAAGCGGTGAGCGACGCAATCAATAGGAGGAGCAGCGCGAGGTCTTCCATGGGGCTCGAGAATAGTGCCCCCCACGCCCCGAGGCCACGCCCCTTCCAGGCCGTCAGTCCCCCGCCTCGACCGACCCGGCGCTGCTCGTCGGCACCGGCACACCGAGGGCTATCTCGCGGTAGTGCAGGAACAAGCTCTGGGCGATGCTCAACACGGGCACCGCCAGGAGCGCGCCGATGAGGCCGAAGAGGTGCTCACCGCCGAGGAGGGCGAAGATGACCAACACCGGATGCACCTTCGCAGCGTCGCCCATGATCTTCGGGTTCAGGAGGTTCGCTTCGATCTGATGGATGATCAGTATCCACCCCAGCACCAGGAGCGCGGTCATCGGTGACTCGGCGACGCCGATGATGAGCGCGGGGATGGAGCTGATGATCACGCCGAAGATGGGGATGATGCTGAAGACCAGCGCGAACAGCGTCAGGATCGGCCAGTACGGCAGATCCAAGAAGTAGTAGCCGATGCCCGTCAGGATGGCGTTGACGACGGCGATCATCATCTGCCCGCGCACGACGCCGGAGAGGCCCTTGTCGATGCGGCGGATCAGATCGTCGAAGCCGCGCTGGCGGCCCTCGAGGACCATCGCCCGGAAGAACGAGAAGATGCCTTCCTTCGAGATCATCAGATAGGCCGCGAGCATCAAGGTCAGAAAAAAACCAAAGATTCCCCGGGCGACGCCCTGGACCACCGAGTTCACGGTGCGCAGGAAGCCCATCGCGGTGACCTCGGATCCCGAGAGCTGCCCCGCGAGGGTGCCCGTGAGATTCGAGGTCACGTCGCCGTCGGTGGTTTTCGGGGCGGAGCCTCCGCCGACGATGTGGCGATTGCCATCGCGCCGCACCTCGACCCCCTGGGGCGGCAAGTAGACGGCGTAACCCCCGGACTCCCGAGGCTCGATCAGAATGGCCCCGGAGGACGCGTGGTCCGGCACCCCCGCGTCCATCGCCGAGGTCGAGGCGGCTTCGTCTTCATGCAGCACGTCGAGGACGGCTTCTTCGCCTTCTTCGGCGTAGTCCTCCATGCGCTCCCGGAGCCCCCGCTCGACGGCGGGCAGCCACTCGCTGCGTGCACGCCGTAGGAGCGCCGGGGCCTCGGTGGTGAAGCGCTCGACCTCCACCACGATAGGCGGGACGGCCACGGCGGTCACGCCGCCGATCACCCCGAGGAGCGCAAAGATCATGATGACCACCGCAATCCACCGCGGCATCCGGTGCTGGAGGCGCCCCACGAGAGGGTCCAGCACATAGGCGATGACGATAGCGAGGAGGAACGGCAGCAGGACCTCGCGGAAGAGCCCGAGGGTCGCTACCAAGCCGATGGCAGTGAGACCGAAGAATATCCGCCTCCGGCGCTGCGACCCGGGCCCCACCTCGGGCATCTTCCCCTCATCCACCGCGTGGACTTAGCGCAGGTCATGGCAAGGGCCAAGAAGAGCCGAAGCGCCAGAGCGTGCAAAACGAGCTTTTTCGGACGAGGTGGGTCCGGATGCAAGGCGACGAAGCGCCGGAATACCAAAGGTATTTCAAGCGCCCGTCAACGCCGCAGGCGGGCCCGCATCGTTCGAAAAAAAAGGCCGACTCACGAATGAGCCGGCCCTTCTCAATCACGAACGAGACGCTCAGGCGTCGTCGCCCTCGGTCTTTTCAGCCGTCTCGTCCTTGGCTTCGTCCTTGGCTTCGTCCTTGGCCTCGACCTTGGTCTCGTCCTTGGCCTCTTCGGCAGGCTTTTCGGCCTCCACGGGGGCCGCCGACGGGGCGGGAGCGATGTTACCGAGCTTGGCCTTGAGCACGTCGCCCAGGGTCGCGCCGGTCGTGCCCGAGGGGCCAACCTTGCGCTCGACCTTCTTGGACTCCTTCTGGAACTTCATCGCTTCCTGGTCGAGCTCGCGGTCCTCGACGTCCTTGAAGGAGAGCGTGATCTTGCGGTCGGTCGCGTCGATGGAGATGAGCTCCGCCTTGCGCTGGTCGCCGATGCTCACGAACTTGGCGGGATCTTCCACGAACTCGTGGCTGATCTCGGACCGGGGCACGAGGCCCTCGACGCCGCGCTCGATCTCGACGAACACACCGTACTCGGTGACCGACATGGTGCGGACCTCGAGGATGGTTCCGACGGGGTACTGGGTCGGGATGTAGGACCAGGGATCTTCGTAGAGCTGCTTGATGCCGAGGCTGACCTTCTTCTCTTCGTCGTTGACGGAGAGGATGATCGCTTCGACCTCATCACCCTTGTGATAGAGGTCCGCCGGGTTGTTGATGCGCTGAGTCCAGCTGAGGTCGGACTTGTGCACCATGCCGTCGACGCCGTCTTCGATGCCGATGAAGACACCGTAGTCCGTGATGGACCGGACCTTGCCGCGGATGATGTCGCCTGGGTTGTACTTCTGGGTGAAGGCCGTCCAGGGGTCTTCCTGGAGCTGCTTCAGGCCGAGGCTGATGCGCTTGTTCTGCACATCGACGTCGAGAACGACGCACTCGACCTCCTGGCCAACCTCGACGAGCTTGGACGGGTGCTTGGGCTTCTTCCACGACATCTCGGAGACGTGGATGAGGCCTTCGACGCCCTCGTTCATCTCGATGAACGCGCCGTAGTCCGTGATGGAGACGACCTTGCCCTGGACCTTGGTGTCGATCGGGAAGGCGGCGATGACCTCGTTCCACGGGTCTTCCGTGATCTGCTTGAGACCCAGGGAGACACGCTCGGTCTCGGCGTTGTACTTGAGGACCTTGACGGTGACCTCGTCGCCAACGCTGAAGAGCTCGGACGGGTGACTGACGCGCCCCCAGCTCATGTCGGTGATGTGCAGGAGACCATCGATGCCGCCGAGGTCGACGAAGGCGCCGTACTCGGTGAGGTTCTTGATGATGCCCGTGACGATCTGACCCTCTTCGAGGTTCTGGAGCGTCGCTGCCTTGAGGCGGTCGCGCTCCTTCTCGAGGAGCACGCGGCGGCTGAGCACGATGTTGCCGCGCTTCTTGTTGAACTTGATGACCTTGAACTCGAAGCTCTGACCAATGAGCTTGTCGAGGTTGCGGATGGGCCGAAGGTCGACCTGCGAACCGGGGAGGAACGCCTTGACGCCGCCGTTGATGGTGACCGAGAGGCCGCCCTTCACGCGAGCGGTGATGGTGCCTTCGATGAGCTCGTCGCGTTCGCACGCGGCGCTGATCTCATCCCAGACCTTGAGCTTGTCGGCCTTCTCCTTGGAGAGGGCGACGAGGCCGTCGTCGTTCTCCATGGACTCGACGAGGACGTCGACTTTGTCCCCGGGGTTGACGACGGCTTTGCCGGCGGGCCCGTGGAACTCGTTCATCGAGATGACGCCTTCGGACTTGTAGCCGATGTCGATCACGACGGCGTCACGGCCGACCTTGATGACAGTGCCACAGACGATGTCGCCTTCTTTGAGCTTCTCTACGTGAGCGATGCTCTCTTCGAAGAGAGCCGCGAAGCTCTCCGGATCGGGTGCGGGCGACGCCTCAGCGGGAGTCGTACCATTCATACTT
>QMMC01000353.1 GCA_003647065.1 Deltaproteobacteria bacterium | reverse complement strand
CTTGAGCAGGAACATGCCCGTGCCGCTGAAGAAGCCCTTGGCGCCGCCCCACTTGGTGTCGAGGACCACGGTCGGCGCCGACGCCATGTAGGCCCTGGACTGAAGGAAGACCTCGTAGCTGCCGTCGAGCTCGAGGGCCTCGATGTCACCCTCGGGAGCCGGTGCGAGCCACAGGGTCTGGCCCGGCTGAGTCGCCGTGAAGGTGTTCTGGAAGAGGCTCTCGCCGCCGAGGAGCTTGCGCTTGGCGGCGTTGAGCAGGCCTCCCTGCATCTGAGTCTTCATTTCGACTGCGGAGTCCCGGGCGACCATCGCATCGGACTCGGCGAGCATCTGCTCGCCGGCCGCATCGAAGGTGACGCGGACCATGCCGAAGTCAGGCTTGTCGAGGAGTTCGTAACGCATGTCAGCCGTTCCTCGGAGGAAGCATCGGGCCGATGCTCCCGCCATATTCGGTGGGGTTACGGGTCTGGATCCAAATGCGACCCTTGCCCTTGAAGTGACAAACCAAGCCCTCGCCCGAAAGGAACGAGGCGATCCAACCGCCGGCGCTCTTGCCCACCGAGTATTCGAGGTTGGCGTCCCAGGCGACGAGGTGGCCGGTGTCGATGACCAGGGTGCCGTCGCAGGGGATCTCCTGGATGCCGCCGAAGGCGCCCACGATGCACTGCCCCGCGTCGGTGGCCGTGGCCTTGAGCACGAAGACCCCTTCACCAGCGAAGAAGGTCTTGAAGCCGCCGACCTTGGTCTCGATGTTCACGTTCGGCGTCGAGGCGATGTAGCTCGCCGACTGGATGAGGTACCCCTGGGGCGTCATGTCGAGGACCGTCATGTCGCCGGGGAGGCTGTGGGCGAGGAGCACCTCACCCGGACCGTTCTGGGGCGTGAAGGTGTTGCGGAAGAATGACTCTCCTCCGAACATGCGCTTGAGGCCCTTGAGCATGCCGCCCGATTGGGTCTGCATGTTCACATTGGTGCTCATGCCGACCATCGCGCCGGACTCGGCGACGACGGACTCGTTGGCTTGAAGCGAGACCCGCGCCATGGCTTGGGCGGGACGGTAGGCGATATCTACTTGCATGATTCCATACCTCCTTCAGCCCGGGAGAATGCCGCTGAGCCAACTGACCAGCGACCCCGTGTTGCGTGATTGGATGTAAACGCGGCCCTGGCCCGAGAACTCGGCGACCATGCCCTCGCCCGAGGCGACGAAGCCGAGAAGGCCTCCGCCCGCGCTCTTGATGTTGAAGGTGAGGTTGCCCTCGTAGCCCACGAGGTGACCGTTATCGACGACGTAGGACCCGTTGACGTCGACGGGATGGATGCCGCCGTAGCTGTTGAACCAGAGGTCACCGACGCCGGAGATGGCGAGCATGAAGGCGCCTTCCTTGGCGAGGAGGGACTTGAGGCCGCCGAACTTCATCTGCATGTCGACCTCGCCCGAGTGGGCGACGTAGGCCCCGGACGACAGGACCAGGGTCTCGCCGTTCATGCGTCGGTGGGCGATCTGACCCGAGAGCGTCGGGGCGACCCATACGCTGCCGCCCTGGGGTCCCGAGAAGTGATTCACGAAGAAGGTCTCGCCGCCGATGACCTTTCGGATCAGCGCGATGACGAAGGCCTTCATCTTGTCGAAGAACCCGGGGGAACGCCCCGCGTTCATCTTCACTTCCATGTTCACGCCGCTGTGGCGCGCGACCATGGAACCGGCCTCGGCGATCACCGTTTGGTTCGGCGCAAGGTCGAAGCGGAGCATCGCGAACGATGGGCCGTGGGTGATTTCGTGAGCCACCGGGGGAGCCGCCGCCATCTGCGGTTGCGCCTGCTGCGGCGCTGGCTGCGCCTGCTGCGGGGCCGGTTGGCCGGCGGGTTGTTGTTGGGGAACCTGATTCATCGCCGGCGTTTTATCGCGAATGTCGGCGTCGGCACAATGTCTGCGGTGGAGATCGAGACCGAGGAGATCGGGGCCCGGGGGATCGGGACCCAGAAGATGCGCGCCTGCTCACAGATTCGAGGAAACGCGGGTCGGCGGCGTCGGCTCAGCGCCTCCGCCGAAGCGCCTCGGGGTCGACGGGCACGCCATCCATCGACCGCAGCAAGTCTTCGACGATTTGCTGCTTGGGACGAGAGCCCGTCGCGGCGGCGCGATCCCGCTGGCCGAGGTAAGGCCAGAGCTTCTTGCGGATGTCGTCGGGCAATACGTTCTCGAGGTACTCGAGGGCGGTCCCGCGGAGGGTGGTGTCCTTGCTGTTGAGGGCCTCGAGGGAGAGGTGCAGCGTCTCCCTTTCGAGCACGAGGGCAAGCAGCGTGAAGACGTGCTCGAGGCTCCGGTGCAGGCGGTCCCGGACAACCCCGTCGAGCCAGCCGTCCATGGAGTCTTCGTCGCCCACGATGGAGTCGTCATCGAGCAGTCGATGTCCCTCCCAGACGCTCTTGCCCACTTCGAGTTCGCGTAGGACCGCTTCGAACACGCGCTGCTTCGTGATCTGGAGTGCCTCGGGATCGGTGACGAGCTTGCGAAGTGCGCGGCCGCACTGGTACCGGACCTCGAAGCGGGGATCGCCGAGGCCGAGGAAGAGACCGGCGACGGCGCGGTCATCGTGGACCGCGGCCAATACCCTCGGGATGCGGCGGCGCACGACGAAGGGCTGGGCCTGGTCGAGGAGGGCGTCGATGAGCTGCCCCGTGACCCTCGGCGCCAAACCTCGGAGCGCGCCGAGCACCTCGGGGTAGAGGTCGCGGCGACCGATGAGCGGTATGAGCAAGGTCGTGAGCCGAGGATCTGGCTCCTTCAGATGCACACGGATGCGCGCAGGATCGCCGCTCGAGAGATCCTCGGCGGCCACGACCAGGGCCGAGGCCGCTGTCTGGCCGTGCTCGGGGGCGTGGGGGCTCGAATCCCGAGGCACCGCCGGGACAGCTCCTGGACGAACGCTCGGGGGAGGTTCGCTGTGGCCCTGGCTCTCCCGGAGGATCTGAATCTGCTCGAGGAGCTTCTCCCGGTCGAGGGCCATCGTCGTCTCGGTGAGGGTGCGCTGGGTGGTCGCGTCGACGACGTCTGACGACTCGAGGTGCACGGCGCCCGACTTCAAGCTCTCGGCGAGAGCGTCGACGTAACCGCGGTGCAAGCGACGGGTGAACCAGAGCGCAGCGACCGCGGCCACGACCGCAAGGACGATCACGATGGTCGGGGCGAAGGGCGCAGCGACAGCTAGAACCCCGAGGATCGTCACACTGCCGAGCGCGTCCCCGAAGCGGTTGGACGCAACGTCGATGATGGTTTTCGTGGGCCGCTTCTTCTCCGTGCTCACGGGCGTGTAAAGGAGCTCGTAGCCAGACCGCGCGAAGGAATTGGAGAAGACGCCCTCGACAGCCCGGACGAGCACGACGGTGAAGAACTGCTGCACCGCCGCACCGAGCACGCCGAAGATCACCACGGCCGCCGGCAGCAGAGCGATCGTCCCGTCGAGGCCGAGCTTCTGGAGAGCTTTGGCGCCGAAGGTCGACTGGGCGACGAAGGTGAGGAAAGCGGTCACCGTGTAGAAGAGCGCGAAGAAGCGCATCAAGCTCGCTTCGTCGGTGAACTGCTCGGCGGCCTCGGCCTTGAAGGCGTAGTCGATGAAGGTGGCGGAGAGCGCGATGAGGGCGACGAGGATGCCGAGCTGCTGGAGGTAGGGCGTCTCCTTGATGATCTGCACGCCGTTCCGGCGCTCGACCTCGGCTGTAGTCCGTCGCGGGGCGCCGCCGCCGACGCGCATGACGAAGAATCCAGCGAGCACATTGAGTGCACAGAGGACCAGCAGACTGGTCCGCACATCGTAGATGGCGGCGATGCGTTCGGCCGCGACTCCGCCGACGACGCCGCCGAGGGTCGACCCGGTCGCGATGCGCGCCACGTGGCGCTTGGCCGCGTGAGGGTCGAAGCGTTCGTTGATCACCGACCAGAAGCCGCTGATGACGATCGAGCCGAAGGCGGCGATGTGCAGATACACCGCCCAGGCCACGACGGCCTTCATCTGCGGCGCGAGCCACCACTCCACAGCAAAGAGGACGCCGCTGGCGAAGAAGGCGAAGGGCACGATTCGCGCGGGACCGAAGCGGGCGAGGCTCTGGCTCATGGCGAGGACGGCGACGACCGAGATCCCGGCCGCGACGATCATGACCTTGGGCAGCTCGGTGGCCGGGAAACTCGACAGAAAGAGCGCGTCGCGGGCGCTCTTGCCCGCGATCTGCTGGGCGATCATCAGGAAGGCGGCGAGCAAGCCGTAAACCACGGCGGCCCGGTCCGCGGCCGTTGGGCGCGTGACCACGGGCCGGAGTCTACCCGAGGGGCCCCCGAAGGGCCGGATTTCACCAACGATCGCTACAGAACTTCAAGTGATGCCTGCAAATTCGGAAGGCATTTCCGTGCGGATCCTTACAAATGAGATACCGCCATGATACCGCCACCAAAAGGTAGGCTTCTGCCCCGGTGCACCTACATAGAAACCCATCATCTGGTGGTTTTTTTGCGGCTTACCACAAGCGGTAGTAGGGTTCACCGCGTGACATTACGTTGCACTTCAGGTGGTTTCTAGATTTCTCCGGCGACGTCCTAGGGACACCGATTCGGGACGGATCCTAATTCTCCAACCACCTGGAATAACTAGGGAAAGAAAAAAGTGAATCCAGCCCCTCGAAACGCTCTTGACGCACCGCAGCCATGGGTTTACCAACAGGACCCTTCCACTACTGGTTGTGGTGGCCACCATGCGGCCTTGCCTACCAGTTGTGGATTGTCAGTGGATACCGAGGGGAGTCGTTGGGGATTGTCTGTGGACAGACTCCAACGAGTAGGCGGAGGTTTGTCGTGGCGCTAGAGATCAGCAGTGTGAGTAAGAACACAGTGAAACAGGGCAACGGGGCGGCAAAAAATGCCGACCTCTCCAGTAAGTCTGGAGGTTTGGGCATCGAGCGTCGTTTTACGACGCCGGCCACCAATCCCCTCGATGACGTCACCTACGAGCTTCGTGACAGCGTCATCACCAACCCGGACGGGTCCGTGGTCTTCGAGCTCCGAGGCGCCGAGGTGCCGACCGGCTGGTCACAGCTCGCCTCGGACATCGCGATTTCCAAGTATTTCCGTAAGGCTGGCATCAACGGCGACCCGAAGCGCGGCGAGCGCAGCGTGCGCGAGCTGGTCTACCGCGTGGCCCACACCATCCGCGAAGCGGGTGAGGACCTCGGCGGATACTTCGCCTCCGAGGCTGACGCCGAAAGCTTCGAACAGGAGCTCTCCTTCCTTCTGGTGCACCAGCGCGCGGCCTTCAATAGCCCCGTCTGGTTCAACTGCGGCCTCTACCAGCGCTACAACATCGAGGGCTCCGGCGGAAACTGGGCATGGAACCCGGCCACCGACTCCATGCGCGAGACGGCCACGGCCTACGAGGCTCCGCAATGCTCCGCCTGCTTCATTCAGTCCGTCGATGACGACCTGATGGGCATCTACGACCTGCTCAAGAACGAGGCACGCCTCTTCAAGTACGGCTCGGGCACGGGCACCAACTTCTCCCGCATCCGCGGGCGCCAGGAAATGCTCTCCGGCGGCGGCACCTCGTCCGGCCTGATGAGTTTCCTCGAGGTCTTCGACCGGGCGGCGGGCTCCACCAAGAGCGGCGGCACGACGCGCCGGGCGGCCAAGATGGTCTGCCTCGACATGGACCACCCCGAGATCGTCGACTTCATCGAGTGGAAGACCAAGGAAGAGAAGAAGGCCCAGGCGCTCATCGCCCAAGGCTACGACTCGGACTTCAACGGCGACGCGTACCACACCGTCTCGGGTCAGAACTCGAACAACTCCATCCGCGTGACCGATGCGTTCATGAACGCCGTCGAGGGCGACGGCGAGTGGCGCACGTACATGCGCACCAACGGTCAGGTCTGCGACACCTACAAGGCGCGGGACCTCTGGCACAAGGTCGCCGAGAGCGCGTGGAGCTGCGCCGACCCCGGCCTCCAGTACGATACGACCATCAACGACTGGCACACGTGCCCGAACACGGACCGCATCAACGCGTCGAACCCGTGCTCCGAGTACATGTTCCTCGACAACTCGGCCTGTAACCTGGCGTCGATCAACCTCACCAAGTTCCTCGACGAAGCGGGCAACTTCGACGTCGAGGGCTACGAGCAAGCCATCCGCGTGCTGCTCCTGGCCCAGGAGATCCTGGTCGACTTCTCGAGCTACCCCACCGAGGAAATCGCCCAGAACAGCCATGATTACCGGCCCCTCGGCCTTGGCTACGCCAACCTCGGCACGCTCCTGATGCGCCTCGGCATCCCCTACGATTCCGACAAGGGCCGGGCCATCTGCGGCTCCCTCACCGCCATCCTCTGCGGCCGCGCCTACGCCACGAGCGCAGAGATCGCGGCGTCCAAGGGCGCGTTCGCTGGCTACAAGGCCAACCAAGCTCCCTTCATGAAGGTCATGCGCAAGCACCGCGACGTGGCCTATCTCGTCGACGAGCCGGGGCTGCCGGGCATGGTCGACGACCGGGCTCCGGGCGTCCCCGACGCCCTGGTCCGCGCCGCACGCAAAGCCTGGGACGACGCCGTCACCCTCGGCGACCGCCACGGCTACCGCAACGCCCAGACCACGGTCCTCGCGCCGACCGGCACCATCGGTCTCCTGATGGACTGCGACACGACGGGCATCGAGCCGGACTTCAGCTTGGTGAAGTTCAAGAAGCTCGCCGGCGGCGGCTACTTCAAGATCGTCAACCAGAGCGTGCCCTCGGCGCTGAAGACCCTCGGCTACACGGCGGCGCAGGTGACGGACATCGTCTCCTACGTCCAGGGCACCAACACCTTCACCGGCGCCCCCCACGTCAACCGGACCTTCCTCATCGACAAGGGCTTCACCGACGCGGACATCCAGAAGGCCGAACAGGCGCTGATCGGCGTCTTCGACGTCGCCCAGGCCCTCGCGCCATGGGTCCTCGGCACCGAGGCCCTCGACCGCATCGGCGTCCCCGCCGCGGACTACAACAAGCCGACCTTCAACCTGCTTCGCTGGTGGAAGCTCTCGGCCCAGCAGCTCGAGGAGCTCAACGACGTGGTCGTGGGTCGCATGACCATCGAAGGCGCACACACCTGCACGCCGAGCACTACCCGATCTTCGACTGCGCGAATCGCTGCGGCAAGACCGGCGAGCGTTTCCTCGAAGCGATGGCCCACGTGCGCATGATGGCCGCCGCCCAGCCCTTCCTCTCGGGCGCCATCTCCAAGACGGTCAACCTGCCCAACGAGGCGACCATCGAGGATGTCGAGGAGATCTACCGAGAGGGCTGGAAGCTCGGTCTCAAGGCCGTCGCCCTCTATCGCGACGGTTGCAAGGCGAGCCAGCCCCTCAGCGCGCTGGGCCACGACGCGGACGACGACGAAACGGTCGAGGCCAAGTCGAACGCCCCCGCCTCTACTGCTCTGGCACTCCAGACATCGACCGCAGTGGAACAGCCCGCGGGTACGCCGACCACCGTACGGCACCGCCTTCCCAAGAAGCGCACCGGCTTCACCCAGGAGGCGCGCATCGGCGGCCACAAGGTCTTCCTGCGCACCGGCGAATACGATAACGAAGACCTCGGCGAGATCTTCATCGACATGCACAAGGAGGGCGCGGCCTTCCGGTCCCTGATGAACTGCTTCGCCATCAGCGTCTCGATGGGTCTGCAGCACGGCGTTCCCCTCGGGAGCTACGTCGACCAGTTCACCTTCACGCGCTTCGAGCCCCAGGGCATCGTCGAAGGGCACCCGAACATCAAGTTCTCGACGTCCATCATCGACTACGTCTTCCGCGTCCTCGGCGTCGAGTACCTGAACCGCTACGAGTTCGCCCAGGTACCGCCGAAGGAAGAGCAGCTCGAGCTCGAGAACCCGACCGACGTCGCCGCCGTGGCACGGAACCAGGGCCTCAAGCTCTCGGAGCCGCCCGCGGAGATCGTGCCCGCCGAGCAGGCGTCCTTCGGATTCGACCCGACCGGGGCCGTGGGCAGCGTCCTCGACCAGCAGCTCGGCGAGATGATGGGCGACGCCCCCATGTGTGACTCATGTGGCCACATCACGGTCCGCAACGGCGCCTGTTACCGGTGCCTAAATTGCGGCGCCTCGATGGGCTGCAGCTGAAACAGTATCGCCTGGAGGGCGATCCACGGCGCGATCTGGCCCCGGTTCCTGCGCTGCCTGCTCACCTATAAAGATAGGCTGCGCGGGCTGCTCGGAACCGGAACCACCTCGCTTGTGTCTCACCCTCCATCCGACACTGTTT
>QMMC01000352.1 GCA_003647065.1 Deltaproteobacteria bacterium | reverse complement strand
GCCGGCCAGACGACCGACGAGGCGGCCATCATCGCCTACTGCAAAGAGAAGCTCGCCGCCTACAAGTACCCCCGCGTCGTCGAGATCATCGACGCCTTGCCCAAGGGCCCGACGGGCAAGATCTTGAAACGAGAACTGCGCGGCTGAGGCCAAAGGCCCCTCACCACCACGCCTCCGGGATGGGCCGCCGGCTAGTCCTATAGCCGGCGGCTGCGAGTCGCCCGGGAGGTGTTTTCGGCAAGGATCACTAGGCCACGGAGACGCGCAGGGCCGGCACGGGCGTTGCAGTCTCCGAGGCCATGACGCGCTTCACCCACCGAGTGGCCCCCTTCTTCCTCTTCTCCGCGATGACTCTGGCCGTCGGCTGCGCCGTGGCACCCCCGACCTCCCCCAGTGACATGGGCTCCGGCCTCAGCGGCAAAGCGGACGGCGCGACGGCGTGCAGCGAAGCGGAGATTGGGTTTCTCTCGTGCGCCCAAGAGCACTGCTCCGTGGACGAGACGTACGAGTGCCTCGAGGTGAACTGCGGCGACGTGAGGGCGGATATCGGCCGCCAATGTACCGAGTGCGTCAATTCTCACGACGGCGACCTCGAGATCGCGGTCGACCGCTGCGCGACGGCGCCGGCACCCGCCGGCCCCTGCGCCGATGACGCGGCGCTCATCGAGTGCGCCGTCACCAACTGCGAAGGCCTCGGTGGAGACCCCCTCTTCGAGTGCATCGGCAACCGGTGTGATGCCGAGAGTACGGACATTCCTCGGGCCTGCGGCGAGTGCATTCTCATCGCCGGACAAGCAGGGACCGAAGCCCTCTCGACCTGCAGCGACCCTGGGTCTTCCGAACTGTGCAACGCCGAAGAGACCGACGCTCTCACCACCTGCTCCGCCGAGAACTGCGGCGCCCTCGAAGGTGACGACTACAACACCTGCCTGACCAGCACCTGCGAGGCAGAGATTCGGGCCCTCAACCCCGTGTGCCTGCAGTGCGTCGGCAACGGCCTCGACGCCGGCAGCGGCCTCGACGAGACCGTCGCTTCGTGCCGCGGCACGGACGCCCCGGCTCCCACGGAAGGCGCCGCCGTCTGCACCTACGAGGAGATGGCCGACATCCTCACCTGCGGCGAGACCCACTGCGGTGGTTCCACCGGCGACGTGTTCAACGAGTGCCTGGACGCGAACTGTAGTGACGTCCTCGAGGCCGCCGCCGGCAACCTCAGCGACCCCTGCGCCACGTGTTTCATCTACACGGTCGAGGGTGGCGCCACCATGGCGGAGACCCGCGCAGCCTGCGTGGCGCCCGCCGAAAGCTGAAGAGTTCAGGCTCGCCGGAGCCTCAGCCAGCAGCCCGTGCTAGATATCCGACCGTGCACCAAGCGGTCACCTCGCTCTTCCTGGTCGGGTCACTCGCCCTCATGACGGCCTGTGGCGACGACGGGCCCCCCAGCGGGCCCGACGCCGGCGATGGCGGCACAGACGGGGGCATTTGCACCACTGAGCATCATCCGCCCGATGCCAGCGGTTGCACGGCGGACGCCACCGACTACGCCCCCGGCAACGGCGCCTATGAGCCCTGCATCAGCGACCGCGGGCACTACGTGCCCATCGAGAGCACGACCAGCTCCATCGGGCGCGTTCGAGCCTTCGAGGAGATCGCGGCCCTGCTCTTCGACCCGGATGGAATTCCGTCGACCGCCGACTTCACCCGGGCCCGGCAGATCTACCAAGAAGACGAGGGCCTCGATTCACGGGTCGTGCGCCGCTACGACCCGCACTTCGAGGTGCCGGCGGGCACCGACTGCACCGCACCGGACGTGCCCGCGGCCTTCCCCGACTACTGCGTCGGGCCGGCGCGTCTGCAGCCCGCGGCCCTCGGCGCGCTCAACGCCGGCATCGCGGGGGAGTCCCCCCAGGCTAACGCTGGCCGCCTCGAGGGAACACTGCTCTCGTTCCTATACGTCTCGACGTTCAAGGAGAGCCTGACCTGCACCACCTCGCCCAAGGACTGCGATTCGGCTTGGGCCTATTACAGCGGCGGTGAAGCCGCCCGGTGCGGCGTCGGCCTTTCGCGCTACCTCGCCGAGGTGGACCCCTACGCCCACGACCGTGCCTGGGACGGCGCCCTCGCCCTGCGTTGCTGGCGCGATCTAGACCCCGCCGAGGTCGCCGTGGACCTCGCCCTCCGGGACCGGGCCCGGGCCCAATACGACCGCGCCCTCATCGACGGCGTCGCCCGCCTCGTCCAGTTTCGCATCACCCAAGCCGGCCTCTCCACCGACAACGGAAAAAAGTCGTTCTACTGGGGGTCCGCCACCACCCTCGGGGCGATCCTCGACCACGAAATGTCTGCGCGGTCCCCGACCGACGCCGCAGCACTCCGAGAAGAACTCGCCCACGAAAGCGCCGCCGATGCCGATCTGGCCCGCGCCGTGGAGGCGATCGATGCCGTATTCGACTGCCCGTGAGGCGCGCCGCCCTTCACGGAGCGACATTCGAAGACAATTGATGACGATGTAGTGCTTCTGTGGCACAGGGCCTTGGTCCAGGCTTTCCTGGAGTTCAGTACTGCTCATCAACCACCACGAGGATCGTCATGAAGACTCTTACCACCCTTTTCATCGCCGCTTTGACGGCCCTCGCCATGGCTTGTGGCGGCTCCGCCGACGCTGACACCGCCGAGTCCCAGAGCGCTGGCGACGAGATGAGCACCGGCGACGAGATGGCCGCCGACGAGACCGGCGACGAGTACGCCGAAGAAGACATGGGCGACGAAGCCGTCGCTGATGACGGGATGGGCGACGAAGAGCTCCCCGCCGAAGAAGCCGCTCCCGAGTGAGCTGAGCACGGCTTCTGCCGAGACGGCACCGTCGCAACCGCGGCGGTGCCGTTTTTTCTTAACGAGAAGGCGACGAGGGAATGGGCTCGGAGCGGCGTCGGGACGCAGTCACGATGAGCGGTAGAGTCAGTCTCTCGTCGCCGGATTGATAGCCCGATTCCGTCAGTCGTCTTCGAACTGGAAGGTGAAAATACGAACGTCACCGAACTGATCGAGGTTCCGTCGGGGCTTGATGGTGTTCAGGTCGCCCGCCACGACGATGGGGACCTCACCGGGACGTACCCATTCGAGAGCCGCCGCATGAAGCTGTTCGGAGGTCAGTGCCCGAATCGCCGCCATGCGCTCGGTGAAGAGGTCCCGGGGCTGACCGCGCACCCAGCCGTACGCGATTCGTGAAGCAGTTCTGCTGTTGTCATCGAGGGCCGCGCGCAGCGAGGACTCGAGCAACCGTTTTACCCGCGCGAGTTCCGCGGATGTCGGCGGCGTCTGATGCAGCCCGTGAAGTTGCTCCTCGAGGATCTCGAGGGTCTCTTCGACCGCGTCATTGGGCACGGTCAGTTCGAGGGAGTAGGTCCCTGCGAAGCGGCTCGCCTTGTAGCCAGCGTGGGCGCCATAGGTCAGCGTGTGCTGGACTCGGAGGGACTGGTTGATCCGGGACGAGAAGTGACCACCGGCAAGGACCATCAACGCCTGGAAGGCGAGGGAGTCGTCCGCATCGATGCGGGGACCGCGGTCTGAGAGGACGATGTCGGCGGCCTCCCCACCATCGTGAAAAGCCATGACCGAACGCGAGGGCCGGTCCTGGGGGCGTGGGATGCTCGGGCTCTGCCCGGGACGATCCACGAAGCTCGCGAAGGATTCGGCGGCGAGGGAGTCGAGAGTCTGCGGATCGATGTCACCCACGACCACTAGGGCAGAACTCGACGGTGACCAGCGGCCCGCGGCTGCGGCCCGCACGTCGGCGGGACTGGTATCAGCAACGACGTCGACGTCGCCCCAGGGCGAGCCCGCGAGGTGATGCCGCGACCCATAGAGGTTCTCGAGCGAGGTCATTCGCGCGGCGCCGCCGGAGCTGCGCTGGTAGTCGCGCATGCTGTTCAGCTGGGCGATGCGAATGTCCTCGATGACCTCGTCCGGTGGTGAGGCGTCAGTTACGACCCGGCCGAGGGCCGCAAGGAGGCCCGCAACTTGCTCTGGCAGCACCGTCGCACCGAGGGACGAGGCCTCTCCATTGACTCGAGAAGCAACGACGATTCCTTCGAGCAGGCCGCTTGCCGTCCTGGCCAATGACCAATTCGACAGCCGACTCAAACCCGCCTCCGTCCGCGGGTACACCTCGCCCCCGCGAGCGCTCACGAGGTACACGGTGGTCGTCGGCCATCCTTCCTGGTGTACGTGGCGGACGGTGAGCCCGGTCTCGAGCCGGATGTGGCGGACGGTGGGCAGCGATGCATCTTCGTCCGCCCCCAGCGCCGGGGGCGTCGCCGGCAGGGCGCCGCGGGCGGTCGAGACGAGCGGCTCGGTTGGCTCAGGGAGAGGGTGCCGAGCGCCACAAGCGGCGAGCAAAACGGTGAGACACGAAATCTGGAAGGAACGCATCACTGGCCCCCCGCGGGACGGCGCTCGATGCGTTCGACCTCCAGATCGCCAGCGTCACGGTCGTTCTCCATGAGGATGACGACCCGTCGTTCGGGGCTGAGGTAACGGCGTGCGGTAGCGCGAACCTGCTCGGGATTGATTTCGGCATACCGACGACGGTTGAACGCCAGATCGAAAACCCCGCCACCTGGGGGGTGATGCGCCGCTAGGGAGCACGCTCTCCATCCCATCATGTCCTCAGCGCCCAGGTAGCGCATCTGCCATTTGGCCACCGCGGCCTCGACGTCCGAAGCGGCGACGAGTTCCTCACGCAGCTTGCTCAGTTCACGGTCTATGATCGACAGAATCTCAGAGGCCGGATGGTCGATGTTGCCTGACACGTCGATCGTGAAATGAGACCCGAGCTCGCTGCTCGCCTGAGATGCACTCACGCGATTTGCGATCCGGGTCTGAACCAGAGCGGCCTCCAAGATGCGGTCGACGTGACCGTCGAGCAGCGCCGCCACAACATCCAGTTCTGCGTCCCCCGGCGCGAGGAAGGAAGGCGTCGGCCACGTGATGATGACCCGAGACCGCCCGACCGAACCCTCCATATGAACGACGGTCTCTCCGTCGAGGCGGACGGGCTCTGAACTCCGGCGGGACGCTCGCGGCCCCTGCGGACGAATGGGCCCGAAAAGCTCTTCGATGTGTGCCCGGGCACTCGCCCGGTCGAAACGGCCCACGACCGCGATGCGCGCGTTGTTGGGTTGATAGTAGTGTTGGAAGTGCCAGCGAATATCGCTCAGGTCCACCGCCCGGATGTCGTCGGGATGATCGAAAGCGTCTCGATAGGGGTGCCCCTCCGGATAGAACTCATCCCAGAGCGCACGGCGCATCGTAGCGCCGGAACCTGCACCGCCGCGCTGCCGCCACTCGTGCAACACGATGGCTTGCTCATCTTCGAGCTGCTCTTCCGTTGCTCCGGTGAGCAGATACGCCATCCGATCAGCTTCGATCCAGAGCGCCGTTTGGAGTTGCCGTGAAGGAACTACCGCGTGGTACTGAGTGCGATCGTTGTGCGTCGAGCCGTTGTAGTTGGACGCGCCGATCGTATCGAGGAGTCGCAGATACCCCTGCGGCGCGTTCTCTGAACCACGAAACGCCATGTGCTCCATCAGGTGGGCGATGCCGCGATACCCCTCCGGGTCGTCCCGGGCCCCAACGTCGTAGACCGTGCAGACGGCGGCTTGTGAGGATCGTGGGTCCGGATGTAAGAACACCTCGAGCCCGTTCTCGAGGGTGAATCGTTCGACCGGGGGCTGGGTGAGTTGGGAGCTTCGTTGATTCTCCGCCTCGTCGTCCGGCGCCGGTTCCGCTGGGAGCTGGGCGGCATGGTTTTGCGATGCCTGATCTGGTGCTCGATCTTGGCTGTGGGCCGACGGCACCGCGATGAGGGCGAAGAAGAAGAGAGGCAGAATCGACCGCATATGCGCGCGAATACCACGTCCGGGCTGCGCTACGGAAATTCGTGTTGTTGCGCGTGCCCTGCCGGCTCAGCCGTTCACCTTCGCCTCGAGGGCGGCGATGACCTTTGCTTCGAGGTCTTCACCGCCGAGGCGCGACGCCTGCTGGATACCGGTGGGGCTGGTGACGTTGACCTCGGTGAGGTAGCGACCGATGACGTCGATGCCGACGAAGAAGAGGTCGTCCTCCCGGAGGCGCGGGCCCATCGCGGCGCAGATCTCCCGGTCGCGGTCGTCGAGTTCGGCCTTCACCACGGTGCCACCGACGTGAATGTTGCTGCGCACATCGCCCCCCTGGGGCACACGGAGGATGGCGCCGATGGGCTCGCCCTCGAGCAGCAAGATGCGCTTGTCGCCTTCGCTCACCTCTGGGATCAACTGCTGGACGACGGCGACGCGCCCGCCGCCGTGGGTCACGGCCTCGATGAGGCCCCGGAGGTTCTTGTCGCCGAGACCGATGGCATAGACGCTGGCGCCGCCGTGGCCGTCGACTGGCTTGATGATCGCCTCGCCACCGAGCTCTTCGAGGAAGCGGCGAATGCGCGCCTCGTCCGAGGTGATGAGGGTGCGCGGCATGAACGGCGTGAAGTGATGGGTGTAGAGCTTTTCGTTGGCGTCCCGGAGCGCCCGCGGATCGTTGACCACTACTGTCTTTTCACCTCGGAGATGTTCGAGGATGAGCGTCAGCCAGAGGTAGGGCCCGTCGAAGGGCGGGTCCTTACGCAAGAAGATGACGTCGATGTCGCCGAGGAAAACCTCGGCTGGATCACCGAGGGTCAGGGGCGACGCCGGGTCACGGCGGGGCTCGGCTGAGCGAACCGTGGCGACGGGTCGGTCTCCATCGAGCCAGACATCCTGGGCCCGGCAATAGTCGACCTGATGACCCCGGGCGGTCGCCGCGAGCATCAAGCCGAAGGTCGTGTCTTCGTCGACGATGATCGTCGACGGCGGATCCATCACGAAGAGCAGGCGCATTGCCGACAATGATAGCGCCGAGAAGGAGGGATCATAAGCCCGACCATGCTATGAATTCATGATGGCGACGCGGCGGATGACGGAGCTCGAGCCGGGCGACGTGCTCGGCGAGCGGTTCCGCATCGAACGCTTCCTGGGCAAAGGTGGCATGGCCACCGTGCTCGCGGCGACGGACCTGGAAACGGGGCGCCGAGTCGCCCTCAAGGTCATGCGCTCGATGTATTCGGGGGACGAGACCCTGCTCGAGCGCTTTCGCCGGGAAGCCGAGGTCCTCCGGAAGATCAACCACCACGCTGTCGTCGGCGTCGAGGACGCGGGGCAGCTCCCCGGAGGGAACTTCTTCATCGCCCTCGAGCTCCTCGAAGGCGAGACCCTGAAGCGCTTCATCTCGCGCGAGATCCGCGTCCCCCTCCCCCTGCTGGTGCCGGTCATCGAGGGCCTCTCAGGCGCCCTGACCGCGGCCCACGATGCCGGCGTCGTTCATCGGGACATCAAACCGTCCAACATCTTCCTCCCGGCCGGGCCCGAAAAGAGCCTGTCCCAACGCGACTCGGCATCGTTGGTGAAGCTGGTCGACTTCGGGGTGGCGAAGATCGCCGGAGCCGCAAAGCTCACCATCACCGGCGGCTCCGTCGGCACCTTCAAGTACATGTCCCCGGAACAGCTCCGGGGCGCTGGTGACGTGGATCACCGCGCAGACGTCTACGCCCTCGGCGTGGTCGCCTACGAGGCGCTCTCGGGGGTGCACCCCTTTGCTTCGGACAAGATGCGGGTGGAGGTCGTGCAGATGATCCTCAACGGCAACTACCCCCGGCTCCGAAAGAGCCGGCCGGAGTTGCCGAAGAGCATCGAGCTGGTGGTCGCCAAGGCGATGCACCACGAGCGCGGGCTCCGCTACCAAACGGTCGAGGTGTTCAGCCGGGACTTCACTCGCGCCGCCACCGAGTTCCTGTCCCGCCCGACGCACCCCGCTCCCGCGGACGGCGAGACCCCGTTGATGCATTCCGCGCGACCGACGGTGCCGGCAAAGACGCCTCCCGAGACACCGCCTCCGTCCGAGCTCCCGGCATCTGCCTTACAGCGGCCGCCCACCCTCCTCGGATGGCTCGTGGCCGCGGTGGTGATTGCGGCGGCGGTCGCGGCGACTCTGTCTGCGATCTGAGCTCACGCCGGCGTGGTCCCTCCACCGCCCTTTGTCGTGTAGGGTTTCGGCCCATGAAACGCAGCCTCCCGCGCACCGCCTTCGCTCTCGCCTTCATCTCCCTCGCGGGGGTACTGCTCGGCAGCGCCGGCGACACCGCCCCGGCCGCGGCCCAGAGCGCCCCAGCCGACAACCCGACCCGCGGCGCCTACGAGCGATACGCGGTCGCGTCAGACCACCCCCTCGCGTCGAACGCCGGCCTCG
>QMMC01000351.1 GCA_003647065.1 Deltaproteobacteria bacterium | reverse complement strand
CGGTGCCGTGTAGAAGATAGTGATCCCGTGGCGTTCGACCAGGTCCCAATACCGCCCCGCGTCCGGGTAGGTAGGAATGGATTCGAACATGACGGTCGTCGCGCCGTTCGCCAGAGGGCCGTAAACGATATAGGTGTGACCCGTGACCCAGCCAACGTCCGCGACGCACGCGTAAACATCGTCTTCACGGAGGTCGAAGACGGTCGCGTGAGTATAGCTGGCGTAGGTGATGTATCCGCCCGTCGTATGCACCAGGCCCTTCGGCTGCCCCGTCGAACCGGAGGTGTAGAGAATGAAAAGCGGGTGCTCGGCGTCGACGACTTCGGCCTCGAAGACATCGCTCGCGCTACCCACGGCATCGTGCCACCAGACGTCGCGCCCCTCGGTCCACGGGATCTCATCCTCCGTGCGCTTGTAGACGAGCACCTGCTTGACGCACGACTCTCCGATGACGGCCTCGTCGACCACGGTCTTCAGAGGGATCTTCTTCTGCCCGCGGAGTCCCACGTCCTGAGTGATGACGATCTCGGCACGACAGTCCCGGATGCGGTCTTTGAGGGCCTCGGCCGAAAACCCGCCGAATACGACCGAGTGGACCGCGCCGATGCGCGCACAGGCGAGCATCGCGATAGCGGCCTCGGGCACCATCCCCATGTAGATGATGGCGCGCTCGCCCTTCTTCAGGCCGAGGGCCCGGAGCGCATTCGCGGCCTTGCACACCTCGGCGTGAAGCTCGCGGTAGGTGAGCTTGCGAACGTCCCCGGGGTCGTCCCCCTCCCAGAGGATCGCGACCTTGTCACCGCGGTCTTCGAGGTGGCGGTCTAGGCAAGACTCGGTGACGTTGAGCTGCCCGTCGGCGAACCACGACAAAGGGCCCTCGGCGATTTCCTCGAAGCCGCCCTCGAGCCCCTGCTTCGGCGGGCTCCGCCACGCGATGCGCGCTTGGGCCACGGCGAGCCAAAAGGCGTCCGGGTCGTCTTCCGCGCGCCTGACCGTTTCGCGGTAGCGGTCCAGGTCGGCGATGGGCGTGGCGGCGTTTTCGCGAACGCGGGGGGGCACGTCGTAGGCCATGGGAAGGCTCCTCTCGGGTCGGGTCGAAGGAAAGGACCTATCAGAAGATCACGAAAGGCATAAGCCCCCATCGAGCTTCGGGCACATCAGAGCGGCTCGGCGGGAGACGTTTCGTAGGCATCGTCGAAGCCTCCGTCGCCCCATCGGTCCCAGTCGTCGTCCCACCCGAGGGCGGTCGCAAAGGGCAGCTCGCCGGCGCTCCCGGGGACCTCGGGGAGCGGCGGCAAGGGGTCCCCTTCGTGGAAGAAGCGAAACGTTTCGAGCTCACCGAGGGCGTAGTCGAGGGCCCCTTGATCGATGCGGCCGCGGCTGCGCATGTGGGTCAGCAGGCGCCGCATGCGATTCTTCATGCCCTCGCGAAGGGCGTTCTCTTCCCACTGGTCGTGAAACGCTTTGGGGTTAGGGAGGATGCAGGCGAGGAACGCGGACTGGGCCGGGGAGAGGTCCTCGGCCTCGACGCCGAAGTAGTGCTCGGACGCGCGGGTGATCCCATAGAGCGCCGGGCCGTACTCGATGATGTTGAGGTAAAGCTCGAGGAGCTGAGCCTTGTCGAGAGCCTTCTCGAGCCACCAGGTCAAGAGCACCTCTTGAACCTTGCGAGCGAGATACTTCTCGCGATGCAAAAAGAGGTTCTTGGCGAGCTGCATGCTGATGGTGCTCGCTCCGTAAAGGAACCGCCCTTCCGATAGGTTCCGGCTGAGGGCCTCTCGAATCGCCCACGGCGCGAAGCCGCTGTGACGAAAGAAGCTCGCGTCCTCGTGGGCGAGGACCGCGTGAATGAAGTACGGGTTGATTCGGTAGATGGAAGACCAGTTCCCACTGCCCGGGCCGGTCGACATCTCGAACCACGAGCCATCGGGTTCGTGCACGCGATGGAGGAACGGGCCGGCCACCCGGGCGAGGTCGGCCATCGCCGGCACCGTTTCGAAGCGACATCCATCGCTCACGTCGATGTCGAGCTCGAGTTCGGCGAGGGACTCCGAGTCGACCTTCGCCGTGACGCGGCCGCCGATCTGCCCGGTGAAGGAAAACCCCGCGAGCTCTCCGAGGATGGAAATGGGGATCGCGCCTATCGCATCGGTGCAGTTGGTCGGCGGCAGGGTCGCGGCGACATCGATCAGGTAGCGGTCCTCATCGTGCTCGAGGGTCCCGGACAGGACCACCTCGGCGTCGCCCATCTGGAGGGTCCCCCGCTCGACCTCGAGGCGGCGGGTCTGCGGATAGAAGGCACCCTCTCCCGCCACCACCAGCGAGATGCCGCGCAAGGGCTCGGGGGCGATGCGGGGGGATGAGAGGGCCAGCCCCGAGAGGGCCACCCGGCCCCGGAGCCCTACCCGCTCTCCAGCGCCGCCGTCGACCTCGAGCTCGCCAGTCAGCAGGCTGCGCTCCGGCTCGAACCATGGAATTTCGGGCACCAACGGGGCCACGAGGGCCAGAGGCAGGTCTTCGAAGCGCAGCGACCCCTGGGCCCGGAGGTCCGCCGGGGAAACGCTGAGATCCCAACCGAGGGTCCCCCCATCCCCTGGATTTCCTTCGCCTTTTATTCGAACGCGGCCGACCTCCAGCTTCTCGAGGCTCGCCTCGAGGCCGGTCATGATCGGCGACTCTTCGCCATCGGCGGTCCGGGTCCGGACCGCGACCTGGGACACCTCGATGAGCGCCCCCGTGGTCAGCCGGCGAAGCCAGGGCGCCTCCTCTCCGAGGTCCACCTCCTCGGCGACTGGATCCGCCGAAGGCCCTCGCAGACGCGAAAGTGCGACGGCGAGGCGCGAGAGAGTGGCCTCCGGGCGCTCCCCTTCGGCGTCCGCGCCTCGGGACGCCCAAACCACTTCGCCTGCGCCAACCTCGAAAGCCGAGAGCATGACCCCTTCGGCCCCGCGAACCCCGGCGACCTCGAGGTCATCAGCGCTGAGGGTATCGAAGGGGGCGACACCGACGGTCACCGCCGCTGCACCGCCTTCGAAGCTCTCCCCCTCGAGGCGTGCGCGGCTGTCACGAACCGTGAGCAACCGACCCCGCTCGTCATCGACGGTGACGTGAACTCCGACCGCGCCGAAGGCGACCTCCGAGGCAGTCGCTGACCCAGACGCCCCGTCGCGTTGCCCGGCGCCTACTCCCGTCCCTCCCGTCCCTCTCGCGACTCCGGCGCGGAGGGCGTCGAGGCTCGCGTCCAATCCGACGTGTGCGAGGTCGACCTCGACCAGTACGCCGCGGGCTTGCACCTCTTCGAGTGCACCGGCGCCTTCGAAGAGCGCGGAGACGAGACCGATGCGCGCACCGATCTCGTCGATGGTGATCTGAACTCCGCCAGCGGAGCCCGCGATGCTCACGTCGGAGATCACCGCGCCGCGGATGCGAAGGTCGACGTCACCGATGTCGCAGGTCACCCCGAAGCGCGAGTGCAGCGTGTCCTCGACCCGCGCCTCGATGGCACTCGGGATCCACCACCCCCACGCGAGGGCTCCGGCCACCAGCGGCACGCCCACTGAGGCGGCGACCGCGATGCGTTTTCTGCGACTCGCCATCGTTCGAGGCGCGCAGTATGCAGCGAAGGAAGGGGCCCACGCACGCCGGCGAGATCTCCGGGGCCCGACCGGCCCGCGTGCACGCGCAAAGCCGTGCAATTGCGCCCGCAATGCTCAGAGACGATACGTCAGCCAAAGTCCCGGATGCCGGCCGTTGGTTCAGCCGCAGATGCCCGAGGAACAGAACCCGGAACAGCAGTCGCCGTCACCGAGGCACGCGCGGCTCGCCTCGCGGCACTGGCATGTACCGTCCGTTCCGCAATCCATGTAGCCACAACACTCGCTGCCACTGAAGCAAATAGCGCCGGCCTCACGGCAGCACGCGCCGTGCCCGGCGCCGGAAACCGTGGCGCGGCAGCTCATGCTGTCGCAGCACGAGAGCCCCGACGGGTCACACGCGTCCGCGGCGTTTGGAAGACACGACGTCGGACACTCCGAATCAAAGACGGCGAGGGGACCGCCACAGGTGCCGATCTCGGGCGTACCGTCCAAGTCCGAAGGAAGGCAGAGGCCGGAATCGGCACACCAGCCACACTCCGGGTGGTCGGCGCACTCGAGGCAGTCGAATATCTCGCTGCACGGAGCCGGACCGGTCGTGCACTCGAGCGGCCACTCCACGAAGGTCCCGTCACAGGTGCCGACGTCGGGCACTCCGAGGCCGCTCGCGTCGTGGCAGGTGCGCGCCCCCGGGCACCACCCGCAGAGGTCGCTGACGTTGGTGCAGGTCTCGCAATTTCGATAGCCCGCGCAGGTGTCCGAACCGCAGCTGTATCCGAACCAATCCCAAGACCCGCAGGAGCCCCCGGTGGGACCCTCGGAGTTTCCGCTACGGCAACCGCTGCCGTCGTCGCACCAACCGCAGCCTGCTTCGAAGGTGCAATCATCACAGTCGGTGTTCACGGCACAGCGGTCCGTACCGCCGCCACCGCCGCACATCTCGGGCGTCGAGTTCCAGTCGGAGCAGGAGCCGACGGCGGGGCCGAGGGTGTCACCGGACTCGCAGGTGTCGAAGTCGGCGCAATAGCCGCAGCCGATCACCTCGAGGCACTCATCGCAGTCGATGGCGAGGTCACACTCGGCGACCTGCGGCCGGCAGGTCCCAGACCGGCAAGAGAAACCGCTCTCGACGCACTCATCCCGGGCGCAACACGGTTCGCCGTCGTGACCGCAGCCGGCAGGCGGGACGCCACAGGTGCGGTCGGTCCCGCAAGCCAAGCCGTCACCGCATGGCTCGTTGGGCGATTTGCAGCACGGGCCCCCGGACTGTCCACATGGAAGGCACCGGAGCTCTTCGGTGCCTTCGCTATCGGGAGCCAGCCTGCACTCGAGGCCGATGTCGGCGCTGCGGCACACGCTGCCGGGGCAGCAGAGCTGGCCTCGACCACCGCACTCCGTGCTTCCCCCGCTGCTGCACCGCCCGGCTTCACAGGTCAGCCCAGAACAACAATCGTCACGGCTCCGGCACCGCCCGTCGGCCGGCGCGCAGCAATTGCCGCCGGCGCAATCAAAGCCCGAACAACACTCCTCCGGCAAGCTGCAGCTACTCCGGGGCGGAGCGCAACAGGTCCCGGCCCCCTGACAACGCAGACCTTCGCGGCACTCGTCGGGAGCCGGGCAGCACGTGCGCCCCGCGATCCCGCACTCTCCGGGGAGCGGCGGTCGCCCGGTGTCGGGAGGCCGGGTTCCCGTGTCTCTGCCGGCATCACCGGTTGAACCACCGGTCGGGGCACAGGCCGCGGCGACCATCAGGGCGCCGAAGAAGAAGAGAGCTGCAGAGGCTTTTGGCATCAGTTGCATTCATCCATGTGAACCGCGGCGGCCGTGTCTGCGGCCCGGGCCGCGACGCTGAATTCACCGATCGTGCGCACGACATCGTCAACCAACGCCGGTTCTTCTGACCTCCCGGCAACCATCAGATGCTGTCGGGCGAGATCTTCACGGCCTTCGTTGACCGAATCGACCAACCCGCCAATGCGCCTGCGATCCCGGAGCGCCGCGTTGCGCTCATCGATGAGGCGCCCGTCGTCGCCTTCGCGGATCGTCCCGGCGGAGAGCTCGTCGGCAACCTCGGTCTCGCGCTCGCGTAGGGAGTCCGCGATCGCGTGGGTCGCGGGACTGTTCGCGACGAGGTCGACCGCGCTCGCCGACAGGGGAAAGGTATCCAATCGAAACTCCCCGGCGCTGTCGAAGGTCCACGGCGATACGAGCAAAAAATGTCGCCCGGCCTCCCGGGCCGTGAAGGCGACGGCGGCGTCCTCTTCGAGGCCCACGGGGATGACGATCGACTGGCGATACGAATCGCCGATGGTTTCGTTCGAGGGGCCTTTGACGACGACCTCGGGGTCGAGGCTGCCCGTGAGCCCGCGAACCCAAACGCCGACTCCCTCGCCGGCCTCGAGTTGGAGCTCGATGCCCCACATGCGACCGTCGAGATTGTCGAGGGTCGCCTCGACCCCAAGGGGTAGTCGGTCGAGATAGCCAGTGAAGGCTTCGCCAATGCTCGCTGGGCAGATGAAGCGGCTCGCATCGCCCTTGGTCACGTCGAAGGGCTCGGAGAAAGCCACGCTGCCGGGATCAGAAGCGCAGCCGAGGGCCAGAGAACCCACCAGCAGAGTCGCGATGACGAGCACTCCGGCGGATCGATTCGGCATCACGGAGCTCCGAGGGGTCATGGGCTGACGCATCGCCCTTCAACACAAGCAGCGTCCGCGTCGTCGCAGTTGAAGACGACGGCGAGGGGCAGGGCGCAGTCTGGATCTACGGCACCGCAGTCACAATCGCAGCCGTCGTCGGCAGCGTAGATTTCGGACTCACAGGTCCATTCGCCCGGGATGTCCTCCGGCGGACGGCCGTCGTGGCACTGACCATCACTTCCGCAAACCTGGAAGCCCGTGCAATTCAACACCTCCTGCGAGGGATCGTTGCAATCCGGATCGAAAGCGCCACAGCCGCAGTCGCAGCCATCGAAGGCGTTGAAATACTCCGGTGCGCACTCCCAGACCGCCGGCTGGGGCTCGGTGCCCGGCCTCGGACCGCGGTCGCCGCAGTCCTCACACACGCCGACTTCACCGAGCTCGCAAACTCCATTGCCACACTCGTCGGGCGCGCAATCGTCGCCGCACGCCTCGTTCGTTTCAGTCCCGCTGCACCACCCGTCGCCGCAGCTCGCCGGCCGCCCGCAGAGCGCGTTGCTGGGCCATCCCATGGTGCAGAGGGCATCGACGGCGGGTGTCAGGTGGCTGACGGATTCGCCGTGGGCGGCGGCAGCCCCCTCGGGGATTTGGTTGACGACCATGCAGCCGCAGTAGTCCACGTAGTCCGTCGCGCCCCGGACCAGGGTTCCCGCGAGCCGATACGACGCGTCGAAGACCCCTGAACCAGAGTTCCCCGCGAACGAGTCCGTCGACGCGAGATAATAGTCCCCGCGCCCCTCCCGAGGCTCGACGACCCGGGCCCCGTCATCGATCTTCGCGGGCACGCCGCTGCCGAAGCCCACGATCGAGAGCCGCTCCGAGGCGCGGATGGCGTCGGACGCGGGGCGGAGCGGAGCGGGACGGAAGCGAGGCGTCGCCGGACGATCGAGCTGAATGATCGCGTAGTCGACCTGCTGATCCGCGTCGCGACTCTGCGCGCGGACGACGACCCGCCGACAGGAGAAGACGTCCTCTTCCCAGAGGTCGGGGAAACGCCCCTCGGACTCGTAGCGGTAGTTGAATACGAAACGAAGGGCGCGGCATTGGCGCTCGCTCTTGATGCAATGTCCCGCGGTAAGCACCAGGTCGTCGTCGATGAGCGTGCCCGAACACTGGGCGGCCTTCGGTTGGTCGTAGAAGCGCTGGTCTTCACAGAGATCGAGCTCCTCTCCGATAGCGGGGGCGGTCACCTTCACGTCCCACGGGTCGGACAAATCGAGGGACCGAGGAGGAATTATGGCGACGATCGAACCATAGGCGAGGTCCCGGAGGGTCGCGTCGGGGTGTTCGTAAACATCCTGCCGGTCATCGGTCCCGTAAACGACCGCCGACCGGGTCGCTCCGTCGACGAGGCACATCATGGAACTACCACCGGGATCCGCGACGCAGGCAGCTAGGCCACTCGAGAGAGCAAATACTAATGCGAGCCTAAGAAACATCGGCTGAATCATAGCATTTTGGGCATGGCGCGCAGCCCGGAGCACCTCGCGCTCAGGGAGCCGGCAGTCGACCGACCGACATGAGGGCCCAGTGGGCGTATTGGACCTGAAGAACGTCGATGCCCCGGCCGAACATCGCCGGATAACCCGAGACGTCGTCGAGCAGCACCGCCTGAATATCCGCCTCGCCGAACGCGCTCGCATAGACCTTGGCACCTGCTGCATGGATTCGGCTCACGGTCTCAGTGTTCAGAAAGTCTGGCCCGGGATCGATGTGCACCATGGCCGGGGTGGGCGCGAATGCCAGGGCATCGGCCACCTCTTCGACGCTATGGGGCCGCGTCATGATGGGAACGTCGGGCACGGCCGCCCGGGCCGCGAGGCATTCCTCGGGATCGCAGAGTAGAAAAGCGTCGTCGTAGAGTTCGTTGTCCCGCAGGTATTCGGCAGCGCGCACTCCCGCGCTGAGGTCCTTCACCTCGAGCTCCACGACGATCTGCCCCCGAGCGATGGCAAAAACCTCGGGCAAGGTTGGGATACGGTCGCAGACGAAATCTCCGTCGAGCTCGGGTGGAACCCTCATGGGCAGGGCCTG
>QMMC01000350.1 GCA_003647065.1 Deltaproteobacteria bacterium | reverse complement strand
TCGCGGGAATGGTGGCGGTGATGCTGATCACCATGACCGCAAAGTAGCCGCCGAACGCGCAACATGCCCCGGCCAGGATTCCGGCGACCGAGGCCGACTCTCCGCTCTCCGCAGCCGTCGCCACCCCTCCCAAGACGAGGGTGAAAATACCGACGTAGAGACAGAGGCCCAAGCCCAAAACCAGGGCGATGACGGGCAGGCTCCAAAGGAAGCGGGCGATCATGCCCTTGAAGCCAAGCCCCACCAGCTTGCCAAGGTAATCCAGGTTGAGTTCGAGGTCGGGCAACGGTGCGTCCTGCCCATGAACCGCCCGGCGCATGATGAGCGCATGCCACCCAACGAGGGCGAGCTGGCCCAAGAGCGGAACGACCATCGCCGACAGGAGAAGCATCGAGCCGATGAGGAGCTTATTCACCCATTCGGGGTCTTCCCGAAAGACGCGATACCCCTTCAAGTAGTCCATCGACAGCGCGCTTGGTGCCTAGGGGTTACTCTCGAGGAGAGAAGCTGAAGGGCACGCTCACGACGGCGCAGCCGCCGCCGGTTGCGGGGAAGTTCCAGGTGCGCGCGATGTTGCGCACGCAGGCGAAAACCGGCGGGCTGCGGAGAGAGCCGCTGACCCGGGTCCCGGCGACCTCGCCGTTGGGCCCGATGCGGACCATGACGCTCATGTTGCCCTGGAGAAAATGGTTCTGCTTGAGCTGGCGCTCGTAGCAGCTGCGGATCTGCCGGTCGTAGCCGCGGATGATGCGGGCGGCGGCGGCGGCATCGATGGAGCCGGAACAGTCCCAGGGGTCGCGGATGTGGCGGATGACCACCCGGTCTTCGGCGACCTCGGGGGCAGCATCGGCGTCCGGTCCGGCGTCCTCGATCTCGTCAGGGATCTCGATCATCGGCTGGGCGAGAGAAGAATGGGACACGGCAGGACCGGTGTCGGGGGCGGTAGGCACGGGAGGGGGGTCGCCCTCCCCGCTCATCGCGAACCAGATGCCCACGACACCCAAAAGAAGCAGGAGCCCAATGAGCCCGTACTTCAGGTTGCCGCCGCCGTCTTCTTCCGGCGGCATGGATTCAGTCGCCACGTAGTCCCCTCTCGCAGGGGGCAGCCACGGCCTCCCGGATGGGGGGAGGATACCCGAGAGCCCTCCCGAGGCAAACGTTCAAAGATTACCGCGCCAGGCCCTTTATCAGTCGATAGCCGGCCCCGAGACCCGGACCTTCATATGGGCGACGACCCGAGCATCTCCCTCGGGGAGGGGCCCGCCGGGCTCGAGATCGATGCGGGTCCGGACGAAGATACGAATCCGGCGGGATGCGCTGACGAGGTAGTCGCTCAACGCCTGAGTGCCGATGTAGTCCAACTCGGCAAACCCCGAGGACGTCGTCCGGGCGCTCTGGAAGGGCATCGCGCCAAGGAGCTGGACTCCGAGGGCCGGGTCGAGGTCGACGGCGCCCTCCGGGCCCCAGAATATCTCCACGCCATCGAGATCGACGCTGAGGGTGTTCGCTTGAACCGTGTAGGAGAGCTCGATGATTTCGATCGTGTCGACGCTGCGAAAAAGGAAGGAGAGATCGCCGGTCAGCTCGTCGAAGTCGATAACCCCGGCGACATCCGACGTGACCGTCCGAGGTGCAGGGTTACAGAGAGAGCGTTCGCAGGTGAGCGTCAAGAACTCGGAGGACGGACACACGCCATCGGCGGGGCAGGGAAGCTCGGCGATGCGGCCGTCATCCTGAAGCGACATCGGCACCTCGACGGAGGCGGCGCTGACGGAAAAGGAGATCTCACCGGTCTCGAAGGTAGTGGCCGTGAGATCGCCACACGACGCCAGGGGAGCGACGATCAACAGGAGCACCACGGGAATTCGCCCGAGACCGATACGACCGGCAGCCATACGCTCATTATAGAAAATCCGCGCGAAGGCGGCAAAGCATCGACGAACCGGGGTCGACCGCCGAGTCACGGGCTCCCAGAGCCGAGCACCGCACCGGGCACGACTTCGACCTCGTAGACCTGCTGGGCGTCGGGCTGCGCCGCGGCGGCGATCGCCGCGGCGGCTCCCCCAGCCAACACCGCGAGGCCGGCCCATACGTACCATCGTCGATAGAACGGCACGACCTCCGGCGGGGGCGGCTGGACTGCGCGCCCATCGAGCCAAATCGCGCCGGTGCCTTGGCCGACCCGCACGGCCTCCCAGGGCCGGGGCGTGGCCGCAGACAAGACGAAGGGCACCTCGTCGAGGGCGAGGCGCTGGGGCTCATCGCAGCCTCCGTTCGTGCAGCGGATCAGGAGGGCACGGTCTTCGGGGCCCGCACCGACCCTCGCTAACCACACCGCGTCGACGCCGAGGCTCGCTCCCTGGTGAAGAGCGTCCACTGGGTCGAAGCGCGCCGACGCGGCGACGAGGCGCCGCGCCGACGCGACGAGGCGATCGGGGGCGAGTTCGACAACCACCGGGGGCCGTCGCCCCTCGAGGACGTCGAGGACCGAACCCCACGGAGTCATGCCCGGGGCCTCGACGCGCAGAACGTGGGTGCCTACAGGCGCCCGGACGATCCGCGGCGCGAGGCCCACCTCCCGATCATCGAGGAAGACGCGGGCGCCGGCCGACGTCGCGCGGACCTCGAAGCTTCCCCGGGGACGGCGGGCCACCGCTGCGAGGATCCCAGCGGCGCGCTCGACGACTGCCGGAGGGGCCTCGGCGGCGCGCACCCCTCGGCTCGGGTCCAGGGTGGCCGCCCGGGCAAAAGCATCCTCGGCGAGGTCCGGAAGACCGGCCTGGGCCGCTGTGATGCCGAGGGTCGTTTGCACCTCGGCGATCCAGGCCGCCGCTCCAGGCACATCCGCGAGGGACCGCGTCAGAGTCGCGGCACGGTGGAGTTCGGCGAGGGCGCGGGACTCCATCAGGCCGGCGGTGTTTGCGCGGGCGGCGATGATCAGGCGCTCGACCCGACGAAACGCGTCGACCCGATCGACCGAAAGGGTGCCCAGCTCGGACACCCGTCCTTCGGCCCAACCCACAGGCTCGCGCATGACCCCGTAGCCCGCCATGCGAGCGGCTCGCTCGATGTGGGTGGCGAAGGCGCGCACTCGACCCGGCGGAGCGTGCTCGTCGGCGCTGACCAAGACCACCGCCTGGGCCGGACCCTGGGCGAGGGCGACCGTACACCGGAAAAAACCCAGCAAAAACAACGCAATGATGAGCGACCGGAGCAGCACCGACGATGACGATGCCGGGCCCCGGCGAGGGTGGTCAACTCCAGGGTGAAAGAGCCCCCAAAAGGGGGCTCGATCACGACGCATTGAAGATCGGGCAGACGATGGCAGTCTTGATGGGCAATGCGCCGGACTCTCCCCATCTTGGCCCTCATCGCAGCCGGGCTCTTTGGGCCAGTTTCGGCGGCCCGCGCCCAAGATGGCGCCTTCAACGATGCCGAGACCCGGCGCCTCCAGCGCGGAGAGCTCGTCACCCGAGTCCGGGAAGAGCGCCGGGGCAACCTCCTGCTCATCGGCGGCACTTCTTTCCAGGTGGTAAACGCGCCCGCCGATACGGTTTGGCGGGCCATCCGAGATACCAGGGCCTACCGCCACTACCTGCCCCAGGTCGACCGCGTCCGGGTCGTGGGCGCCGCCGGTCAGACGGAAACAGTACGCATTTCTCACAGGCAAGGGCCCCTCGAGGCGGCCTATCACCTACGGCTCACCTTCTCGGACAACCTGAAAACAGCGCAATTTCGGGTCGATCCGGCCCGAGACAACGACATCCGAGAGGGCTGGGGCTACCTCCGTGTTCAGCCCTATGGCCGGAATCGGTCGATGGTCACCTGGGCCATCCTGGCCGACGTGGGCTCGGGCATCGCCGTGGGCCTCATGCGGGCCGAGATCCGTGAGTGGATCCTCCAAGTCCCGAGGCTGATGAGGGACTATCTGGGCTGGGCTCGGCGCCGCTACGAGCAGTGACAAGCGTCTACTTGCGCACAATTTCTGCCTCGCCTATGTTTCGCCCCCTTTTGTCGGGAAAAGCGACCCATGGACCAGATCGGCACCAAGCTTCAACAAATCGGCCTCGCCGTAATCGTCACCCTCCTGGCAGTCGTCTTCGCACTGCAGTTCGGAGGCCCCCAAGCCCAGGGGTGCGGCTCCGGCGGGGCGACTCACGCTGCCAAGGTTTTCGGCGAGACCATCACCTCCGGTGAGTTCGAGTCTTATTACAAGCTCGGACAATTTCATCGCTACCCCCGCGAGGTCGCCGAGCAGCAGGGCTTCCGCGAGCACGTCCTGAACGGTCTCATCGAGCGCGAACTCCTCGCCCGGGCCGCGACCGAGGTCGGCTTCACGACCGAAGCCGAAGACTCGATGCGCAAGCTCGCCCGGGACGGCACGGCGCTCATCTCCATCGGCGTCAATGCGCCGCCGAACCTGCCGAGCGGCGAGGTTCCGATGCCGGTCACGGACCGAGATGGGAACTTCGATATCGAGGGGGCGAAGCGCTACATCAAGTTCGGCCTCGGCCGAACCCTCGGTGAGTTCGCCGAGGCGCAGGCCCGGGAAGCCCTCGCCGAGCGTATGCGCGAGATGGTGCTCTCGACGGTGACCGTGAGCCCGGAAGAGGTCTGGGACACGTTCCGGCGCGAGCGCGATACGGCGACCCTCGAGTACGTGCGTTTCACTCCGAGTTTCTTCGGTGAGTCCCTCGAGCCGACGGACGCCGAGCTCGATGCGTGGATCGGCGACAACGCCGAAGAGGTCGACCGCGAGTACCAGGCGAACCGGCACCGCTACACCGGCCTCGAAAAGCAGGTCCGGTCGCGGCACATCCTGGTGCAGATCAACAACACGGCGACCGACGAGGAGAAAGAGGCCGCTCGGGCCAAGGCCACGGCGCTCCTCGGGCGAGCCCAGGGCGGCGAAGACTTCGAGGCCCTCGCCCGGGACAACAGTGACGACACCGGCAGCGCGCGGCGCGGCGGAGACCTCGGCTACAACCCCACCGGGCGTATGGTGGCAGAGTTCGATGAAGCTCAGTTCGCCATGGAGGTCGACGAGATCTCGGAGATCGTCGAAACCCAGTTCGGCTTTCACATCATCAAGGTCGTCGGCATCCGCGAAGGTGACGTGCCCGAGGACGAAGCGAAGCGCGAGCTCGCTGGCCGTCTCTATCGCGACGCGCGCTCCTCGGAGCTCGCCGCCGCCGCGGCATCGGACGCCCTCGAAGCTCTCCGCGGAGGCTCCTCGATGGAGGAGCTCGACGTCACGCTGGGCGGAGCACCACCTGAGAGCCCCGAAGGCCTCGTGCCCGATGACGGGATGGGCCAAGACACCACCCCAGACACCACCCCAGACACCGGCGACGAAGCGGTAGCCGTGACGCCGGAGCGCGACCCCCGAGCGCCCCAGGTGATGGAGACCCGGGCCTTCGGCCGGGCCGACTCGCCGATCACGGGCATCTCCGACAACGGGCCCATCGTCCGGGCCGCCTTCGAGCTCACCGCCGAGGACCGGGTCGCCGGCGATGTCATCGAGGCCGGCGGCGAGTTCTTCGTCATCCGACTCTTCGAGCGCTCGGTCGTGAACCGCGAAGACGTCGAGCCCGAGGTCGCCGAGCGCATGCGCAACGGCCTCATCGCCGCCAAGCGCCGCGAGGTCCTCCGGCTCTACGTGCAGCAGCTCCGAGACGCGGCCGTGGCCGAGGGCGCCATCCTCGTCAACGAAGACATCCTCGCGTACGACGATCCGGAGAACACCTGAGGCTGCGCATCGGCTCGGGGCTTCCCCTGGTCCTCACGCCGCTGCCCCATCTGCGTTCGGCGAGCATCGGGCTCTTCATCCGCGCGGGCTCGCGGTTCGAGGCCCCCGGCGACGGAGGCCTGAGCCACTTTCTCGAGCACATGCTCTTCCGGGGCACCAAAGAGCACCCGTCCGCCTACGAGCTGAACCTCGCCATCGAGGAGCTCTCGACGACCCTCGACGCGGTCACGAGCTCCGACTCGACGGTCTTCTCCCTCGACGTACCCGGAGCCAACGCACCGAAAGCCATCGCGCTGCTCGGAGAGATGATCCGAGAACCCGTCTTCGGGGACATGGACGTGGAGAAGCGGATCATCCGCGAAGAGATCCTCGAGGGCCTCGACGACGACGAACACGACATCGACCCGGACGACATCGTCCGGCGTCTGCTCTTCGCGCCCCACGCCCTCGGCAACAAGATCACCGGAGACCTCGATGACGTCGAGGGCTTCGACGAGACGGATCTCGCCCGCCACCTCTCTCGCCACTACGTCGCTGGCAATGCGACGCTCTCAGTCGCTGGGGCCTTCGACGTGACAGCGGTCCGGGCCGCCGCCGAGGCAGCCTTCGGCGAGCTCCGCGGTGGAGCGCGCACCGCATCCCAGGCCCCGCAATTGGCTGGCGGTGGCAACCGCTTCATCTTCGTGCACGACGAAGGCAGCCAGACGAGCGTGCGCGCTTCGTTCCCGACCTTCGGCGAGCGGGACTCGCGGTCGCCGGTCCTGAGCCTGCTCGAACGCATCCTCGATGACGGCATGTCGACCCGCGTACACCGGCGAATCATCGACGAACACGGCCTGGCCTACGACGCCTTCGGTGCCGTCGAGTTCTTCGAGGACGTCGGAGCCCTCGACCTCGGCGCGAGCGTCGCCCACGACAAGGCGCCCGAGGCGCTCGAGGCACTGCTCGGACTCACGGCCGAGCTCCGGGGCGGCACCATCACGGACGGGGAGCTCGACAAGGCCAAACGCCGAGCGCTCTGGGACCTCGAGACGCTCGTCGACGAGCCGGGGGCGATGGCCGACTTCTACGGCGCGGCGGCCCTCCTCGAGATCGAGGAGTCCCCGGAGGACGTAGCCCAGCGCCTCCGGGCCGTGACCATCTCCGACGTCGAAGCGGTGGCCGAAGAGCTTCTGGCGCCGGACCAGCTGCGCGTCGCCTGCGTCGGCGTGGACGAGGGCACCCGAAGTGCAGAGGTGCGGGCCGTGTTCGAAGGCTGGACGGGCTGAGCACCAGCGCCCTGGTACGATGGGGCCATGTCCGAAGCACTGACCCGCGGCGAAATGGTCGTTCTCGCCGGAGCCGTTCGCGAGATGATGAAGGCGGACGGGAGCGTTTCCCACGCCGAGGTGGAGACCGCCGTGTCGGTGGCCGAAAGGCTCGCGCTGCCGGCAGAGGAATGGGGCGCCATCTGGGAGGAAGCCGCGCACAAATTGCCCACCGCCGAAGCCGTGAAGGCGGGCGCCGCGGAGCTCTACCGCCAGGAGGCCCGGGAGCTCGTCTACGAGATCCTCCACGAAGTCGCCACCCACGACGAGATCGTCGATTCAGAGTGGGACCTTCTCGAGTGGCTCGACGAGACCTGGCGATTCTCGGACGACCAGAAAGACGGCTGAGCCACCGCTCCAAGAGGCAGTGCTTAGAAGCGTGAGAAGACCAGGATTGCGTTGTGGGCGAGGTGGGCGAGGACGGGCACCAGGGTGGAGCCTGAGCGCCAACGCAACGCCGTGAAGACGACGCCCGCGAAGAGCACCGAAGAGGCGGCGCCCCAGTTGCCCCACTGCTGCGGCAGGTGAGCGAGGGCGAAGAGCACGATGGTGACGAGGAAGGCGCGGCTTCCGCCGAGGCGGCGCTCGAGGTTGCCGAAGATGAGGCCGCGGAAGAAGAGCTCCTCGGCGACGGGGACGACCACGGAGACGAGGCCGAGGGCGAGGGCGCCGCTCGAGAACGCGACGAGGGACTCGATCGACGCTTCGCTGGTAGAGGGCACGAAGGCGCCGATGAGGTTGCCGAGGAACGCGACGAGGACGCCTAGGATTGGCGCGACCGCGACGAGATAGAGGCGCTTCGGCGGAAGCAGGCCGAGACGCTGGGTGCGCGTCCAGGCGGCGAGGGGCGGGACCAGGGCGAGGGCGAGGCCGACCTCGAGGGCAGCGATGACCAAGCCCCGACCGTAAGCCGAGACGCTCCCGCTGAAGGGCACGAAGGCCAGGGCGAAGAGGCCCAGGATGAAGGCGAAGGTGCCGATGAAGGTGGGTGCGACGGATGAGCGGGGAGTGAGGGTGGGGGCCGGGGCCGGCACGGGCGGGGGTACCGAGAGGCCGAGAGAAAGGGCGAGGGCCCCCGCGAGCACGAAGACCAGCGTCCAGAAGTCGTCATCGCCCAGAGAGGAGGTCGCCGCGATGCGGGCGACGAGGGGTGTCTCGCGAATCGACGGCGGGAGCTCGCGGCCAGCCTCCGGTCCCACTCCCGGCTCCGGTCGACTGGCGTCGCCCGTACGCCTTCTTGGGACCTCCGGTCCCACTCCCGGCTCCGGT
>QMMC01000349.1 GCA_003647065.1 Deltaproteobacteria bacterium | reverse complement strand
CCACTATCACCACCACTACCATCGGCCGCCGCACCACTATCGCCATGGGCACGTTCGGGGCAGACCCGTTCGTCGGGCGCCGGTCCGCCGCGCGACCCCGACTCGCAGGCGCACGACTCGACCGTCGACCCGACCGTCGACCAGGCCTTCCACCCGACCCTCCGGCGGCAACCGCGGCCGCGGCGGCGGGCGGAGAGGCGGCGGCGGGCGCCGTCGTTGACGCCTCGTGGCGCCGACGGCATCATGAAATTCCGATTCATCACTTCGGCCCTCCTCGCCCTGGCCGTTGGCGTATTCGCTTTCGTCGTCCGCGGCGACGCCGTCAGCGTTGGCGCTGCAATCGCCGCGGCCCTGGGCGCCGGCCTCTTCGTACAGAATCGGCGGCTGCTGCGTCGTCGACGCATGGACCGGGCGCCTTTCCCCGATGCCTGGCGCGCCGTCCTCGATGAGTACGTCGACTTCTACGACGGCCTCGAGGGCGACGACCAGGCGCGCTTCGAGCGTGACGTCCGATACTTCGTCGAGGAGCACACCATCGCCGGGCCCCGGGGAATCGAGGTCGAAGAGGAGCTGAAGGTCCTCGTCGGCGCGTCGGCGGCGCTGCTCTCTTTCGGCCAGCCGGGGTACATCTGGGAGCGCGTCCGCGACGTGATCATCTACCCCGAGGCTTTCGATGACGAGTACGTGACCTCGAGCCAGGGCAACATCCTCGGCCAGGTGGGTCGCCAGAGCTCGATCATCTTCTCTGCTCGGGCCCTCCGGCAGGGATTCGCCGCGGGCGACGACGGGCTCAATGTGGGGCTCCACGAGATGGCCCATGTGCTCGATTTCGATGGGGGGCCGGCAGACGGCGTGCCTTCGTTGATGCCGTGGCACGCGGTCCGCGGATGGCTGAACCTGGTCCACGACGAGGTGCAGCTCATCGACGCCCACCGGTCGGTCCTTCGCCAGTACGGCGCCACCAATGAAGCCGAGTTCTTCGCCGTGGCCACCGAGGCGTTTTTCGAGCGCCCGACGCAGCTCCGAAAAAAGCATCCCGAGCTCTATGCGATGCTGCGAGAGGCCTATGCTCAAGACCCGGCCGGTCCCTCGGAGGTCGACGACGAAGGCGATGAGCGGAGCCCCGAGGCGCGCCGCCGCCGGCGCAACGAGCGCAAGCGCAGACAGGACAAGAAGGACAAACGCTGATTGCCGATCCACTGTCCGCAATTGGGGCTATAATCGCGGGCTATGCGCGTCTCTCTCTGGGCCCTCGGAGCGCTCGTCGCCGCCTGCGGCGGTGGCTCCTCTGCCGCCCCCGCCCCGGCTACGAATGAGTCCGGTTGCGGCGGACACCCCCTCTCGTGCGAGGAAGTGGTCGCGCGCTTCCTGACCGACGCCGACGAGGCGCACCTGGTCGCCCTCGATCTCGACAACGAGTGCGCGGCCGGGAGGACGGACTCCTGTGATGCCCTCGGCGTCTTCCTCCTCGAGGGAGAAGAGGTCCACCACGACCCCCCCCGCGCTCTGCGTCTCTTGGCGGCGACCTGCGAACGCGGCGGGGTCTCCGCGTGCCGGCGCCTCGTGACCCACGTCGCCGGTGCGCCGGCGAGTGATGCCGATGGAATCGGCCTCGAAGGAGGCAGGACCGGCTGCGCGGCCGGGGATGCGGACTCGTGCGCGGCGGCGGGGGCCCTGACCTACATGGGGCGGGGGGTCGAACGGGACCGGGACGCCGCCCTCGTCTTCTATCAACGAGGCTGCGAGCTCGGCTCGGACCGCGGTTGCCGCCGCGTCGCAGACCACTACGTGGGACGCAATGACCGGGCCTCCCTGGTCACACTCTATCGCCAGATGTGCGACGACGACCGCGCCCGCGGCTGCACCCTCCTCGGAGACCTCCACGCCCGCGGCGGCAGCGACGCCGAGCGCCTCGAAATCGGACCTCTCTACGAACGGGGGTGCGCCGGGGGAGACGTCGACGGCTGCACGCACCTCGGCCGGGCCCTCGCCCGTGGTGACCATGGCGTTCCGCCGGACGCCGGCCGGGCCCGGGAGCTCCTCGAACAGGCCTGCCGCGTCGACGACCATCACGCCTGCGCGGAGCTCGGTCGCGTCGAGGAGCTCGGTATCGGCGGGCCCGCAAATGTCGAGCGCGCGCGCTCGCTCTATCGCCGCTCCTGTGATCATCGGAACGGCATCGCCTGCTATCACCTCGGCCTCGCCGCCCGGGAGCGGCGCCGTGGCCGCGACGACGAGGCCGTCCTCGACTACTTCCGTCGGGCCTGCGACTCCGGCGACATTCCCCGGGCCTGCGGAACCCTCGCGTACATGTACGACACCGGAGAGGGGGCCGAGCGGAGCGTCGAGCGGGCCGAGCCGCTCTACCATAGCGCCTGCGACGGCGGCCACGCCGACTCGTGCATGCGCCTCGCCGACCTCGTCGAGGGGGACCCGACGCGGGCCCAGTCCTACCGGACCGCCGCCTGCGAGGCGCGCATCGTCGAGGACCGCTGCGAGACCCGGGCGGTCCCGCCGCGCTCCTATGCCGGGCGGGTCACCGCCGTTCGTGGCCGGCGAACGCCGCGCGAAGGGGCCCACTGCTCTGTGGTCTACGACGCCCAGGCCGACGGCGGCCACTGCCGGCTGACCGTGCGCTGCGCCGGCGTGGCGCTCTACGGCGGCGCCGACGAGGCGTGGACCACGTGTCGGGTGACGGGCACGTCCGTCGTCGCGACCGACTTCGAGACGAGCCCCTTCGACGGGTCGCCGCAGCTCATGCTCGACACCGAGGCGGGTACGTTGACCGTTGGCGATGTGTCGGCGCGCCCGGCCTCGTCGTGGGTCGAAGTCGCCGTGTCTGCGGTTCCCTGAGGGGGAGCTGGAGCCGCCCCGTCCACCCACGGGGCCCGAAGGGCCCGAGGGCCTCGGTTGCGCTGGAGCAAACCGCGCCCCCGGTTTGCTCGGAATACTGCGCCCATGACGAGCGACCTCGACCCCCTGCCGCCAGAGCTTCGTGCCGCGCTGATGGAGCATCCCCGCGCGAAGCGGAACCTTCCGGTCTGTCCGTCACCGGCGGCGCCGGAGCCCTTCCTGCCCCTGGCGGACGAGGCCCGGCCCATCGACCGGAAGATCCGGCCCATCTACTGCGTCTGGGAGACCACCCTGGCGTGCGATCAGGCGTGCCGGCACTGCGGCTCCCGGGCGGGCCGGGAGCGCCTCGAGGAGCTGACCCGTGAAGAGCGCCTCGACGTGGTCCACCAGCTCGCGGCCCTCGAGGTCCCCGAGGTCACCATCACCGGCGGCGAGGCGTATCTGCGCGAAGACTGGCTCGATGTCGTGCGCGAGATTCGTGCGAAGGGAATGAAGTGCTCGATAGTGACCGCGGGTAAGGGGATCGACCCGGGCAGGGCGCGGGCCGCCAAGGAGGCCGGCTTACAGAGCGCGAGCGTCTCCATCGACGGGAACGCGGCCATCCACGACCGGCTGCGCGGGGTGAAGGGCTCGTATGCGAGCGGGGTCCAGGCCCTCCGGAACTTCCGCGATGCGGGCATCAAGATCTCCGTCAATACGCAGATCAACCGTCTGTCGATGCCGGTCCTCCCTGAGATCCTCGAAATGATGATCGACCTCGGGTGCTTCGCCTGGCAGATCCAGCTCACCATCGCGATGGGCCGCGCGGCGGATGAGCCCGATGTGCTCTTGCAGCCCTACGACGTGCTGACCCTCTTCTCGATGATTCCGGCGCTGAAGGCCCGGGCCAGCGAGGCCGGCGTGATGATCTGGCCGGGGGACAATATCGGTTACTTCGGCCCCCACGAGTCACTCCTCCGCGGAACTCTGCCTCACGGCTCCTGGACCGGCTGCGGGGCCGGCCGTGGGGTGATCGGCCTCGAAGCCGACGGCACGGTGAAGGGCTGCACCTCCCAACCGACGGCGCACTGGAATGGCGGCAACATTCGAGAGCATTCGCTCGAGGACATCTGGGAGCGCTCACCGCAGCTGCGCTACACCCGAGACTGGACGGTCGACGACCTCTGGGGCTACTGCCGCGAGTGCTACTACGCGACCGTGTGCCGCGGCGGTTGCACCTCGACCTCGTTCGCGCTCTTCGGGCGCGCGGGGAACATGCCCTATTGTCACCACCGCGCCCTCGAGCTGAAGCGGGTGGGCAAACGCGAACGCCTCGTCGCCGCGGGAGAGGCGCCCGGGCTGCCCATGGATGTGGCCGGCTTCGAGCTCATCCTCGAAGACGACCCGAGCGCGTGAGGTGAGGCTCGATGAGCGAAGGAGCTAGGGTGCTCGGTTAGGGTGTCCTCACGCGGCAGATGTAGTCGGCCTCGCCTGCGATGAAGGAGAACATGACTTCGCCGTCGGCCCAGACTCGGTAGAAATCACCCGGGACCAGGGGCGGCGCGATGCATCGTTGTTCGGCCTCGATGCAGACGTCCGGGCAGTCCACGTCGCAGTCCGTCCAATAGTACCGGGGTGAGACACGCAGCTCGCCGCCTGGAGGGAGGTCGAAAGTGTGGCGCTCTTCTAGGGTCACCTGGCACGGGCCGAGGAGCTGGCCGCAGCTCCAGCAGTCCGAGGCGACGATGAGGGTCACCTCGGAGGGGGTGCCGGCCCAGGGATGTTGCTCGGCGCAGATCCGACTCGGGCGCCACCCAGTGGGCTCGATTCGATCGGAGACCGCACACACGTCGGGCTCGGCGTAGGACGCGCATCCGGGTGGGGGCGGGACGAAGCCCGCGTCGGGGTAGACCGGGAGCTGGAATGCCGCCGCGTCGTTGACGACCACGTTCCACGTGCCCTCGGCGAGGGGCGGCACGGAGCAGCTCCCCTGGGGCGTATTGCACGTATCGCAGTCGCAGGGGTCGGGGCAGAGGGCGGTGGTCAAGTAGAGCGTCTGGCTCGCCGCGTCCACCGATGCAGCGCATTGTGTTTCGGCGCAGCACGCGCAGGCGTCGAAGGTGACGGGGAGCTCGAAGGGGACCCCCGGCTCGACCAGGAAGCTCTCGAGGCAGGTGGCGTCGGCGCGCAGGAGGGGGCACTCGAGGGGCGGCGGCGCCGCGTCACGGGGCGGTGGGCCGGCGTCGGGAGTCCCGGGGCCGGCGTCGACGACCGGGGGCGGCGGGGCACTGACCGCGCACTCATCCTCGGAGGCGACGGATGTGCCCCGGGCGCAAACGAAGGGACACGTGGACGCCGGGGGCACGGCGTTGCCCGCTCCGTCGCAGCACACCTGGGCGGTGGGCAGGCGGTCGTCGCACTCGTCTCCGTGTTGGGTGTAACAACCCGACAAGAAGAGCCCCGCCGAGAGCACAGCCGGCACGTAGTGGCACATCCATCTCATGGCAGGCTGGTGGAGCAAGCATCGGGCCAACCGGCCAGAAGAGGGCACGAGAGGGCATAGGAGGATCACGCCATCGGCCGATAGGCGTCCCAGCCGAAGCGCTCGGGATATTCGCGCCAGGGCCCTTCGCAGCTTTGGTCGCGGGTGCACTCCCCGCAGCGCGGACCCTTGGCCTTGCCCTCGTCCGTTCGCCACGTCGAGAAGCCGAAGAGCTCGCCATCGAGGTCGACGACGGTCGTATCGGGGATGCGCTCCTCGACGACTGCGTCTTCTAGGCCCGGAAGCAGGCATGGCGGGACCGCCTCGGTCACCACCCTCATCGAGAGCTCACGCCCGGCGCGGATCGCTCTGGCCATCGCCTCCGCGGCCTCGTCGATGGGCGGCACGATATCGTCGTAAAGCTCGCCGGCGGTGCCGACCGGATGCACGAGGGCGAGCTGGGCCTGGCGAACGCCCAGGGACCCCAGGAGCCGGATGGTGTCTTCGAGGCACGAGAGGTTGTCGCGGACGACGACGGTGTTGGTGAGCAGTAGCCCCCCCGCGCGGGCGACGTTCTCGATGCCCGCGACCGTCTGGTCGAAGGCCCCCGGCGCTGCCGTGAGCGCGTCGTGGACCGCCGCGGTCGAGCCGTGCAGTGCCGGCGAAAACTCAGTCACCCCGGCGCGCATCAAGCGGTCGACGAGGGGTGCGTAGGCGAGCATGCGGCCGTTGGTCTGGACCTGAATCGGGGCGTATCCGATGGCGCGGGCGAGGGCCACCAGCTTCACCAGGTCGCGGCGAATGGTGGGCTCGCCGCCGGTCAGGACGAGCCCGCGGCCCGGCGCGAAGGCCTTCCGCATGCGGCCCGCGAGTTCCGCCGCATCGATGAAGCCGATGTCGCGGCGCTTGTGACCTTGGGCGCAGAATACGCAGCGGTTATTGCAGGCGAAGCCGACCTTGATATCTGCTCGACTCATCGCGATCGCGTCATCATGAGCGGGTTGGTCACAGGTCGTAGGCGATGGCGTCGACCTGGTCCTCGCGGAAGGCGCGCGCCTCGGCGGCGTCGATCTGTACCTCGTCGAGGGGTTGGTTGACCCAGACGCGGAAGCGCTTGATGTCGGCTCCCGCGATTGCCTCGCTCTCGCCGGTCGCGCACTGGAAGCCCCAGCCGTGCTCTGCGCACACGATCTCGGTGCCTTCGATGGTCCCCTCGGCGAGGTCGGCGCCGCGGTGCGGGCAGAGCCGGTGGAGCACGTGCGCCTCGTCGCCGAGGCGTATGACCACGAGGGGCACACCCTCGACCTCGGCCCGGACGGGTCGTCGATCCACGAGGTCACTCCAGGTCACGACCCGGGTAAGCTCTTCACTCATGAGTCGCCCGCTCGATAAAGGGCGCTATCGCGTACGGCGCGGTCACTGCGTCTGATTTTAGAGCGTCTCTCGTGACGCCCTTGACCTCGCTCAAGTGAGGCGCAGCTTCAGTTTTGGCCGAGGGCCTGCCACGCGCGGGCGACGTGCGCCGCCGCGCGGATCCGGGTCGGCTCACCGAGCTCGGGCAGCATCGTCGTCGCGATGCTCAGCGGATCGCCGCGCCCGTCCAGGAGCATCTGAGTAATCGTCGCCCCCCGTTGCCGCGCGCGGGCGCGGCCGAGGTACGGCGAAAGAACCACGCCCAGGCGGCGAGAGCCGCGGTTGAGCATGTATGTGAATTGGCAGGTGTCCCCCATGGACAGGACGCGTATCAGGTGATGGATCGCTCGGGGAGACCTCAAGTCTGATCCCCCTTCACTTTTGTGGGGGGGTGGGGGGGGAGGTGCGATCGGGGCTTACAGATCCCAAATGGGGGAGGTTGGGGTTGCGGTTTCCGTGGCCGAAGCCGAAGGCGTTCCCGTGTCCGTTCCCGTGTCCGTGTCCGTTCCCGTTCCCGTTCCCGTTCCCGTTTCCGTGACCCTGACCGTGACCGTGTCCGTGACCCTGACCGTGTCCGTCGCCGTGTCCGTCGCCGTGACCGTGTCCGTCGCCGTCTCCGTGTGACGGCTCTTCGTCGCTGCGCTCGAACTCGCCGGCGATGCGCGTTGGGCGTGATTGCTCCTTCGCTCGGGGCGCCTGGATGATGCCACCGTGCTCGGCCGCGTAAAGGCTCGGTCCCCCGCAAGGGCGGGGGACGCGCCCGGCTACGCCGGCTGACGGCCTTGACCCTGCCTCCGCTCGGTGGCGCGGGGGCGGCTTCACGAGCGAAGGAGCGACAGCATGCAGAATTTTCAGTGTTACCAACTTTCGATTGGTGCGGTTCGGATGGTGCGGCCGTTGATTGAGGGGATCGAGGTGCATGACAGGGATTTGGGCCGGCAGCTCAGGCGATGTCTGAGTAGCGTTCCATTGAACGTCGCCGAGGGCAGTCGGTCCTCTGGGCGGAACCGGCAGGCCAGGTACGCGAATGCGATGGGGTCGGCGCGGGAGTCTGCGGCCTGTCTCGAGACGGCCGAGGCTCTCGGTTATCTGCGGGCGGACGACTTGCCGGCGGCGGTCGATAGGCTCGACCACATCGTTGCGATTCTCTTCAAGCTCTGCCGGTAGTCGAGACTGACCCGGAGGGCTTCACGCCCTCCGGGATAGAGCGCTTAGCGCTTCACCATCGCGGTCAGCATCGCGGCGATAGCCGCTCCGTGTTCGCGAACGTCGGCAACAGGCAGGCTCTCGCCGATGGCCTCGCCGAGCTCGAAGAGAGCCACGGTTTCAACCGCGGACCCTCGCGCGATTTCATAGTGCTTCCGACGCATCGCCTTCGACGACATCGTGCATCCCTCGGCAATGTTGGCACCCACGGACAAGCTCGCCCGCTTCACCTGGTCGCGAAGCGCCGCATTCGCGGGCAGATTCCCATACACCACCCGAGCGAGCTGCAGCGAGCGCTGAAAAACCCGGAGATTGTGATGAACCATTGGACGACTGGAGTGTTCTGTTTTCATGGCGGCAGGCCCTTTCAAAGGCACCGCCGAGGGCCTGCCGCCATGAAAACAGAACACGGT
>QMMC01000348.1 GCA_003647065.1 Deltaproteobacteria bacterium | reverse complement strand
GACCAGGGCAAGCGGGTCGTGATCTTGATGGACAGCGTGACGCGCTTTGCCCGAGCGGGGAGCGCGGTCGGCCTCGCCGCCGGTGAGCCCCCGGCGCGGCACGGCTACCCGCCGAGCGTCTTCGCAGCTTTGCCAAGCCTCCTCGAGCGCAGCGGTTCGGCCAAGACGGGCTCGCTCCCCGCATTTTACACCGTCCTCGTCGAGGGCGGCGACATGGAAGAGCCCATCGCCGACGAGGTCCGGGGCGTCCTCGACGGCCACATCATCTTGAACCGGGACCTCGGCGCCCGGGGTCGGTGGCCCGCCATCGACGTCCTCAATAGCCTCTCCCGGGTGATGGACGCCGTCACCGAGACCGGGCAGCAAGACGCGGCGCGAACCATTCGGGAGCACCTCGCCATCTACGAAGCCAAGCGCGATCTGGTCAGCCTCGGCGCCTACCAGCGGGGCAGCGACGCGCCCCTCGACCGCGCCCTCGACAAGATCGACGCCATCGAGGCGTTCCTCCGCCAGAGCAAGCACGACGCCGAAGACCTCGAGAACACCCAACGGCTGCTCCTCGAGCTCGCGCGCTGACCATGGCCAAGAAGAAGAAATCGGCCAAAAAGTCGGCCAAAAAGTCGACCGGAAATGGCCGATCGGGGGACCCGAACACCGAGCCCTGCCCCGCCTGCGGCGAGACCCGAGAGCTCTACTGGCATGGACGACGCGTGCTCTGCGAGTCCTGCGTCGACAACAATACCCACGAGGCCGAGCGCGGCGAGATCACCATCCGGGAAGTCGTCTCGGGGGCCCTCGCCCTCTTCCGCGAGGTCGGGTCCCGGGTCATCGCTGTAACCCTCGCCTTTTCCATTCCGCTGGCCCTGGTCCACGTCGTCTTCGATCTCTCGGACGACGCGGCCATGATCTTCGCCTTCGGCTCGCCCTTCGTCTTCTACCTCGTCTACGGCCTCACGTTCGACCTCGGGCTGACGGTCCTCGACGGAGAAACGCCGAAGCTCGGCTCATCCCTCGGCGTCGCCGTTCGAAAGTTCCTGCCCCTCGCCCTCGCGAACCAACTGCAGATCCTCATCGTCGCGATCCACACCGTGCTCCTGATCGTCCCGGGGATAATCAAGGCCGCGTCCTACGCCCTGGTCATGCCCCTCGTCATCTCTGGCGAAGCCGGGGCGATCTCGTGTCTGCACGAGAGCGGTCGCCGCATGCACGGTTACCGCGCGAAGATGTTGCCGCTCTTGGCAGTCCTCTGGCTGCCCTTCCTCGCGATCCAGGTCTACGGCCTCGCCACCCTCGCCAACCTCGACGCAGGCATCGCCGATGCGCCGACTAACCCCTTCGTCGACATCCTCTTCCCCCTGACGGAAATCCCGTGGATCTTCGTCACCCTCTCCCTCCACGCCAAACTCCGCGCCCGTTTTCGCATCCGCGCCTAGAGTCGGGGACGGTATAAACTTTCTTACTTTCGTGGCCGAAAGTAAGAAAGTTTATACCGTCCCCGAAAAGCGCCCGTCGTCGAAAGCACCTAGAGTCGGGAACAGAACTAGCTACTCTCTAGCCGTGGTTGGTGACGTCACGTTGCGGAAGGGTGCGTCTCCGGCGTCGGTTGGCGCGGCCATCGTCGTGCTCGCGGTTGTCTACCTGGCCTCCGGGCGCCTGGGCCTCGAGCTCGCCCACTACCAGACCAACGCCACGCTGATCTGGCCTCCGACCGGATTGAGCATCGCAGCCCTGGTGCTCTTCGGCCGCCGCCTCTGGCCCGGGGTCTTCCTCGGTGCGGCGGCGGTCAATTTCCTCATCGGCACCCCGGTCTGGGCGGCCCTCGGGATCTCCGCTGGCAATACCCTCGAGGCGGTCGTCGCGAGCCTCATCCTCACGCGGTGGCTTCGCTTCGACCCGGCCCTAGCCCGGGCCCGAGACGTGCTGGTCTTCGGCGGGGCCGCGGCCTTTGCTTCCGCCATCAGCGCGACCGTGGGCGCGGCGACGCTGCTGCTCGCGGGCTCCCTCGCGGACCGCGATCCGTGGGTCGTCTGGGTCATCTGGTGGCTCGGCGACATGGGCGGCGCCCTCCTCGTCGCGCCGCTGATCTTCGTCTTCGCCAAAGGCGGACCAAAGTGGCGTGCGCTCACGGCACGAAAAGAAACGTGGGTGGTGCTTTCGCTCACTCTGGTCGGCAGCTTCGCGGCGTTTGCAGCGCGCCCCGGCGACGACTCCTCGCAGTGGGCACTGCCCGCCGTATTCTTGCCGTTCATCTGTGTGGTCTGGGCTGGCCTGCGCCTCGGGCCTCGGGGCGCAGTCGGTACCGCCGCCGCCGCCGCGACCATCACCGTCGTCCGGACCGGTGCGGGCTTCGGGCCCTTTGCCGGGACCTCGCCGGACGCGGCGATGCTTCTTTCGTGGGCCTACGCGACGAGCATCGGGGCCGTCGCGGCGATCCTCGCCGGCGCAATAGCCGAACGCGATACCGCCGAGGCCGCACGGAAGGCGGAAGAGGACCAACGACGTGCCCTCGAGAAGCAGGTCGCCCACGCCGAAGAGCTCGAACGCCTCGGCCTCCTCGCCGGAGGGATCGCCCACGACTTCAACAACCTGCTCATGGCCGTGCAAGGCAACGTCGAGGTGCTGCGCCGCTCCATCCCAGAGGCCGTAGACCCGATGGTCCTCGAGTCGATGAGCCCGATCGGGGTCGCGACCAAGCGCGCCGCACAGCTCTGCCGGCAGCTCCTCGACTTCTCCGGCCGGAGGTCGCCGAACGCCGAGTCTTTGTCCGTAGCGGAGAGCGTCTCGGAAGCGATCAGCCTGGTTCGCGGGTCGATCCCCCGGCGGGTCACGATCGAAGTCGACGTGCCCATGGGGCTACCCCGGGTCGACGCCGACGCCGGGCAGGTGAACCAGATTCTCATGAACTTGCTGCTCAACGCCGGAGACGCGATCGCGAGTGACGCGGGCGCCATTCGGATCGTCGCCCGGGTCATCGACGAGACCGCGCCCTGGTCCGGCGACGTGCTCCCGACGTCCACCGGCCCCCATGTGGAGCTGGTCGTCGTGGACGACGGACCGGGCATGGACGAGGCGACTCGGCGGCGGGTCTTCGAGCCGTTCTTTTCCACCAAGGACCAGGGCCGCGGCCTGGGCCTCGCTTCGGTCGCGGGCATCGTCCGGGGCCACGGCGGGGCGGTGAGGGTGCGCAGCGCGCCCGGCGAAGGGACCGAGTTCGCGGTCTTGATGCCGGTGAGCGAGTGCGAAAGCATAATCGAACGAGAGAACGCCAGGGAGGCTCCGGCCGTGCTGGGACGGGTCCTCCTGGCCGAGGATGACGCCGCCGTCCGCCGGGTCGTCGAGCGAGCCCTCCAGGATATAGCCGCCGACGTGACCCTGGTGGAGGACGGCCGGGAGGCGCTCGAGGCGTTGGGCGGCGATACGCCCTTCGACGCCGCGGTCCTCGACGTCGACATGCCGCACCTCGATGGCACCCAGGTGGTCCGGGCGCTCCGGGGTCGTGGCGATCGATTGCCCATCTTGCTCGTGACCGGGCGGCCCTCCCCGCGCCTGATCGCGCTCGGAGAGGCCTACCTCGAGAAGCCCTTCAGCGCGGCCGCACTGAAGGATGCGCTGCACGAGGTAGTCGCCGCGAAGGCGTCCCCCGGGAGTCCATCGGAGCCAAAAATCAGCCCCGTGGTAGCTGGCTACTTGTCGGCACGGGGCAGACAGCCCGAAAGTAAGAAAGCTTAGTCCGCCCCCAAAAGCTAAGCTCCGGCGCGGTGGAGACGGATTTCGACTATGTGATCGTGGGGGCTGGGTGCGGGGGGCTGAGCCTCGCGGTGCACATGCTCGAGGCCGGGGTGCGGCGGCGGGTGCTGATCGTCGACCCGCGGACATCGTTTCCCAACGACCGGACCTGGTGCTTTTACGACGTCACGGACCATCCCTTTGCCGACGCGGTCACGCACCAGTGGCGACGATGGCGCGTGGTCGATGATGAACGCGAGGTGGTTCGTGGTTCGCTCCGCTTCGCCTACCAGCATCTCGCGTCGGCGGACTTCTACGCAGCGGCGCTGGACCGTATCCGGGGGGCCGAGACATGCGAGCTGCGCTTGGGCTGCCGCGTAGGACAGGTCATCGACCACGGCAGCCACGTGGTCGTGAGCACCGACGTCGGCCCGGTGACCGCCCGCCTAGTCTTCGACAGCCGACCCTCGGAGGCCCGGGTCTTCCCCGCCGACAGCGCCGAGACCCGGGAGGTGAACCTGCTGCAACACTTCGTCGGCTGGACCGTCGAGACCAAGGACCCCTTCTTCGATCCCGACACGGCCACCCTGATGGATTTCCGCACGAGCCAGCGGGGAGGCATCCACTTCACCTACACCCTGCCGTTTTCGTCCCGCCGGGCCCTCGTCGAAGACACTCACTTCTCCGGCCACCGCCTCGAGGCGAAACAATACGAAGCCAACCTCCGCCGCCACCTCGACGAGGCCGGCGCCGGGGATTTCGTGATCACCCACACCGAGCGCGGTGCCATCCCGATGACGACCGCGGTCTTCGAGCAACGCCCGTCCCCTCGGGTCTACCGAATCGGCGTCGCCGGCGGCCTCGCCCGCCCCGCCACGGGCTACGCCTTCCTGGCGATTCAACGCTTCTCGAAAGCCCTCGCGGAGATGCTCGCGTCGGCGAGCCCCGACGCCGCGCCACAGCCGCCGGCGCCCCGGAGCCAGCGCACCACCCTCCTCGATCGCTGCTTCCTCTCCCACCTCGACCAACACCCGGCAGAGGCCCCCGCCATCTTCACGCGCCTCTTCGACCGCGTCCCGCCGGAGGCCCTCATCCCCTTCCTGTCGGAGACCGGCTCCTTCGCCGACGAGTTCCACGTCATGCGCTCCCTGCCCACGCTGCCCTTTGCCCAGTCGATGCTCCGCGCTTTGCACGGCCTGGTGCGCCGCCGCGGCCTGTCCGACATGTCCAATCTCTCTCACCTGTCCGACCTGCTGGATGACCTCCCGCCCCGAGCCCAACCATGATCAATCGCCTCACCCACATCGGCCGCGCCCTGCCTCTCCGCCCCTCCATGAGTGACCGGCCGGATTGGATGCAAGCGAACCCCGTGCGCATCGAGCGCGCCCTCGCCCGATCCCTCGAGCGGCCGACCGGCGGCTGGTACGTGCTCGACGCGAGCTATCGCATTCAGGGTGAGAAGCCCGAGCGATTCGTCGTCGAGGGCCAGGAGTTGGTGGCCTGGCGCGAGGGCGCCGAGCTGCGAGTCGCCCCCGCTCCTTGCCCCCACATGGGCGCGGACCTCTCCGGCGGCTGCGTGAAAGAGGGGCGCCTGGTCTGCCCCTGGCACGGCCTGAGTCTCGGCGCCGAGGGGCATGGGAGCTGGCGTTCTTTCACCGCCTTCGACGACGGGGTGCTCGCCTGGGTGCAGCTCCCGGAGGCCGGCGAAGAGCCCACCGATCGCCCCATCCTCTCCCCGCGCCCCTCCGGGCCGACCCTCCACGGGGTGATGTCGATGGAGGGCGCCTGCGAGCCCCAGGACGTCGTCGCGAACCGCCTCGACCCCTGGCACGGCGTGCACTTCCACCCCCACAGCTTCGCACGGCTTAGGCTCCTCGAGGTCGACGACGACGTGCTCACCCTCCGCGTCTCGTATCGCGTGGTCGGCCCCGTGTGCATCGAGGTCGACGCGACCTTCCACTCGCCGGACCCGCGGACCATCACCATGACCATCGTCGACGGAGAAGGCGTGGGCTCGGTGGTCGAGACCCACGCGACGCCGATCGGCCCCGGGCGTTCCCGGGTCATCGAGGCGACCATCGCCACCTCGGACCGACCCGGCTTCCGCTTCGCCAAGCTCGGCGGAGGTTTCATCCGGCAGATGATCGAAAAGCGCGCGGGGCGGCTGTGGGTCGAAGACACGGAGTACGCCGAGCGGCGCTATGCGCTGCGTATGGAGGCTGACCGGAGCGCCAAGGGAAAGCGACGCCTCGAAGCCGTCTAGCTCGCGGCCAGAGCGCCGAGGCGCGCGAGCATGCCTCGGGGGGGCACGGACCAGATCGGTTCTTCGCGGCCCTGCCAGCGTTCGAGGATGCGGTTCGCGGCCATGAAGCCGGTGGCCGCCGAGCGCTCCATCAGGGCGCTCGGGAAGGGGGTCTTCACGAAATCACCGGCGAGGCACAGGCCCCGATAGGGGGTCTCGACAGTCGGCCGCGTGCGATAGGAACCCGGGCCGAAGGCCGGGCAGTCGCGGCGCAGAAGAAAACGCTCCTCGACGATCTCTGCGTCCCGGGTCTCGGGGTAGAGGGAGTGCAGCTGGGAGAGCAGCTCTTCCCGGATCGTCTCTTCGTCCATCTCCTCGGGGACGGCGTAGGCGTGCAGCTCGACGACCGACCCCCCGTGGGCCTTCACCCATTCGCGGCTCTCACCCTCGAAGAGGTCATAGATGGAAATGTTGTCGAGGATGCCGAGGCCGGCGGTGCCGACGAAGGGGGACCGGCCCGCCTCGACCGGGCGGTCGAGCCAGAGGCGCAAGACGGCGAAGGGCAGCGTGACGTCGGCCTTCGCCACGCTCTCGGCAAAGCTGGGGTCGGCGAGGTCCGGCGACGCGTCGACCAACCGAGAGAGGCCGGGCACGGTGACCGCGAGCACGGCGGCGTCGGCGCAGACGGCCTCACCGTCGTCGAGGGAGCAGCGGTAGCCGTCACCGTCGCGGTCGAGGCGCGTCACCGCTTTGCCCATCACGAAGTCTACGCCGAGCTCTTCGAGGTACCGACGGTAGGGGTCCCAGATCACCGTCGAGAACGGGTCGTTGCAGACGTCGAAGACGAGACCCTCGGGGTTGCCCATGAAATAGAAGTGGAAGTTCATCAGCAGCTCCGCCGCCGAATAGCCCTCCTCGGGGTTGAAAAACGAGTGGCTGAAGACGTCGAAGAGCATCTGCCGCGCTGCCTTCGGAAAGCGAAGGGAGTCGAGGTATGCCCCGGCGGTCATGTCGTCGAAGCGCTCGTAGGTCAGCTCCCCTTCGTAGGCGAGGATGGCGAGGGCGCGGCGTGCGCCGACCTTCGCGAGGTCGCCGAGGCCCATGGTGTCCGTCCGGCGGACGAGCTCGACGATGTTGAAGGGCGCCCGCCGCGGCAAGTCGGAGAACGTCTCCCGGGCGCCGTCGGGGCCGAGGAGCGGATAGTCGCGGAGCGGGATGAGGAACGTGAGCCCCGGGTCGACCCGGCGAAGCATCGCCTGGAGGTTGTAGTACTGGCGGAAGAAGCCGTGAAAGCCGCGCTCCATTTCGAAGGCCGTGCCGTCTTCGAGGCGGTCCGGGAAGGCCCCGGCGCGACCGCCGAGAAAGGACTCTTTCTCGATGACGGTGACCTGGACGCCGCGCTCGGCGAGGACCGTCGCCGCGGCGAGGCCCGCGATGCCGCCGCCAACCACCAGGGCCGTCGCGTCGGGGGAGACCTTCTCGGTGCCGCCATGGCGTACCTTTGCCACACGCTGCCTGGCGAATCGTCGACGGGTAATCATCGGGGCCTCCGTGCCAAGAACGAGTGGAGAATGCCGCGCTGCCAGCCGTCCATGGGCAGGGTGCGCACGCCTTCGAAGCCGGCGCGGCCGAGACGTGCCTCGAACGCAGCAACGCCATCGAAGTCGAGGACGCTGTGACGCAGATAGCGGTAGATGCGCGTCGAGCCGGCGGTGACCAGACCGCCCGGGATGATCAGACCGAGGGTCACCGCGTTCCACAGGGCCTGGCTCATCCGCGAGTCTTTCACCGAATACTCGTGAAAGCAGATCACGCCGCCCGGCACGAGGAGCTCCCGGAGGCGCCCGAGGCATGCGTCGGCGTCGGGCATGTTGCGAATGCCATAGGCCATCAAGATCGCGTCGTAGGGACCGTCGACGCCGTCGGTCGCCGCCGGGTCCATGGCGTCGCCCAAAAGAAAGTCGACGCGAGCCGCGAGGGGCTTTCCGCGGGCCACCTCGAGCATGCCCGGCGACGCATCGAGGGCCGTGATCTCGGCCTCGGGGTAGACCCCGGCGAGGGCCTCGGTGCTGAGCCCGGTACCACAGCAGAGGTCGAGGGCCCGGGCCCCGGGGCCGAGGCCGAGGCGCGCCGCGCTCACGGCGAGATGCTGGCGGTAACCCGGGTTCTTCCCGGTCAGCAGGTCGTAGGTGCCCGCGATGCGGTCGAACTCCCGCGGTACGCGCCGCTTCTTCTCGACGAGGCCGACCATCATCGAGCTCTCGTATTTCCGCGGGGCCCGGCTAACGCGGCCACGAGGGCCTGGGCTTCGGGGGCGGCCGGGGGCCCCACCGGCGGGCCGACCGGCCCGAGGAGGCTCGGCACCGCACCGACGAAGAGCCAG
>QMMC01000347.1 GCA_003647065.1 Deltaproteobacteria bacterium | reverse complement strand
GAGGACGGCCACCACAGGCAACCGGCGCACCAGGCGCTCTGACGGGCAAACCGACGCGCACTTGCCGCAGTTGTCGCAGATGGGCCGATGGGTGCGGTCCATCGGGCGCAAGCCATAGGGGCAGCTGCGCTCGCAGAGGTCGCACCCCGTCGGGCACGGCTCGCTGCCCTTCTTCACCAACTGGACGAGGGAGAACCGGCCGACCTGCTCGAGGATGAAGCCCGTAGGGCAGACGTTCTTGCAGAAGTATCCAGGGGCGACGACCGCCTCCACGGCGAACCAGCCGAACACCACCGCGGCGAGCCAGGTCAGCGTGCCGGACGTGACGAGTAGGAAAACGCTCGCCGACAAGCTCACGTAGGGAAGAATGAAGAGCCAGATGCCCACGTTCGATATGGTCGACGCGACGAGGCCGCCGACGAGGACCCAACCGCCGAGGCGATACTCGCTCTCGAAGTCACCCACCGGCACGTCGAGGCGCTCGAGCCCCCGCCGCACCGCGCTACCAAACTCGAAGACCAAGCGCATCGGGCATAGATGGCTGCAGAAGACCTTGCCGAGGGTCGCCGCGAGCAGGAGCGGCACGGCGACTGCGACGAGCAGATCCCATTGAAAGACGTCTGCGCGCAGCGCGCTCGCGCCCACCAGGATCGGGTCGGCGGTATCCAGGCCGAAGATGCGCCCGGCCCACGGGAAGGCGAGAAACTCCATGCTCGTCTCCAAGGGCTCACCAAAGAGCGAGAGCATGTCTTCGTTCAACCCGTAGAGAAATCCCCAGACCTCACCCTCGATGAGCCGGACGAGGCGCCGGTTGTTGTGGGCGAGCTTGAAGTTGCGCCAGGGCCCACCAAACGCCGTGTACGTGACGAAGGCCACCACGCTCAACTGCGTGAAGCGACGAAAGACCTGCGGGCCGTGCTTGCGCAGCCAGCTCATGTATTGCCCCGCCGCCCAGTGGTGCCGAGGGGCAATACGCGAATGGCCTGGGGCAGATGCAGGCACGCCTGCTCGCAGAGCCCGCACCCGACGCACTCCTCGGGGTTGAGGATGGGCGTCTCGTAGAGGCCCAAGCGAATGGCCTGACCGGCCAGGGGACACGCCTGATAACACGCGCCGCAGGTGCGCATGTTGTAGCTGAAGCACATCTCCTCGTTGACCCGGGCGACGCCCATCTTCACCGAGGCGACCCAGCCTTCGCGGCTCACCTCGAAGGGCTGAAGCGCGCCGGTCGGGCAAACGTCCGTGCACTCTCCACAGAGAATGCAGCCGCGCTCCCGGGCCACGATGTAGGGCGTGAACGCCTTGTCCAGGCCCTCGTCAGGCCCGTAGAACGAGATGCAGTCGTTGGGGCAGACGTTGCCGCATTTGAAGCAGCTGACGCAGGCCCCGGCGAACTCCTCCTCCGGGAGTGCGCCCGGGGGCCGGAGGCGAATCCCCGGAAGGACTCGCCCCATGCCCTTGGCGAAGAAGCCGAGGAGCCCCACCCCCGTCGCCACTGCGGCGCCGACAAAGGTTCGTCTAGGGAGGCTGGGCCCTTGTCGGCGCTCTTCAGTCACTTCAGCGCGCAGGTTACGTCATGCGCTCGATGCGCATGGCGAGCTTCTTGAAGTCGGCCTGGCCGCTGACCGGGTCGAAGGCCCGGTGGCTGACGCCGTTGACCAACCACTTGTTCTCCTCGGGGTCCGCCGAGTCGGCGACCGAGAGGTTCCACGGGCTGAACATGTAGCCCTTGGGCACGGTGTTACGCGCCGGCCGGACGATCGAGTCGAGGCCGATGGAGGCGCGTGCTTCGTAGTGTCCACGTCGGGTGACGACCTTGACCCACTCCCCGTCGGAAACGCCCAGCTCCTCAGCGTCTTCCGGATGCATCTCGATGTACATCTCGGGGACGAGGCGCCGGGTGGTGCCAGAGCGGATGGTCTTGGAGGTGTGGAAGTGCTCGTAGACCACTCCGAGGCCCAACCAGAATGGGTACTTGTCCTGGGGGATCTCAGCAGCAGCCCGACCCCCGAAGTCGAAGTCCGGAAGCTCCGGTGTCAGGCCCATGTCCCGGGCCTTCACCAGCACGTCCATGTGATCGATGAAGTAGTAGCCCTCTTCGGTGCCGGCCCGACTCATCTCGCGCGTGATCTCTTCGCGCTGCGAGTAGTCCTGCTCGCAGAGGTGGATGTGCAACTTGCCATCCGGTGTCCGGAAGTCGCCGTAGGGCCGGTCCGTCCAACCCTCCTGGTTCATGTAGCGCCGGGTGGTACCGCCCTGCTTGGCGATCTCGTAGGTCGGCGCGGGCCACTGGATGCCCTTGTGCTGACGAATCTGGTCGTAGAGGCCAATGCCGTCGCGCTCCTCGACCTCGAGCATGCCCGTGAGGTCCGCGTCGGAACCCCGTGAGGCTTCCACCAAGTCCCGGAAGACCTCTTCCGGGTCGTAGAACCCGTTCTCCTTGCGCTGGTACGGGAAGATGGCGTCGCCGTCGAGGCCGAGGCCGTTGGCGATGGCGCGCCCCTTGTCGATGACCATGTCCATGTCGGGCATGGTCCCGGGGACCGGGTTCGCGGTGCCATCAGTCACGTAGAACCGACGCTCCGACTGAATGTAGGTCCCACCGACCCATTCGCCCCAGGTCGAGGCTGGGAGGATGACGTCCGCGTAGAGGTTGTTCGGCGCGTGACGGTAGATCTCCTGGACCACGTTGAAGGTCTTGGTGAGCGCGGGGCGCACCAGCGTGTGCTGGTCCGGCAGGTCGATGTGGGTCGCGTAGATGAGGAACATCGCTTTGACGTCCCCCTTCATCGCGCGCTCCATCATGCCGATCGCGTAGCCGGTGTTCTGGAGCGGCGCGACCGCCGCGAGGCGCTCCCGGGGCACGCGCCAACTGTCGGCGATGTGGTTACGCCACTCCTCGTTGCCGAGGCCCTGGTTGAAGGGCAGGCGGCCGGTGAGGCCGCCGGTGAGGCGCTCGCCCATGGCGTTGGGCTGACCCGGCATCGAGAAGGGACCGCAGCCGGGGCGGCCGATGTTGCCCGAGAGCGCCATCAAGTTGATGAGGCTCACAGTGTTGTTCTGACCGTGCAGGTGCTGGTTGTAGCCGATGCCCCAGAAGGACAGGACGCCGCCGCGGCCGCGCTCGCGGCCGAGAATCGACGCCTCGGCCCACTTCGCCGCGACCTCGCGAATGTAAGCCGGGTCGATCATGGAGATCTCTTCGGCCTGCTCCGGTGAGTAACGCGTCTTGCACGCCTCGATGTACTCCTCCCAGCCAGTCGTACTCTGGCGGAGGAACTCCATGTTGCACGCCTCTTCGTGGTCCGTGAGGAGCACGTGGGCGATGGCGTTGTGGATGGAGATGTCTCCGTTGATGGTCTGCATGTGGTACGAGTTTTCGGGATTGATCCCCTCGTAGCCCTGCACGGAACCCGTACGCCGCGGATCGACGATGAGCGTCGGGATGCCGTTGCGCTGCTTGTGGTCGGCGATGCGCCAGAAGACGATCGGGTGGGCGCCACGGGGGTTGTGACCCCAGTGGGTGACCATGTCGGAGAGCTCGATGTCTTCGTAGGCCGTCGGCGGCGTGTCGCTGCCGAGGGACTTGAAGTAGCCCGTGACCGCCGAGGTCATGCACATGCGTGCGTTGGCCTCGATGGTGTTGGAGCCGATCACGCCCTTCATGAAGAGATTCTCGAGGTACTGCCCCTCGACCGGGAGCTGCCCCGAGCCGTAGAGCCCGACCGCGTTGCCGCCGTACTGCTGCACGATGCCGACGGTCTGCGAGACGATCAGCTCTTCGGCCTCTTCCCAGGTCGCCTCACGGAAGACCTCGTCGCCGAAGCGGCCCTTCGTGGCGCTCTCGGTCCCTGCGAGGATGTCCGTGTGGTCGATTCGGATGAGGGGCTTGGTGAGGCGGTCGACGTAGATGGCCTCGGCCGAGGTGAGGCCCTTGATGCACTGGAGCCCGGTGTTGGTGGGGTGATCCGGGTCGGGCTTCATGCCGACGATGCGGCCCTTCTCCGTCTGGATCAGGGTGCCACAGCCCACGCCGCAGTACGGACACTGGGCGGGGATGTCGTTCGGCACATCCATGTTCTCGGGCGGCGCGTAACGCTCGTCGATCTCTGCCGTGGCCGCCGGGTGCGGCTCGGAGACCTGGGCGGTCGGCGCGGAGGGCTCGTCTTCGCAGCTGTCGCAGGCGGCCACGGCCACGGCGCCGCTCGCCGCGAGGGCGCCTTGGAGGAATCGGCGGCGACGGAAACCAGTCGCCGGCGGGTTCTCGGGGGTCTCGCTGAGGATCTCCTCGTTCCGAGCCTGTTCGATGATGAGGGGCAATCGCTTCTTGTCGGTCATCCGTATCTCCTACCAGGCGTTGTCGCGGAGGTACGCGATCACGTTTTCGATTTGTTCGTCGGTGAGGTTGGCGACGGCGACGGGGTCATCACCGCCGAAGCCGCGCATCGCAGTGTCGCTCTTGCCGTGCTTGATCATGTAACGGAGGTACCCGTTGGTCGTCGAGTCGAGGAAGACAGTGCGCCCGATGCCGGTGCCGTTCGCCGTCTCCATGTAGCCTGCGCCGGTCCGACCGTGGCAGGCCGAGCAGATGTCACCGAAGAGAGTCTCGCCGGCTGCGACGTCGCCGGTGTTCGGAGCCTCGTCGAGCTCTGCGGCCTCAGTCGGGGTCAGGGTGCGCAGGTGAGCCACCAAAGACTCGATCTGCTCTGCGCTGTAGGAGCTCGACCAACCGACCATCGTCGTGCCGATGCGACCGTGGGTGATGGTGCGAATGAGGAACTCATCGCTCGCCGCCGAGAGGAAGGTCTCGGAGTTCAGGGATGGACCCATTCCGACCTTACCGCCGGCGTCTTCGCCGTGGCACGCCGCACATACCGTGAAGATCTCGGCGCCAGCGGCAGCCTTCGCAGCGGTCACCTCGACCGTGCGCATCTCCCCGGGCGTTGCGGGCCCCGGAAGCTCCGGCGCGGGCGCCGCTTCCTCTTCCGGACACCCGGTGAGGCAGACCGCACCGAGGGCCAGCATGGCTGGCAATATTGAACGTAGCGAGAGCATGTGTTTCATGTCCTTCATCTCGATTCCCCAGGGCAGCAGTCAGTAGGTAAAGTGCAACTCGATTTCGAGAAAATGCGCGGGTGTCGACGTGCCGTAGTAGTTCTCGTTCGGCATGAAGAGGGCATAGCCGAGGCGGCTGTTGAGACCAGGAGCAATCGTCCACTTCGCGCCGATGTCGAGTTCAGCGCCAGCCATACCAGCGGTGGTCCGGGTCGTCATTCCCATTGCGTCGGTGATCAGTACATCTTGGAGGCGGCTGAAGATGTGACCATGAGCATAGAGGCCAAATCCCTGGAAGAGTTTACCTGTGAGATGCAGCACGCCGCCAGCGACGTTGCTGCGGCCGCGACCGTTGAGGCCGCCCCCGAAGCCGATGACGTCGGCGAAACCGAGCCACTTGTGAGCGGTCGGGAAGAGGTGGTTCCAGGCGCCGTTGGTGCCCGCATCGTCGGGGTCGTTGCCGCTGGCGATGAACCCTTCGACCGAAAGGCGGAACCCGCCGCCGAAGAGGCTGAGGCCTAGCTCGCCGTCCGCCTGATAGGCCATGATGGACTGGTTCGAAGTCTGAGAACCGACCTGGATGCCGGCCTCTGCGCGGGCATCGATCATCCCGAACTTCTGCTTGTAGCGGGCGCCGAGGGTGACCCGGCCGCTCGGGTCGAGGGGGGTCCCGGCCATCGGATCGGTCGAGGCCATCGACACCAAGGCGAGGGAGTAGACGTCGAGGGCGAGGCCCTCCGCCAACATTGGCCCCAGCCCCGCGTACAGACCCGTGAAGTAGGTGTCTCCGTTGCCGAAGTTGGTCACCGGCGACCCCTCCTGGGTCACGGTGAAGAATGCATCGGCGAAAGCGCCGCCCTCGCCGAGGGACCAGCGCAGCCGCGTGCCGTCGAACGACCGACCCACCGGGTGCCAGTTGACCGTGCCGACGAGCAACTCATCGCCGTAGCTCATCTCGAAACGGCCAACCTCGAGGCGCATGGGCCCTGTGAAGATCTCCAGGGCGCCGATGTGCAGCCCGAGGGCCGGGTCCGAGAGCCCCGCCAGCATCCACGCCCCCGTCGCCTGAGGCACGAAGCGCATCAGCACCGCGATGTCGTCGCTGAGGTCGAGCTTGTCCGTGATGATTCCGACCCGTGCCCGGAAGCGAACCATGTCGGAATCCGCGCGGCCGATTTGGTCGTACTGCTCGCGGGCCTCGTAGCGAGTGCCGAGGGACGCCGTCAGATTGAAGGGCCAGGAGCTATCCTCTTCTTCTTCGGCCTCGGGGGCCTCCGGAACCTCCTCGACGGGAGGCTCCACGGGCGCCACCTCTTCGACCGGCTCGACGGGCTCGACCGGCGGCGGCGGTGGGGGAGGCGTATCGTCGACACCCTCCGGCGCCACCTCGTCGCCGGACTCGGCGCCTTCGTCAGCTACCGCGCCGTCATCAGGAGCCGGCGCGTCGACCGCATCCGGATCCTCCACGCCCTCTTCCTGGGCCATGGCGAAGCTTGTTTGGAGCGCGATTAGCGCTCCCAGTGTGAGACCGAACGTAAAACGTCGCATCAAGGTTCCTCCGCGAGATAAAACCGCCCGAAATGACCGATGCAAAGGTCAGGAGCCCAGTTATCCGCGGATAGGGGTACGGCAACCCCCCCATGGTGATATTTCTCTCAGCGCCCGGATCGCAGCCGTTCGACGTCGGTCAGCAACGTCGCCGTACCGTCCGCGTCGTTGCTGTAAAAGCCCCGAATCGTCGCCGTCCGGTCCACGAGGACGAAGTGACTCGAGTGCATGACGTCGACGCCGCCCTCGGCGGTGCGCTCCGGCTCCCCCATCGCCTGGCGGAAGCCGCTGACCACGATCCGGTTCACGTCGTCGGCGTCTCCTGTGAGAAGACGCCAACGCGCCGGGTCGGCCCGATATTGCCCCGCATACTCGAGGAGCACCTCGGGGGTGTCGTACTCCGGGTCGACGCTGATGCTCACCAGCTGCACGTCGTCGCCGGCGCCTTCATAGCGCTGCTGCAGGTGCGCCATCTTCTGGGAGAGCAGCGGACAGATCGCCGGGCACCGGGTGAAGACGAAATCGACGATGGAGGTGCGTCCCTCGAGATCGGACCGGTCGAAGGCCTGGCCGTTTTGGTCGATCAGAGACATCTCGGGGATCGACCCGAGGTCCGGCAGTGCCTCGTCACCGCACCCGAAGGCGAGCGTAGCCAAGATCATGCCCCAAAGGGCCCCTGCCATACTGCGTGACATGGCCGCTCATGTAGGCCCGACCCATCGGTCGCGCAAGGACCGGGGCGCTCAGTAGCCGCGGCGCATCTCGGCGCGGTCGCCGATCACGACCTCGCCGACCGCCCGCGTCACCATCAGCGCCGCGCTATTCGGGCGCACGTTGACCACCCTGGCCTCGGCGACGATTTCGTCGGGGTACTCGACAGGTTCAGCGGACATGTCGGTGGCGCCGGTATCCCGAGCCGAGGCGGTCAGGTTGTCGCGCCATTCGTCACCGGCCCGGACGATGAAGAAGCGATTCCCGAGCTCGATCGGGGGCCTCGGGGGCCGTTCCTCGGCGTTATCGTCATCTTCGTCTTCGTCCTCTTCCCCGAGGCTGATGAAGATCACCTGGTAGTCACCGAAGACCTGCAGCGGCCGGAGCGCCGCGACGACCCGCGCGTCGAGATCGGCCGCGTTCTCCCGGGGCGGCACCATCTCGAAGGACCGTGGAATGTCCGCAACCTCGAAGCCGCGCTCGATCGGGTCGAGGGCCTCGGAGATCTTGGCGCGGCCGACGCGGGTCTCGGGGTCGTAGCTGCGAAGCTGCACCGTGCCGAAGATCCGGACCAACTCACCGGACTCCTCCGGGGAACGGTCATGGGCGTGGATGCGCCGGAAGATGCTCAACTCCATCCCGCGGCGAACTTCACTCTCCTCGGCGAACTGAATGTACACGTCGTCGTAGGTCGTGAGGAGCATGTGGTCCTCGGGGGAACCGACGATCTCCCCGAAGGCCTCGAGGGCATCCTTGTCGAGATACCCCTGGTCGCGCAGCTGGATGGTCCCCGGGGCCATCTCGCCCTGGGTGAACTCCGACCGGGCACCCGTGTCGGTCCCGTCGCCGGTCGCCAGTCGCGCCCCCTCGCTCCCCTGGGGGACGAGGCGCAGGGTGTCGTCGGGATAAATCCAATGCGGATTCGTGATCTCCGGGTTGTAGGACCACACCTTGGGCCACTGCCACGGGTTACCGTAGAAATGCCCCGAGATGTCCCAGAGGGTGTCGCCATCCCGAATGGTGTAGCTGTCTGGGATCTGACGACCCCGGAGCCCACCGCCCCCGAGGCGCATGCCCT
>QMMC01000346.1 GCA_003647065.1 Deltaproteobacteria bacterium | reverse complement strand
CTCGTTCTCCTCTCCGCTGCGTGCGGAGACGACGACTCCGGTGTGGATGCAGGGGACGCCGGCATGAGTGACGGGGCAATGGCCGATGGCGGCGTCGACTCGGACGGAGACGGAGTCGCCAATGTCATCGACAATTGCCCCGACCTGCCCAACCCCGACCAGCACGACTATGACGGCGACGGGCTGGGGCACGCCTGTGATGACGCCAGCGAGCCTCCGCTCTTCGGCATCTACACGGCACGCCTGGACGGCACCCACGTCACCCTCATCCGAGGGGACGACCAACGGCAGATGACGCACATTCACGCCGACCCCAGGCAGCCGGGGCGCATCACGGCAACCCGCTACAACGCCGATGGCCCCGATGGCGATGGGCTCTTCGAAGAACTCGACGGCCGCTCTCGGACGGAGGTCTTCTCTTTCGAGCTCGGTGATGCCGCCCTCGACGTCACGGTGGCTGGTCCGACGAATGGCGAGATCAACAGTAACGGTTACTGGTCGGCTGAGTCGGAGCTCATCTACCTCAATGTAGGTATGGGTTTTTCGGGCTTCTTCCGCGCCAACCTGGGTGCAGACCCTGTGACCCGGGAAATGGTGGAACGGGACCCTGGTCTCCTTCTCATGCTCGACCCGCACCAGAAGGCGGGGCTCATCGCCTTCGCCGCCATCTATGCGCTGGCGCCAGGACAGTTGGCGCGAGGCATGTTTGTCATGCCATCCGCCGGGGACCCGACGGGCGCGAATACGATGCTGCTCTCCGTGCTCTCGGATGACGCGGGAACGCCCATCCCCTTCACCGACCCGGAAACCATGATGGGAGACAACGACCCCAAGCTCTCTCCCGACGGGTCGAGGGTCGTCTTCATGCGACAGAGCCCGGACGAGATGTGGCGGCTCCTCGTGGCCGACGTGAGCCCCCCGTCCGTCACGCGTCTCTCCCCCGAGGGCCTGCACGCAGAGCGCCAAGCCGATGCGCTGCCAGAGTGGAGTGAGGACGGCGCCCTCATTCTCTTCAACCACTTCGATTTTCGAGACTTCAGCGCTACGGCCCTCGATGTCTACACGGTCAGGCCCGACGGCACCGGCAGAGCGCGGGTGCCCCTTCCCGATCACCTCTGCTACCAGTTCCCCGACTTCCTCCCGGAGGAGGGCTTCGACGATGCCGAAATCCTCTTCGGTGCGCGCCCCTGCGTTCCGGCGGGCGACAGTTGTTCCTGCTGGCCCTACTTGATCAACGAGTAGCCCCGGCGGCTCATCGGTCCGCTACCGGCTCCGGTCCGTGCCCAGGAGGTCCGCCGGCGCCTGCACCCCGAGCAAGCCGAGGCTCGTTCGAGTGATGTCGTAGATCGACAACCCGGTCACCTCTCCTCGAGCCGGCTGGTCGCCCCCGGCCATGACGAAGATGCCGTCCCAGTCGTGGTTGCAGGCGTCCGGGCCGATGTCGTCGCCGCGGGTGTAGATGCCGTCGATTCCCACGGTCCCGACGGAGCGGAAGCGCAAGTCGCCGAAGAAGACCATGAGGTCCGGGGGTTGGCCGCGGGTCTTCCGGTACTCTCGTCGCGGGTCCACCGCCCGGGTTTCCATCACCGAGCCATCGGGTGCCGGGATGCCCAGGAGGAGCTCCCGGACTTCGGCCAGGGCACGTTCTTCTTCTTCTTCTCCCGGCGACACGATGCCTTCCGGTTCGCGTCCGGCGACGTTGAGGAAGATGCGTGCGTAGTAGCCGCCTTCCCCCCAGGCCCGGGTGCGGCTCCAGTCGACCATCTCGGGGCGTAGGGGCCCGGCGCCTTCGGGCTCGGACTTCAGGGTGAGCCACCCTTCGCGCCGCAGGACCTCGTTGATGGCGACGCCGCCTTCGAGGGGTCGGGCGCCGTGGTCTGACACGACCATCACGGTCGTGTCGTCGCCGGCCGACTCGGCCATGTCGATGAGCTCGCCGACCTTGGCGTCGAGGAAGGCGTAGTAGCGCCGTCCCTCGGCTACCAATGGGTGGTCCGGGTCGTGGTCCGGGTGCGCCGGGTCGAGATGCCGATAGAAGGCGTGGTGGAAGCGGTCCGGACCCATCTCGACCATCATCATGAAGTCTGGCGTGCGGGACTCCCACACGTCCCGGGCCATCGCGAAGTGCTGCTCGCCCATCGCGTAGAGCTCTTCGAGGATGCGCTCCGGCTCATCGCTGCGGTAGTCCACGACGTCCATGCGGTATTCGCCGTGGCGCGCCGTCAGTTCGCCTTTCAACCCTCGCGGGAAGGTCCACTGGTCTTCGTCGGTCGGCGTCAGAAAACACGACGCCATGGCCCCGCGGACCGGAGTCGGCGGCCAGGTCAGGGGTACGAAGAGCGCCGCGACCTTTTTGCCCGCTTCGCCGAGGAGGTCCCAGACGCGCTTGACCTTCACGTCTGCTGACGTGGGAACGGCGAGGTCGTAGCTCCGGGGTACCCGGTTGCGAAAGCCGTAGAGCCCGAGCTCCCCCGGGTCCCGGCCGCTCACCATGCACGTCCACGCGGGCACGGTGATCGGCGGCACCGTCGACCGCAGCGCCCCCCAGGTGCCCTGCCCTCGGAGCGCCGTCAGCCGCGGCATCACGTCCGCCAGCCGGTCGAAGACCAACGCTGGCGGCGCGCAGTCGAGGCCGATGACGACTAGGCGAGTCATCGCGTCGCGATGGTTTCCCAGAGGAGGAAATGACGCTCAATTGCGTCAGTCGCCGAGCGCGCCCGCAGGTGCCGACTGAGGCGCACCAGAGGTGCGTCGCAGGGAGGCGGCGAGGACGAAAGCCGGCGAATGGCGTGAGTGAGCGCCATTTCTCAGGCGCCGATGTCCTTCTTGAGCTTGAGGAAGCGCTCTTTCAGGTCGGCCGCGAGGTCCTTCGCTTCGGAGCTCGTGCGCTCCACGACCCTCTCGGTTTCATGCTGCAGCTCGTGCAGCTTGGGCTCCAGCTCTTCCCAGTGATCCTTCGCCTCCTTCGAGCCGAGGTGCATCTTGAGTCGAATGCTGTCGGCGATGCCTTGCAGTTCGTCGAGGGCGTCGTCGATCTGGCCGCGGACCTTGTTGGTGCCCGAGTGCTTTTCTTCCTGGTCGCTCATTGGGGTGCCTTTCAGTCGTACTTGTAGAAGCCTTCGCCGCTCTTGCGGCCGAGCTTGCCGGCGCGGACCATCTGCCGCAGCAGGGTCGGCGGCCGAAACTGCTCGCCGAGCTCGCGGTGCAGGTGGTCGAGGATCGACAGGCGCACGTCGAGGCCGACGAGGTCCGTGAGGCGCAGCGGGCCCATCGGGTGGCGGTAGCCGAGCTCCATCGCGGTGTCGATATCCTCGGGGCTCGCGACGCCCTCTTGGAGCATGCGGATCGCCTCGGCGCCGAGGGCCACGCCGAGGCGGCTGCTCGCGAAGCCCGGCCAGTCGCGGACGACGATCGGCGTCTTGCCGAGGCGCTCCCCGAAGGCGCGGGCCGCGGCGACGCTCTCGTCGCTCGTCCGCAGGCCGCGGACCACTTCGAGGAGCTTCATGATGGGCACGGGGTTGAAGAAGTGCATGCCCACGACGCGCCCCGGGTCTTTGACGACCCCGGCGATCTCCGTGACGCTGAGCGAGGACGTATTCGTCGCGAGGAGGGCGTGGGCCGGGGCCAGGCGGTCGAGGGCGGTGAAGGTCTCTATCTTCAGCGTCATGACTTCGGGGATGGCCTCGACGACCAGGTCCGCGTCTTTCACCGCCTCCTCGAGATCGGTCGAGGTCGAGATCGCCGCGAGGGCGGAGTCCCGGACGCTCTCTTCGATCTTCCCCTTCGAGGCCAGCTTGGCGAGGCTCTTCTCAATTTTGCCCTTCGCCGCGCCGAGGACCTCTTCGTTCACGTCCCGGATGATCACCGTCATCCCGGCCGTCGCCGCACCCTGTGCGATGCCGTGGCCCATGGTTCCTGCGCCGAGGACTGCGACGCGCCCGATCTGCCGTTCCGTCATGATGCGGTGGGCGTAGCACGTGGCCTCACCGGGCCACAACCGGCGGCTGGTTACCGGACGTCGCAGACGATTTCCGACGCGACCGGCGTCCGGACCCGCGCCGGCGGCCGCCGGCGGAATGGCGGCGAGATCGCCGTTTTCGATCTCCAACCCCCCTGAGAAGCGCCACCGACCGAATGCGTCCTGGGCGGAGCTGATGCGCCGGGGCCTCGATATCGACGCCCTCGAGTGCCCAACGTGCCACGGCCGCCTGCGCGTCATCGCCGCGATCATGTGCCCCGCGCTCGCTCGCCGGATCCTCCGATGCCTCGGCCTGCCGGCGGAGCCCATCGAGCCGTCCCCGGCTCGAGCCCCCCCCAGCGTGGCCCGACGACATCTTCGACGTGGCCTAGCGCAGCGCACCGACCGGTGCTCTCGGGTGCACCGGTGCGTGCTCTTTGCGGTCCGGGGCTCCCGGACCGTCCTGGTGCCATTCATGCGCCGCCCGCTTCACAGCCTGGGTGTACTGATCGCGTCACAACAGAGGGCGGTACTTCGTAGAACGGGTGACCTGCTAGCTTCCGCGGGCCGCAATCGGTTTCATGTTTCCTTCTGTGAAGCGGCCGAGGACGACGGCCTCTGCGCGGCCGCTGGGCGCCTGGGGACCGGGGCGTGGCAGGGGCTCGCGGCGCTGCTCGCCTTCCTCGGGCGCCAGCGGCGTCGGCGTCGCCCACGGCGGCGCTGAGGAGCCGAGCCCGCGGCTTCGGCTCCGCGTCGCCGGCGGGGCCGCCGTTCAGCGGAGCTGGACGAGGTAGATGTCCGCGGTGTCGACGTTGTCGTCCGTCGGCAGGAGGTTGTCCAGGGTCGTGAAGACGACGAAGTCTCCGGTCGAGGAGATCCCGGCCGTAGGCCCGCTGCCGATGACCCCGAAGAAGACCACCTCGGAGCCCGGCTCTACGATGCCCGTTGGCAGCTCGTCGTACATCGTACCGTAGCTGACGCGACGGATCTCGCCCGTCGTTCGGTCGTAGAGGAACGCGTCTTCGGCGCCATTTGTATCTCCAACCACGAGGTTCGAGGCGCTCGACGTAAAGAGGATGAAGCGCCCGTCTCCGGTGATGCCGAGGGACGTGGAACTGCCGTCAGCCTCCGCTCCGTCGGGGGCGAGGCTGATGCGTGTGGTCGTCTGCGTGGCGATGTCTCGGACGAAGATGTCATAGAAGCTCGTAGTCTTGGCTAGCTGTGTAGGCTCGCCGCCCGGGCCCTCGCGAAAGCGGATCCCGCAACTTGAGCTGAACACCACGAAGTTGCCGTCGTCCGCGACGAACACCCTTTGCGAGGCACCGCCGCTTCCGCCAGGCGGAGCTGACGCCGCGCGCTGGCAAGGGGTAATACCGTCGTCGTGCGCAGACGCTCGGCTGAGGGTGCGGGTGGTTCTGTCTTTTGAGTAAACCTGAAAGAGTGCCTCTCCGATGTCGGGGCTCGCGAGGCCGATCTCGCTGCTCGCGAAGGTGACGTGCTCGCCTCCACTGGAGAGATGCGGTGTGGAGGCGGTGAACATGGGGGGATACGTAGATGGTATCGAGTTCGCGTCGCTGCTCCCGAGGCTGTCGAGGGTCAGCGCCCCATCGGAGAGGCGGAGCGTGTAGTAGTCCGCGGCGGTGTCGGTGTCGGCGGGGAGCATCGGGCGCGCGGTGCTGTAGGCGACGTGCGTGCCGTCGGCGGAGAGGTCAAAGGCGAGGATTCCGTCCGTACACCCGGAGCAGGGCGTCGTGAGGCGGGTCAGGCCGGCGACGGACCAGCGGTAGATCTCGGCCGTCGTGGCCGCTGGAGTGCTCAGGTTCGTCGCCTCGGAGACGAAGAGTACGGAGCTGCCGTCGCCAGCGATGCGTGGGCGGTATGTAGGACCGTCGGCCTCACCGGCGGGGCCGACGTTGAGCCGGAGCGTGGTCCCCGTCACCGTGTCGCGGAGGAAGACGTCGCGGATCCCGCCCGTGTCCCCCCCGACGAGGTTCGCCGCCTCGGAGCCGAAGGCGACCCACCGCCCGTCGTCGGAGACCGCGGCCGAGGAGCTGGCGCCGTCCGCGCCGGTGCCGCCCAAGGCGACGGAGATGTGGGTGATGTGGGCCCGGTCGAGGAGCTGGATCGTCGCGTCGTCGATGACGAGGCCGCCGTAGCTCGTGTCGCTCGACACCGCGACGTGGCTGACGGTGCCGGTGTGGTCACCCTCCTGCTCGAAGTCGTGGACGGCCTGGACCTGGACGGTCTGAGGGGTGTTCCAGTTCGCCGGGGTGAAGAGCAGGGACGGCGGCAGGGCCTCGACCTGGGCGTCGCCCGTGACGGTGACGGCGACGCCCGCGCAGGGCGCAGCGTCGAGGACGACGGTGTAGGAGACGGCGGCCCCGCCCTCCTCGGCGTCGCCGCTGACGGCGCCGAGGGTGACGCCGCTCTCGGCGGGCGCACCCGGTGGGTCGCAGGCCGCGGGGTCCGTGCAGACGCTCGCGACGCAGATGAAGTCGGGGGCGCAGGCCTGGTCGCAGCCCCCACAGTGGGCAGCGTCCGTCGCCGTGTCGACGCACACGTCGCCGCACATCGTGAGCCCCGGTGTGCAGCCCGGTGGGGCGCCGTCGCCCCCGCCGCCGTCGACGAGGCCGGCGTCGGTGTCGCCGCCGTCCGGTGCTCCGGAGTCCGTCGGCGTCGCGTCCGGGCCACCCGAGTCTTCGGGGCCCCCGTCGGCGGCGCCGCCGTCTGCGCCACCGCCGTCTGCGCCACCGCCGTCTGCGCCACCGCCGCCGTCGTCGCCGCAGGCCCCGAGCACCAAGATCATCATCACCAGTAGTGCGTACTTCGTCATCAATGCCCCTCCGTCTCGCCCCTCAGCGCGAGAAGCTAGAAGGCCACGCGGAGCGGAGTTCTCCAATGGTCAATTTAGTACATCGCGCCCTGAGGCATCATTTCCGGGCTGATTCTTCATACCTAGTCAACAACCTGGGCCTCACGAAAGTCCGCTCAGAACCCCCTCTTTTTCAAGCCCGTGCGAACTGAGGGGATCCCTCAGCACCGGGCCACAACCGGCGATGCGTCGACAGGAACCGGCCTTCAATCCGCAGAAACGTCAGGTACGACTTCGACTGGCAATACGACCTCGAAGCGGCTTCCTTTGCCGAAGGTGCTCTGGACCCTGATGTCACCACCCATCATGCGGCAGAGGTGTCTGGAGATCACCAGGCCGAGGCCCGTCCCGCCGTATTTGTGACTGGTGCTGTCTTCGGCCTGGGTGAATACCTCGAAGAGGCGTCCCAGCTGGGACTCGGTCATCCCGATCCCCTCGTCGGTCACCGCGAAGACGACCTCTTCGCTTCCGCCAAAGGGTGAAGGCCTGCGAAGTGCCTCGAGGCGGATCTCGCCCTCTTCGGTGAACTTGGCCGCGTTGCTCAGGAGGTTGAGCAGCGCTTGTTTCACCCGGAGTTCGTCCGCTCGGATTGAACCGATGCCTTCTGCGACCACGACGGTCAGCGTATTGTGTTTCGCAGCGACCGCTGGGCGAACGGTGCTGACGATGAGGCGGATCATCTCCTCGACATCGAAGTCGTCGACCACCAGCGGCATCTTGCCCGCCTCGATCTTCGATAGATCGAGCACGTCGTTGATCACCGCGAGCAGGTGATGGCCCGCGCCGTGGATCCTACGAAGGTCCTCGGTGACCTCCGCGTCGTCCATGTCGGACGCATCCTCCATCAGCATCTCGCTGTAACCGATGATGGCGTTGAGGGGCGTGCGCAGCTCGTGGCTCATGTTGGCCAGGAAGTCGCTCTTGGCCTGGTTCGCGTCGACCGCCGAGTCGCGCGCCACGGCGAGCTCCCGCGTGCGATGACTGACCATGCCTTCGAGCGACGTGTTGAGCTCCTGCAGTGCGATGTTCGATTCGTAAAGCTCGCGTGTCTTGTTTTCGGCGATGGCCTCGGCCGCTTTGCGGGCCCGCCGTTCGCGGTCGAGACGCCGCTTCAATCGCGCGACGATGTCATCGATGGTCGTTTCCACTCGTCGCGCTCAGTTGGGGTTGGCTTTTCGAATGACGAGTCGAACCGTTACCCCGTCTCCGCTCAGGTCTTCGCGCTCGACGGTCAGGGGCTCGTTGAAGTGTTCTCCGCAGCCGAGGATGAGGCCCTCTGCCAGGTCGGCCATGCGGCGAGGGGAGCTGTAGACCATGACCAGGGCATCGCCTTCGCGTGTTGTATCGAATGTCGGCAGCTCGGCGTCTGGGTAGAGCTTGCGGACCTCGACGTGGATGTAGCCCTCGACGCCCTCGAGGAACTCGAAGGCGGTGGGGCTGCCCTCGAAGAACTGAGGATAGCCTGCGTGGAAACGCCCAAAGAGGCGGATGCCAAAAGTCCTGAGCAGGTCGGGCACGCTGGTGCCCTGGAGCTCCGAGAGGCGGCTCACCAGGGCGACGATTTCCTG
>QMMC01000345.1 GCA_003647065.1 Deltaproteobacteria bacterium | reverse complement strand
TGCTGTCGACGCAGACGAAGCCGTCTTCACAGTCGGCGGTCGAGGCGCAGGTCCCCCCGTCGGGGCTGCCATCGCCTCCGCCGCAGGCCGCGACGAAGGGGGCCACCAAGAGCAAGACCCACAGACAATTCCAGACGCGCTTCATGCAACCTCCACGACCGACCCAACGGCTCAAGCTATCAGAGGGGCGCCGCGGCGACTACCGTACACGCGTAGGATTCCGGGAATGGAGGAACCCGCCTGCTCGAGCGCGGTGATACGCTCTCTTCCGCGGCAGAGAGAGGGGGCGCCAGCAACCTCAGCAGCACGCCTCTTCGATGGGATCGTGGCCCACCTCGACGACGGCCCGGGCGAACGCCTCGGCCGCGGCTCGGCACGCGTGGAGGTCACCGGTGAGCCACGCCGCCGCGTAGTTCGTCTCGGTGGGCGGCGTGAAGATTTTCGCGACCCGGACGTCGGCGGACTTCAGCGCGGTGTCGAGGGCGATCGTCGCCTCGATGGGGGGTGCGACGAGGTAGGCCATTGCGTCTCCGGGTTGGAGCCCGGCCTCCGCGGCGAGGTAGTGACCGAGGCTGCCGATGACGTGGGGGAACACGGCGATGCTGCCGCTCGCGTCGGCAGAGTAGAAACACGCGTCGTGCTCGAGGGTCCGCACGGCGGCCTTGAGGCCCTCCTCGATCTCGTCCGGATCCGAGGCCGCGAGTACACCGAGGATCTCACCGGAGAGTCGACCGGAGCTGTGATCCGCGCCGGCGTAGAAGGATCGCGCGAAGACGACGTCGACCGGCGCGCGCTTGGTCGCTTCGTCGAGGGCGACGAAGGTCGGGTCATCCTGGTCGCAGGTGATGAGGCCGAGGGAGTTGTGGCGAGCGGGGTCGGCGCCGTATGCCTCGAGGACCGCCGGGTGAGCGCCGTGGATGCGGCGCACCGAGAGGACTTTGGGGTAGATGGGCTCGAGAATCATGGTCCACTCTCCACGAGTTGCTCTCGGACCTGAGGCTCCCGGAGGCCCCCGGCCGCGTCTCCGATGCGGTCCTGGATGCCGCTGAGGTCGAGGTCCACCCCCGAGGTGCGCTGCTCCAACATGGCGCCCGCGACGAGGGCGAGGCGCTCGGCCGCTTGGGCGGGACGCGTCCCCCGGGCGTGGATATTCGACATCATGTTGCGGTCCCCGTCCGTCTTTCCGATGCGCGGCTCGTACACCATGTACGCGGAGAGCCCGTCGCCGGTCCCGAGGCCCGGTCGCTCTCCGAGGAGAATGCAGGCCACCCGGGCGCCCACGGTCTCGCCGACCTCGTCCTCGAGCCAGACCCGGGCGTATCGCGCCGCCATCGGCGTTCCCACGCTCCAGCCTCGCTGCCGGCATTCTTTGGTGAACGCTTCGAGCAGCTCCATGCCCGAGCCCATGCAGGCCACCGCCGAGAGCCCGTCCGCGAGGATCGGCTGCACGTCGATGCCCGTCGTCGCGTTCTCCCGGAGCAGGGCGAGGGACTCCTCGTCGAGGCGCCGGCCGAGGTCCGGCCGCAGCAGGTACTCGTGGTGATCGGTCACCCGCGACTTCAAGCTCAGGAGGCCGTTCTCCGTAGCCCAACCGTCGGGAAGTTCGGCCGCGACGGCGGCGTGGGCGACCGCGAGCTCCGCCTGAAACTGCAGCACGACATTGGTCGCGTAGCGGGTCCCGACGTTGCCGATCCCGACCAGAGCGGTGGTATGGGCCGCCGCCTTCGCCGCGTAGGCGCCGCGCTGGTACTGGTTCGGGAAGACCCTTTTTGGCGGAGGCTCGATCGTCTCCGCGGCCAGGGGCTCCGGGAGCGGCCGGCTCTCGCCCAGCGCGATGCGCAAGCCTTCGACCATATCCCGGGTGAGACTCATCGGATCACCTCCGCGTGCCCGAAACGCTCGCCGGGGCGGTCGCCATCCATGATGCCGGCGTCGGCGAGCCACGCGTCGAACTCGGGGGTGGGCCTTTTCTGCAGCAGTCGGCGCACGGACGGGATGTCGTGGAAGGACGAGGACTGGTAGTTGAGCATGATGTCGTCGCCGACCGGCAGGGCCATGAGGAACGACACCCCGGCAGCTGCGAGCAAAACCTCGAGGCTCTCGAGCTCGTCCTGGTTCATGTCCGCGTGGTAGGTGAAACACGCATCACAACCCATCGGCAGGCCCATCAGTTTGCCCATGAAGTGGTCTTCGAGGGCGGCGCGCGTGATCTGGGAGCCTCCCTCGAGATACTCTGGGCCGATGAACCCGACGACCGTGTTGACGAGAAAAGGGTCGTAGCGCCGGGCGAACCCGTAGCAGCGAGCTTCGAGGGTCACCTGATCCGCGCCGTGGTGGGCGTTCGAAGAGAGCGCCGAGCCCTGACCAGTCTCGAAGTACATGAAGTTCGGCCCGCGGTTGCTCGTCTTCTCCTTCATGATCGCGTAGGCCTCGTCCATGAGCGCGATGGAAATACCGAAGGCCTCGTTGCCCGCCTGGGATCCCGAGAACGACTGAAACATCAGGTCCATCGGGCAGCCGAGCTCGAGGGCCCGCATCTGCACGGTCACGTGGGAGAGCACGCAATTCTGGGTCGGAATGCCATTCCTCGTCGTGAGGTCGCCGAGGGCGCGCAAGATCTCGACGGTCGACTCGGCCGAGTCCGTCGCGGGGTTCACGCCGATCACCGCATCGCCGCAGCCGAAGCTGAGCCCCTCCCGCGCACTCGCGAGGATGCCCTGGACATCGTCCCGCGGGTGGTTCGGTTGGAGGCGAGAGGACATGCGTCCCGAGAGTCCGAGGGTGCTGTTGGCGCGCACGACGACCTCGGCCTTCGAGCCGATGGTCATCAGGTCCATGTTGGACATGAGTTTCGAGGCGGCCGCGACCATCTCGGGGGTCAGGCCTCGGGAGATTGAACGGATCGTGGAGCCGGTCGTGGTGGACTCGAGCAGCCACTCGCGAAACTGACCGACGGTGAGATGAGATATCGCTCGGTACGACGGATCGTGGAGGTTGTCTTCCACCTGGCGGGTGAGCTCGTCGACCTCGTAGGGGATGACGGGGTTCTCGCGCAGGTCCGCCAGCGTCAGTTCCGAAAGCGCGGCCCGCGCCGCGACTCGCTCGACCGCGTCCTTCGCCGAAATCCCGGCCTGGTCGTCGCCCGACTTCGGAGGGTTGGCCTTCGCCAGGACCTCCGTTACGGAAGCGAATCGATAGGACGTGCCACGGATGGTTGCCGCGAGGCGCAAAGACGGTTCTCCTGAAGAGGCGCCACGATACCCGCGCCGTGGCCTTTGGCAAAAGCCCTACTTCACCCTTCGTCACCGCGATCGGAGAAGGCGAATCATTGCGCCCCGAAGCAGTTCGTGAAAGAGACTCGGGGCGTGGACGAAGACAAGAAGCGCATGCTGGCTATTGCCAGCGTCATCCTGGGCTTCATCGCCATCGTCGGCGGCGTCTGCCTCGCGGCTTGCGGCGCGCTCCTCGCCATCATCGGCATCGTCCTCGGCGGCCTCGCGGTGAAGTCCGACTCGAAGCTCATCGGCATCATCGGCATCGTGCTCAACACCCTCGCCCTCGGGGTCGTCGCGTTGAACATGGTCTTCACCTACGGCTTGATGACCGGCCAGGTCCAAGTTCCCGGCCTGCCCATGCCGGGCCAAGGCCCCCCCGCCCAGGTCCAGGACGCGTCCCCCCCGGACGCGGGATCCCCCGCCCCAACCGCGACGGAGACCGCCCTCCCCGCGCCTGCTTCGCCTTCTTTGGCCCCCTGGCCTGACGAAGACTAAACGGTGTCGCAGGTCGCGTGAGACACAAGCGAGGTGGTCTCGGTCTCGAGCAGCCCGCGGAAGCTACCTTTCGTAGCTGAGCAGGCAGCGCAGAGAGCGAGGCCAGATCGCGCAGTGGATCGCGCGACCGGCGATGCCGTTTAGACGATGCCGTCGATGACTTCGAGGGCCAACGCGTAGCGGCCGAAGGGCGGCATGATGTACGCGCCCGCGACGCGGTCCTTCACGGAGCTGAGCATCTCCCGAGCGATCTCGACCCCCGCGGCGCGCCCCGTGGGCCCGCCGCCGGCGACACGCATGCGGTCGCGGATGGCCTCGGGGATCTGCATGCCCGGCACTTCGTTGTGCAGGAACTCGGCGTTGCGATAGCTCGCGAGAGGCAGGATGCCGACGAGGACCGGCACTCCGAAGCCCTCGGTGTCCGCGAGGAAACGCTCGAGGATCGCCGGGTCGTAGACCGGTTGGGTCATCACGACCTCGGCGCCGGCGTCGATCTTCTGCTGCAGGCGGGAGAGCTCCCGGTCGTAGTCCTTCGCGGCGGGCTCGGCCCCGGTCGCAGAGAGGAACGCGGTGGCCGCGCCGATGGGCTTGCCGCCGGGGTCGAAGCCGTGGTTGAGCTCGTTGACGACGCGGAGGAGCCCGATGGAATCCGTGTCGTAGACGGCGGTCGCGTCGGGGAAGTCGCCCATCTTCGGCGGGTCTCCGGTGATGACGACGAGGTTGTTCACCCCGAATTCGTGGGCCGCGAGGAGGTGGGCGACGAGGCCGAGGAGGTTTCGGTCGCGGGTCGTCACGTGCATGAGCGCCGGCATGCCGAGCTCGTTCTGAATCCTGGCGCAGAGGGCGAGGTTGCCCATGCGTGCGCTGGCGCGGGGCCCATCAGCGACGTTGATGACGTCGACGCCGCCGTCGCGGAGCAGCTTCGCTCCGGCCATGGCTTTTTCGAGGGAGAGCCCCGGGGGAGGATTGACCTCGACGGAGATGACGAACTTCTTGCCGAGCTTGGCGCCGAGCTCGCTCTTTTCCGCGAGGGGCACGACGGTGGCGCCGGGGGCGATGGGGCGGGTGCTCTCCCGGTCCTCGCGCATGCCGCCACCCAGACCGACGGCGGCGCCACCGCCGTCGACCATGCGCGCCGCCGAAGCGATCTTCTTGATGTGGTCCGGCGTCGTCCCGCAGCACCCGCCGACCGCGTGGATGCCCGCCTTGTAGAGGCGGCGCGCGTAGATCTGAAAATACTCCGGGGTCGCCTTGTAGGCGAAGCGCCCTTCGACGCGGTGGGGGAGCCCCGCGTTGGGCTGGGCGACGACGGGCACGCCAGCACCGAGCATGCGCGAGGCCATCTCGTACACCCCGGCTGGCCCGTCGGCGCAATTGACCCCGATGGCATCGGCCCCCCACTCGACGAGGATGCCCGCCATCTTCTCGGGGCCCGTGCCGTCGGCCATGGTCCCGAAGGTGTCGAAGGAACAGCTGGCGATGATGGGGACCGCACCCCGGCTCCCCGCCTTCGCGCCCTCGATGGCGAGCTCGAGTTCCTCCGGTTGCCGGAAGGTCTCGAGGACCAGGACGTCGATCCCTCGCTCCGAGAGTGCCGCGGCTTGTTCTCTGAACGCCGCGCGGATCGGGTCGGCGGAGTCGGCGTCGAGGGTCTTCAGGATGAGACCTGTCGGCCCGATGGACCCCGCGATGTATTGCGACGGCCCCGCCGCCGCGCGGGCTACGTCGACCGCAGCGTGGTTGATCGCCTGGACCTGGTCAGCGAGGCCGTGGGGTTCGAGGCGGTAGGCATTCGCGCCGAAGGTATTGGTGGTCAGGACGTTGGCGCCGGCGAGCACGTACCCTTCGTAGACCGCCTTCACCGCGTCGACGCGGTCCAGCACGGCGGCGTCGAGGCTGCGGGTATAGAGCAGACCGCGCTCGTAGAGGGCGGTGCCCATGGCACCGTCGAAAACCAGGGCCCCGGCTTTCAGCGCCGAGAGAAACGGGCGCTTCTCGCTCATGGTCTGCCCTTTACAGGATTCGACTCAATTGTCGAGGGCGCCCTCGTCGATCCAGATGCGCACCACGTCGATCTGGCTCTGGGGCAGGGGGACGCCGAGGGGCATGGGGTCACCGCAGATGTCCCCACCGTCGGGCAGACGATTTTCGAATTTGTGGATGAGCATCGAGCCGTCGGCGTCGCCGGGGATGATCCGGTCCGCCGCTCCCTCCGCCATGCAGGGCATGCCCAGGGCCGCGACGCCGACCATCGCGGCGTATGAGCCGTCCTTGTCGCTCAGGTCGAGGGCGCTCTGTTCGACGAAGGACACCGTCGCATCGGGATCGTGGCATCCGAGGCACCCGCCCCCGACGATGATTCGGTCGTAGATGGCGGTCCAGGTCGGTTCGATGGGCGGCTCGGTCACCCGGTAATAGCAGTGATCGCCGAGGGCTCCGGTCTCGGTGCCTTCACACGGATCCCCGGGCGCGGCGCCGGTGCCCTCGGTCTCGGCCGACTGGAGCACCATCGGGCTCCCGCAGGCGAGCCACGATCGATAAATCTCGATGCCTTCGCTCGACGTGATCGAAGGAAGCGGGTCTCCCCCGGCGAGGAAGCGATAGCCCGCGTCCCCCACGGCGCTCCGGCCCACCTCCCCCGGGGGCATGGTCGCCGCCTCGACCGAGCGGAACATGTCGAAGCGATGGTCGAAGATCAACTGCTGGCTCGCCTCGACGCGAGCGATGGCGTCCATGTCGGCGACATCGGGCCCCGTCGTCCGCGAAGCGACGGCGTCGAAGTTCAGGTGGAAGGGCGCACCGCGGCGAACGGCCCCGGTGGCCGACGCGTTGTGACACGAGCTGCACGCCTCCTGCACCAGAGCTTGGCCCGCGTAGGCCGGGTAACCGTCGCCGTCGATGACGAGAGTCATCGCCTCGGTCGTGCCGTCACGGTTCTGTTCGCACTGGCCGAGCTGGGGCTGACAGCCGGCCGCGCCGAAGGCCACGAAGACGGCCAGGAAGGCCAAGAAGTCCGGGAAGGCGGGGACCCGGGCGGGCAGTGTTCCAATATAGCGGCGCATCGGCGCGCTAACGATGATCCGACGCCCCATCCTGGGTCAAGGCGCTAGGGCTCAGGCCGCCGGCCTGAACTCCGCGAGGTCTCCGCGGAGCTTGCTGCGAACTCGCTCTTCGAGCTGCCGCACGCGCTCCTTGCTGACACCCATCTCGCGCCCGAGGGCCTCGAGGGTCAGGGGCTCGTCGCTCATCAAACGCGCCTTCACGATGCGCTGCTCGCGGTCCGAGAGCTTCGCGAGGGCTGCGCCGAGGCGGGCCCGAACGCCGTTGATCTCGAAGGTCCGGCCGACCTCTTCTTCGGGGTTCATGCCATAGGACCGGACCCGGTCGACGCCGGGACCACGGTCGGGGGTTTGATAATCGAGGGAAACGTCCCCACCCGAAAGCAGGGGCCAGAGCTTCTTGGCGCGCGCGAGGGGCATACCGCTCGTCTCGGCCAGCTCCTCCGGCGACTCGATGCCCGTGCGGCGATAGGCGCGCATCGCCCGGCGCTCGGTGCGCGTGGTTCCGAGACGCACGATTCGGTAAGTGCGTACGACGTAGTCGCGGATCTCGGCGCGAATCCAATAGACGGCGTAGGTGATGAGGCGGCATTGCTTCTCGGGGTCGAACTTGTTCGCCGCCTTGAGAAGGCCGAGGTTGCCCTGCTGCACGAGATCTTCGAGGGGCACTCCCCAGCGCCGATACTCCCGGGCAACTCGGATCACGAACGGCAACGACGACTCGACCAACTTGCGGCCAGCCCCTTCGTCGCCGTTACGCCACTTGGCAGCCAGCTCGCGCTCTTCCTCGGCGCCCAACGGAGTGACCGCGTGAAGAGATGAACGATAACGGTCGAGGGAGGTACGATTTAGGCCAGTCGCCATTCAGTGTCTCCAGTCAGTTGTCCGAGGTGCCCCGCGCTTTTCCTGTGCATCACTCGTGCCGTAGTGCGCGCTTGCGGGATCGTTGATGAATCTTCGAGAAGGGAGGGCGGCGGCGTTGCAACGTTGCAGTCTCGCTGCGGCAATTCGCCGCAGCGTTGTTTCAATATTGCAACGAGGTGACCCGCGGAGACTCTGCGTCCGGTCGCGGGGGGCGTGGTAAAGAGCGCCCGATGTCCCGCCCTCGCATAGAGGTCCCCAACGCCGCCGGGGATCGTCCCCACCCGGGGGTGCTCGCGGCGACCGCGGTCCTCGCCCTCGCCATCGGCATCGGCCTCGCGCGCTGGACTCTGATCGATGAACCGGCAGCCGACGACGATGGGGCTAGCGCCGCCGGGGAGGGTCGCGATCTGGAGCAGGGTCGCCATCTCGCGGGGGTAGAGACCGAGGACGCCGAAACGGATTCAGGAGAAAGCGTCGCGGCCGTCGATTTTGATTCGGCCCGAGGCCCCGAGGTCGAGGCCGAGGGGATGCCCGGGGCGGACGTGGTGCCCGAAGATCCCGAAGATCCCGAAGATCCCGAAGATCCCGAAGATCCCGAAGATCCCGAAGATCCCGAGGAGGGCCTCACCCCCGAAGCGGATGCCCCACCCGAATCTGAGGCAGCACCCTCCCCGGCTCCCCCGCCCCACCGAATGCTCCCGGGTCGCGTCGCCTACCTGCGCTGCGAGGGGGCGAGGCCCACCCAGGGCCCCTACCC
>QMMC01000344.1 GCA_003647065.1 Deltaproteobacteria bacterium | reverse complement strand
TGAACCTGATCGTAGGCGTAGGTGCCGACGCGCACGTCGGCGAGGCAATTGCGGCGCTTCTGATGGGTGTCCTCGAAGAGCCCGCCGAAGCGGCCCTCGAGGATCCAGATCTCTTCGTCCCGAAGCAGGTAGGAGAGGTAGTGGGGGCGAGGGTGCCCCGGATACCGCATGCCCTTCTTGGCGCGGTTCAGCTCGTTGCTCAGGGTGCGGGCGAGGCGGGTGCTGTCGGAACGACTCACGGTCAGGGGACTCCAGGTACTTCGCCCAGCGCGAAAGGGGCCGGAGTATACGTGCCCCCACCCCATCGACAAGCACCCGCCTTTGTGGGGAAAGCGGCATCCCACGGGGCGCTCCCGGGGCTCGGCTCGTTCCGAGCGGTGGACAAGGATCCGCCCTGGCGACTACCCTCGCAATCACCGTGGCGAACGTGCTGGCGTCGGCGTCGGACCCCTTCGAGGGTCGCGAAATTGCCGGTGGCAAATACAGAATCGAGAAGTATCGCGAAAGCGACGAGCTGGGCCGGACCTATCTCGCCCGGCATCTGAAGCTCGATCGCCTCGTGATCGCCCGGGTGCTTCATGGCTCGCATCTGTCGGATGAGCTCCTCGTCAACCGGTTCAACCGCGCGGGCCTGGCGGCCAGCCGGGTCCGGCACCCCAACGTCGTCGACGTCGTCGACCTCGGTGAAGAGTCCGACGGGACCCTCTACCTCATCTCCGAATACATCGACGGTCAGAGCCTCGCCGAACTCGTGGCCCTCGAGGGGCCCATGCCTGCTCGCCGAGTCGTCGACGTGATCAAGCAGATCGCGGCCGCGCTGCAATCGGCCCATCGGCTGGGGGTGATTCACCGCGATCTCCAGCCGGACATCGTGCACCTGCTCACCCGCGAGTCCGACGACGGCGAGCTCGCCGATGTGGTGAAGGTCCTCGATTTCGGCGTGGCCAAGATGGATGTCCCGCTGGGGCTCGACAGGTCCACCGGCCACAGGACGATCGAAATGGTCTCCGGGCGCCCCGAGTACATGTCTCCGGAGCAGTGCAACGGCCAGACCCTCGACGCGCGCTCGGACCTCTACGCGTGCGGGTGCCTCGCGTACTTCCTGGCGACGGGGCAGCCCCCCTTCTCGGGTGGGGCGCTCCTCGAAATCCTGATGAAGCAGGTCAAGGAGCAGCCCGCGCCGCCGAGCAAGCACGTGCCTCGCATACCGGCGTCCCTCGAGGCGATCATTCTGAAGCTGCTCGCCAAGAAGCCGGAAGGACGATTTCAGTCGGCGCGCGAGCTTCGGGACGCCCTCGGTCGTCTCCAGCTCATGTGGGGGCCGGCGGAGTCCGAGGCCGCCGGCATCGACGTCGACATCTCCCTGGGGGGCGAAACAGTCGAGATACGAAACCCCACCGCTGGGGCCGAAGCCAACGACGAGTTCGCCACGCCGCCGGTCGTGAGAGTTCCGAGGCGCCAGCGTCAGCGGCAGACGGTCATCATGGAGCGCCCCCAGACCCAGGACGGCAAGGGCGCGGCCATCCGCATGATGGCCTACGCCGTGCTCCTCGCGATCGCCCTCGGGGTCTTCGCTGGGCTCTACTTCGGCGAAGTCTACGTCCCGTAGGGCATCAGAAGGATTCGCCGATCGAGATGTGGGTGGCCCCCGGCCAGCAGGCGCCGAAGATGCAGGCGTTCGTGGTCTGGGCTCCGGGGGCGCGCTGATCTACGTCAGCGAGGACCTGCAGGCCGGGGATGCGGCCCGCGACGTCCCAGCGGATGCTGCCGATCGGAGTGAAAATGCGAATGCCTGCGCCCACCGAGACCTGGGGGTGGTCGAAGCGGAAGTGGGTTTCTCGGCTCACGTCACCGGCGTCGGCGAAGAACACCGTGCCGACGAGTTGGTTGATGGGCACCCGCACTTCGAGGGACGCCTCCCAACGCCGGGTGCCGCCATCCGGACCGTCGCCGAGGCGGCCGGCGATGAAGCCGCGGTTACTCGACGCGCCACCGCCGCGGAGCCGTAGGTCGCGCGGACCGAGTTCGGTGTTCTCCCGGTCGAGATCATCGTCGGTGTCGGTGATGAAGTACATGCCGACGGTGAAACGCATCGCCAACGTGATGTTGAGCGGCAGGGGGATGTAAGCCCGTGCATCGGGCACGACCCGCACGTAGTTCCAAGACGATGGCAGGAAGTACCCCGACTCGTGAACGGAGAGCTGCAGGAAGGCGCCCGCGTGGGGTCGGCGAATATTGTCCCGGAGGTCGATCCTGATGTCCTGCGAGAGGTAGGTGAGCAGGTAGTCGCTTGGGGGCAGGCCGCCGTTCTCCTTCAACTCGCCGTCCGGGACCAAATACACACTGTTGTGAATGCCCAAGGACGTGAAGAGGGTCTGCAGATGCAGGAAAGAGCGTTCGACCGAAAGACCGGTGTCGACTCGATGGCGGAAGAAGGTGTCGAAGGGGTCCGGGCCATACTCGTAGCTCGCATTGAAGCGCGTCGTCATCCGCGCCTCGGGGAAGCCAGGTTGCCGGAGGTCGGCGCTGACCAGGTTACCGAAGCGCGGCTGGGTCACCCCCGGGAAGGGTTCTTGAAAGATGAGCCGCGGCTGCTCTTCCAGGATGAGTTGGCGCATGCCCCCCAGAAAGTTTCGGTGGGTATAGCGCGCGATGAGATGCACGTCCCATTGCGGAACGCTGATCTGATCGTTGGTCGTTGCACCCCGGGTGATGATCCCCGACTGGATGCCGACGCCCAATCCAAGGCGCTCCCGGCGAGCCGGAGTGACGGCGACTCGTACGTCGACGACGTTGCCCTCTTCAGGAGGAATAGCCTCCACCATCACCGAGCCGAAGGCGCCGAGGTCGTGTACCGCCCGTTGGGCGTCCTCGAGGTCTCGGGCATCGAAACGGTAGCCTTGGCTGAGGCCCGCGGCCGCTCGGATCGGCGCCGCGGGCAGGTCCTCGTTCCCGCTGACATGCACCTCGCCGAAGACGCACGCCGGGCCGGGTGTCACTCGGAGCTCGAGAAAGGCCTTTCGGTTGGGACGGTCGACCCTTGCGGTGCCCTCCACGGACGCGAGAGCGTAGCTTTCTTGGGCCAGGGTTCTGAGGATGGCGGCCTTGGACTCGTCGTATTCCCACTCATCGAAGCGGTCTCCCTCGGCGATGCTCACCGAGCGCAGCACGGTCTCCCGGAGCTCCTCGGGGAGCTCGTCGAGGCCCGTGACGGTGAGTTCCTCGATGAGGGTCGGCTCTCCTTCGTCGACGACGATGGTGATGTCGAGGGTGCACCCCTCGTCGTCGCTGCGGCGTTCGCACCCCGGCTCCGCTTCGTCCTCCTCGAGAGTGTCCTGGTTCAGCGCCTCCGCGGGCTCGACTCGGGCTTCGGTCACCTCCGCCCCATGGAAGCCCCGGGCCGCATACCAGCGCCGAATCCGCTCGAGGTCTTGATCGAAGGCTATTCGGTCGAAGAGTGGGTAGTCGGTCCAAGGCCAGGCAAAGAGCGACGCCTCGGGGGGGCTCTCGTCGAAGGGGGGCTCTCCGCAGGAGCCCGCTTGCCCAATGCCCAAGGGGAATGAGACTCGGGAGCGCTCGGCGGTCGAGAGGCAGCCCTCGATGGCGTCGGCTCCCATCTCGTCGGCGCCTTCGATCCGGAGGGTGGAAACCCCATACCGATCCTTCGGAATCGTCGCGCACCCGCCGGCAAGGAGCGAGAGGGCGGCGACGAGGGCCCAGAGCGATTGGAAGGGAGGCTTCATGGCTCCCAGGTGATGTCGAAGGACCAGTTGGCGGGCTGTTCGTAGCTGCCCGTCGTGACGATGTGCCGTGGCCAGTAGAGTTCGATGACGAAGCCGCCCTGGGCCCCGGTATCCGACGTGTTTCCGCTCGCGTCGGTCTGTTGCTCGCTGCTCCCGACGAAGCCCTCGACGTAGGCGCTCTCGACGATGCCATCGAGGAAGTCCGGGATCATGGCATCGGCGCTGACCCCGGCGCGGATCCGGGTGCTGCCACCGCTCCCCGCCTCGATGGACATCACGGGGATGTAGGTCCCGACGGATCGCCGGGTCATGGAGCTGATGAAGCCGGCGGTCATCGCGCCGATGACCGAGACCATCTGGTCGCGGGCATCCATCGATGAACCGCCGTGGCCACTCACCAGGAGGTCGATGATCTCGGCCTCGCTCTCCAACCCAGGGACCGTCGTGCTGAAGTTCATGCGCGGGTCCGAGAGGTGGCCCGTGATGGTCACGGTAACGGTCTCGTGGGACTGAAGCGCGTGCACCGCCGTCAGGTCCAACGAAGGATCCACGCGAGACCCTCCTCCAAAAATGACTTCGCCCTGGTTCAAGTCGAAGGCCCGTCCGAGGAGATTGATGAACCCTCGTTTTACTTTGACCGGCCCCGTGATGCGGGCGCCGGACGCATCGCTGTTGATGCGCAGGTCCGCCGTGAGCTGCATGGAGAAGTCGTTTCGGCGAATCCAGAACGGAGTGGTCGCGTCGACGATGACCCGGGTGGGCACGATGGAGTCTTCTTCGTCTTCATCGGAGTCGTCATCGGAGTCGCTTCCCTCGGCGGCGGGTCGATCCCCCGCGTCGACGTAAAACCCGGGCTGGTTTTCGTAGATCACCTCTGGGTGTTGTTCGAGGCTCTGAACGGTGTGCCCCATTTCCTCGGGCATCTCGATCGAGAACCTATCGAACGTGGCTCGGATCTCCCGCTCGTCGTCCCCGAGGTCAGCTTCGATCTCGAGTTCGGTGTTCACGATCGCGAATACGACGCCGTCGGCGCGCAGGTTCCAGTGGTCGGCGACGACGGCGGCTCGGAGCGAGCGCGGAGTCAGGCCCTCCATCGCCAACCGGCCGTCGACGGCGAGGCTGCCCCCGCGGTCTCGGAGCCGAATCTCGCGCAGCTCGATGCCCTCGTCGGAGAAAGCGATGGCGCCTTTGAGGCCGTCGACGCGGACGACCGGGTCCGTCACGATCAATGCGATCTCGTTCAGGGTGATTTCTCCCGAAGCCGAGAAATCGGTGTCGCGCGCTTCAGTTGGGTCACCGTCGGGGCCGCGACTCTCGACCTGGACGACTACGTCTCCGTCGAGGGAACCGGACACTTGGGCGAGGATCGGCACGGCGCCGAGCACCACCCGGGCCGGTGCCCGGTCGAGATGCAGTTCACCGCGAGCGGTGCCCTCGGCCGCCGCCGGCGTGAGGCCGTCCTCACCGAAGGTGACCGGGGCGGTCGCTACGAGTTCGACGATGCTGCGCTCCTCGTATTGAACTACCGCGTCGACGCTAGCGCCGGTTTCGTCGACGCCGCCGGCGAACCGCAACTCGACAGCGGGGCTGCCGCCGAGAGAGAGCTCTTCGATGGCACCTTCGATGTCGATCTGAGGCGCGGCGGTCAGGAGGTCCTGGGCCTCCATGCGGAGTGTCGCGATGCCAGAGGCCCTGGCGCACACCAGCGGCAGGCGAGAGAGGTCGAGGCGTTCGATACTGGCGGTGGCGCGCACCGCAGGAAGCTCGCTCGGGAAGCCGTCGACGATCCAATCATCCACTGGGGTTGTGGCATCCGCTCGCACGGTTCCCACTTGGGTACCTCCGGCGTCGCCCCGGAGGTTGACGACGGTCTGGCCCGCGGTGAGGTCGACCTCGTACGCGAGTTCCACCATCGGCCCGGACGCACATCCCTCGTCGGCCAGCGCCCGCGCGTAGCGCATCATCCGCCCACGGGCCCGGACGCTGGTGGCGCCGTCCTGCCGGCGGATGCTCGCTTCGAGGGATGCTCGTGCGGGAATGTCGACGGTGAAGGGCGCCGGCAAGCGGTCGAGGCGGCGAGTCGGCACGCTGATGTCGAGGACGGCGTCGGCCTGGTTGATGTCGAAGGCCGCGCCCTGCGCTATCGCAGGCAAGTCCAAGGAGAGCGTTCCCTGGGCCGTCACCAAGGGGCCGTCGGCATCATCGATGCCCAGCGTTGCCACGACCTCGGTCCCGGCGTAGTTGGCGCGGAGGTCGGCCTCCATCGGGGCGATGCCTTCGGCTGCGAAGTCGTCGAGGTCGACCACCACTTCGAGCTGCGGGTCCTGGGGCGTGCCCTGGGCTGTCGCCGTGATGTTCATCGTTCCGTCGAAGGGCGGCAGGTCCGGCGACGCGAGGGCCAGGAGAGTGGCCGGTACATCGGCGAGGGTCACCGCGATCTGGTAGTCGGCGCCTCGGAGGCGCTCTTCGATGCCGCGCGCCTCGCTGAGCCTCCCGGTGCCGTGCACGTCGATGCGGCCATAGCCTGCGGCGTCGGCGTGGATCGTGGTGCTCACCTCTCGGCGGGCGCTCGAGAGCGCGGCTGCGATAGAGATTTCGGGCAGATCGAGGGGACCCATCGTGAGGTTTCGGGCGTCTCCCTGCACGGTCAGTTCCGGGTTTTGCGGCGTGCCTGCGAAGGTGACGGCGCCGGCGGCGCTGCCACCCGGCAGTGCGCGGCCGAGGGCCCGTCCCAGGCTGCGCAGGTCGATGGTGTGCACGGTCGCGCGGAGATCCGAAGCGCCCACCAGGCCGTATCGACCGGAGCCCTCGAGGGAGAGGCCCGTGGACTCCGCCGACAGGCGCTCCGCGCTCACGAATCGATCCGGGGCGAAGATGGCGCGGGTGAGTACGACGCGGACAGGCTCTGGCCACCACCCTCGAACGATGAGTTCGGCGTCGCCGAGGTAGCGCCCGTCCCGTACGAGGACCGAGGCCTCGAGGTCCACTCGTCGGTCGTCGTCGACGGTGAGGGTCCCGGCGGCCGCGTAGCGCTCCGGGCCACCACGCAGGTCGAAGCTCGCTCGGCCGATGCGCAGGTCGCCCGCGCGCATCGACCGAGCGTCGACCCGTAGGTCCACGACCGGGTGCCGGGCGTCTCCGTGGATGGACCCGCGGGCGTCGAGGTGTCCGAGGTGAAGCCCCGGGGCTCGGAAAGCGTCGGCGTTGACCCGCCCCTCGATGTCGAGGGTCGTCGTGTTTCCGCCCGCGATGCGCAACGTCAAGTCCGCACCGAGGCCTCCTCCGACCCCGGGCGCCAGGCGAGCGACGTTCGCGTCGGCGGAGACGTCGGGGATTCGCGCCCGCACCGCCAGGTCGGCATCACCGTTGAAGGCGACGTGTCCGGTGACCTCGAGGTCGCCGGCCATGTGGGGGACGGACACCTCTTCGATTTCGACTCGGTCGGCTGTCACCCTGGCATGCATGCCGACCTCGGGGAGGACCCATTCGCCGTAGCGGACGTTCTCCCCGGTGACGGTGATGGTCGAGTCGCTTCCGGCGTTGGGACCCATGTGCGCTCGGATCGTGCCGCTCGCGTGGTCGTCTCCGAGGGCCGGGACGATGGCGCCGAGGGCGAGGTCGTCGACCGCGACCTCGGCGGCGACGCCGGCGGAATTTCTCTCGGCAGAGAGCCGGATCGGTCCTCCCTCGGTTTCGAGATCGGCGGTCACGGTGGCGTCGTCCACCGTGCCCCGGGCCACGATGGTGCCCCTCACTCCGGAACTCACGAGGGTGGACCCCCCCGGGATGCCGAGGCGATCGAGCAGCGCCGGGGAGAGCGCGACGTCGAGCTCCAGGCTCCCGAGTCCGGGCCCGCTCTCGGTCCACTCGAGGGATGCGTCGCCGCTCAGTCGATCGATGCCGGCGGTCACCGAGAAGGACGCCTCGGAGCGTGCCCCGGGCCTCATGTCGAAGTGCCCGTGCAACGCCTCGAGGGTCGCCAGCCCTTCGTCCTCGCGGAGCACCTCGGCGCTCATCTCGGAGACCGCGACGCTCACCGTGCCCTCGAGGTCGAAGCGGCCCGCGATATTCACAGAACGGACAGCCAGCGCTCCCGGGAGACCCGTGGCGGCGAGGTCTCTCACCACGATCTCGTCGATGTGTACGGTGGGCAGCGCAGACGCAGAGTCGTCCGAGCTCGGTGAGGGGTCGCGCAGCATCACGGCGGCGATGAGGGCGAGGTCGTTTCCGTTTCCGTCACCGTCGGCGTTTCCGTCTCCTGCTGCCGGCCGTAGGTCGACGGAGGGCGACGACACCTCCACTCGATCGATGTGAACCTGTCCGCTGAAGAGGGCGGCGGCATCCATCTCGACGGTCAGAGCTTGGATGTGGGCGACGGGCTCGCCGTTCGGCTCCCCGAGCGAGACATCTCGAATTACGATTCGCCGAAGGGTCAGCTCGTCGATTGCACCGACCGTGAGGTCGCCGACCAGGAGGTCGCTGACCGCGGCTTCCGCGGCGTTGGCGACCACGCGCCGCCCACGGTCACTGTCGAGGTGGTAGGCGGTGCTGGCCGTCAGGGCCCCGGCGGTGAGCAGCACGGAGATCAGGGCGTGGCGCAATATTCGTACGCCCCTCCTGACAGCGCCGCTCCGCGCCATGTTCGCCCCGGTCATCGATCGAGAGTGTAGGCGTTCTCCCGGAAGCCATCCGATTTACGCGCTCACTTCAGGACGTTCAGGTCGAGGGCCAGCCGA
>QMMC01000343.1 GCA_003647065.1 Deltaproteobacteria bacterium | reverse complement strand
CCGCGCCGCGCCGCCAACACCTGGTTGGACAACCTGCAGGAGGGGTCCTATCGGCCCCAGCGGGCGATCACCTGCTTCGACTGGGACGGGGCCGGTATCCCCCGCGGCGAGCGGGTGGAGCGGGCCGAGCACCTCCTCGAGGCCCTCGACATCCTGGGCATGCTCGTCCCCGTCGACGCGATCTCCGACAGCGCGGACGGAGACGGCGACCATCGGGTGCCGCTCTTCAGTCAGGCCATGCCGGAGCTCTTCTTCGTGCAGACCGAAGACGGATGGGTGTTCAGCGCCTCGTCGATTCAGTTCATCTCTGAACTGCACGGAGACGTAGTGTCCGTCGACGTCGAGACCTATGTGCGCTCCCTGCCCGCGTGGTTGCGCGCGACGCCGCTCTTCGGCATCGCCTGGTGGCAGATCTTCGGCGCGCTCATCGCGATCATGGTCTCCATCCTGCTGAGGCAGCTCGTCTCCTGGTCGGTGTCGAGCTATGGAGCGAAGCTCGTCGAGCGGGCCGGGCTCAAGGCGAGCGCCGAGCTCGTTGGCCGCGCCTCGCAGCCCATCGGGACCATCGCCATGGCGGGCCTGCTCTATTGGGCATTGCCCCTCATGCGATTCGGCGTCCAGACGAATCGCGTCGCCCACATCGGCATTCGCGTGCTGGCCGCGGTCTCGGCGGTGTTCGTGCTCTACCGCATCGTCGATGTCGTCGCGGACCTGTTCGCGCGCAAGGCGGCCACGACCGACACCAAGCTCGACGACCAGCTCGTCCCCCTCGTTCGACGGACGGCCAAGGTCATGGTCGTCGGTGTCGGCGTCATCTTCGTCCTCCAGAACATGGACGTCGACGTGACGAGCCTCCTCGCCATGGGAACGGTGGGCACCCTGGCGGTCTCCTTCGCCGCCAAAGACATGGTGTCCAACTTCTTCGGCTCCGTGAGCATCTTCACCGACCGGCCCTTTCACGTGGGCGACTGGGTGGTCATCGGTTCTGTCGAGGGCGTCGTCGAAGAGGTCGGCATGCGCTCGACGCGGGTGCGGACCTTCTACAACTCCCTCATCACCTTGCCGAACTCGACCATCACGGTCACCGCCGTCGACAACTACGGGGTGCGCCAGTACCGCCGCTGCTCGATCGTCTTGAACCTCACCTACGACACGACGCCCGAACAGATGCAGGCGTTCTGCGATGGGGTTCGAGCCGTCCTCAAGGCCAACCCGACGGTGCGCAAGGACATGTACGAGGTGCACTTCACCGCCTTCGGCGCGGCGTCCCTCGACGTGATGGTCTACTTCTTCTTCGAGGTGGCGAGCTGGAGCGAGGAGCTCCGTGAGCGTCACAACGTCTACCTCGAGTTCCTGCGCCTCGCGAAGGAGCTCGGCGTCGAGTTCGCCTTCCCGACACAGACTCTGCACGTGGAATCCATGGCTGCCCCCTCCTCGGCGGAGGCGCCGGTGGTTCCCTCGGAAGAGCAACTCGAGGCGAAGGTCCTCGCCTTCTCCCCCGGAGGCAAGCTCTCCCGGCCTGCGGGGCCGCGCATCACCCACGGCTTCTTCGCGGGGCAGACGCCCAAGGGGTCGGACGCGGCCGACGCCGGCGAGGGCTGAGGGCTTCGCCCTGGCCAATGCGCGGCGCCCCCTGGCGGCGGAATATCGCTGCGCTATGTTCCCGGCGTGTGGAAGCGCCTCCGAAAGAGCAAAGCCGCTGGGATCGCCTTTCAGGTCGCCCTGGTGGTGGCGGCGGTCATCGCGATACGGGCCTTCCAGACCCGTAACGCGGTCCAGGGCCCGGCGCCGAGCCTCGTGGCCCAGAGCATCGCCGGGGAGGCCGTCGAGCTGGCTGCGCTGCGCGGCGAGCCCGTCGTCGTGCACTTCTTCGCGACCTGGTGCGCGGTCTGCAAGGCCGAAGAGCACAACATCAAAGCAGTCGCCGAAGATCACGAAATGATCGCCGTAGCGTCTCAATCCGGCGGCGTGCCGGCGGTGGCCGCCTACGCCCGAGACAGCGCGCTCACGATGCCCATCGTGAACGACGCCAACGGGAATATCGCCGGTGACTGGGGAGTTTCGGCGTTTCCGACGACATTTGTCATCGATCCCGACGGTCAGATCACCTCCGTTGAGGTGGGCTACACGTCGGAGCTGGGGCTCCGGGGCCGCCTGCTCCTCGCAGGGCTTTGATCGCCCGTGTATTGACCCTCGCCTCGCCGCTGGTAGCCTCCCGCCCAAATGCCCACCAAGACGCCGACCAAGCTCACCTCCGTCCTCGTCCTGGCATCGGCCTTCGCCCTCGGGGGCTGCCCGTTCTTCACCTCGGAAGCCGACTCGGACCGGGGCGGCGACAGGGCCCAAGGAACCACGATTCGGGTGGAACGCCCGGCCGCGCCCACCCCGGCCCCGACGCCGGCCCCGACGCCCCGGGTCGTCCCGACGCCGGCCCCGGCGCCGACTCCGACCGCCGCCGCCGGTGAAGCCGGCGAAACGGTGTCCGTGCGTCACATCCTGGTCCAGTACCAGGGAGCCACGCGGGCCGCTCCGGACAACGAGCGCAGCAAAGAAGACGCCCACGCTCGTGCCCAGGAGGCCCTCGCCAAGGCCCGGGCGGGCGAAGACTTTGCCGCCCTCGCGGGCGAGTACAGTGACGGGCCCACCCGCACCCGCGGCGGGGACCTGCGCAGCTTCGGCCGGGGTCGCATGCACCCGGCGTTCGAGCAGGCGGCCTTCGCCCTCGACGTCGACGAAGTTTCGGACATCGTCGAGACGCCCTTCGGCTACCACGTGATCTTGCGCTACCAGTGACCGACCCGTCACAGCGCCCCTCGAGGGAAGGCCGTGAGGCCGGGACGAGAGACCGCCGGTGGGCGCTCTTTGTGGGCCTCGTCCCTCTAGCGGTCCTCTTCGACCAGGTCACGAAGTACCTCGCCGACGAGCACCTCGCGGGCCGCATGGGCGGCGTCCGGGAGGTCGTCGAGGGTTTCTTCATGCTGCGGTATTCGACCAATCGGGGCGCATTCTTCAGCATCGGCGAGGGGCTCCCGGATGGGGTCCGGGTTGCGTTTTTCGCGACCGCGGCCCTCGCGGCCCTCGGGGCCATCGTATGGGTCTACCGCGACGCCCCGGCGGAGCGCGGCGGGCTCCGGGCCGGCCTCCTCCTCCTCGCGGCCGGCGCCATCGGCAACCTCATCGACCGCGTTCAGTACGGAGAGGTCATCGATTTTCTCCACCTCCATTATCGAGACGTTTTTCACTGGGCGACTTTCAATGTCGCCGACATCTACATCACCATCGGCCTCGTGTTTCTCATCTGGGATGCCTTCCGCACCCCGGCGCTCCGAGAACCTGCCGAGGTATCGGGGACGACGTGAGCAAGCAAAGGAAACGACCCCTGCCCCCGCCTCCGGAGCCTCGGACCAAGAAGGCGATTGCCATCTGTGCTCTGGCGACGCTCGCTCTCTTGGCCGCCGACCTCGGCACCAAGGCCTGGGCCGAGGAGGCCCTCGCGGCCGAGCGCGTCGGTGAGTCGCCGCCGGTCTGCGAGCCCGACGAGTTTGGCCGGGTCGCGATGCAACGCGTGCGCACCGAGTCCATCGTCGTCGTCGAGGGCTACATGATGTATCGCTACGCGGAGAACTGCGGCGCGGCGTTTGGGCTGCTCCGGGACGCTCCGCCCCTCGCTCGGAAGGTCGTCTTCGGCTTTGCGGCGGCTGCGGCGAGTCTGGTGCTCTTCGTGATGTTCATCCGGGGTCGAGGGCAGGTCTTCTTCGCCTGGAGCGTGCCGATGATCGTGTCCGGGGCCCTCGGGAACCTCGTCGATCGAGCCCGGTACGGGTATGTCGTCGACTTCATACGCGTTCATCTACAAGATGGGCCCGAGTGGCCCACCTTCAACATCGCGGACTGCGGGATCACCGTCGGCGTCATCCTCCTCGTCCTCGATGGTTTCCGGGAGGTCCAACTCGACCGGGCGCGGGAGAAGGCGGCCGAAGGTGACGGCAAAAAAGCGACCGCCGCGAGTTCGGACTGACCGGGTGAAGTCGGGGGCATCGTGAACCCGCAATTTCTCGAAGACTATCTCGGCGAGATCATGGACGGGCAGGCGTTGCCTGCCTACTTCACGATGCTCGTCGTGGGCTTCAGTCTGGCGACCTGGCTCGGCACCCGGTGGGCGAAGCGCAGCAAGCTGGACCACGAAGCGATCATCGACCTGGGCCTCTTCGCGCTCATCGCTGGGGTCGCCGGAGCGCGCATCCTCCACGTCCTGGCCGATGGCTACTTCTGGGACTACGTGCACCTCTGCACCGACCCCGCCCAGGTCGCGTGGCAGATCACGGCGGCCCAGTGCGCGAACGTCGAGGGCGTCTGGGATAGCGCCGCGAGCGTCTGCCGTCCGGCAGAGGCCGACTGCTTTGCCTGGGCGGCGTTCTGGCGAGGGGGGCTGACGTATTACGGAGGGCTCATCGCCGCGTCGGCCTTCGGCCTCTGGTTCTTGAAGCGCGAGGGCTTTCCGATGCTGAAGGCCACCGACATGGCGGGCATGGTGATCCCCATCGGGCTCTTCTTCGGCCGCCTCGGGTGTTTTCTCGGGGGATGTTGCTTCGGCACGGTGGCCCACGACCACCCCTTCTCCGTGAGCTTTCCGCCCTGGTCGCCGGCGAGCGAATCGCAGTTCAAGGCGGGGGAGCTAACCCGCGCGAGCCTCGAGTCCCTGCCGGTGCATCCCGCGCAGCTCTACGAGGCCTTCGGCTGCCTGGCCATCGCGGCCCTCGGGATGTTCGTCGTGCACCCGCGCAAGCGCTTCGACGGCATGGTCTTTCTCTTTTTCCTCGCGAGCTATGCGCTGCTTCGATTCGTGCTCGAATATTTCCGAGCTGACGACCGAGGTGGTTTTGCGGGGCTCAGCACCAGCCAGTGGATCGGCCTCGCCGTCGTCGCCGCCTGCATCGGCCTCTTTCAGTGGATGAAGGGGCGCAGCCGGGCCCCGAGGGCCGCCGCATGATGCGAGGCGCCGTCGCCTCGATGGTGGTGGTCCTCCTGGCCACCGGCCCGGCGTGGGTGCCCGTGAGGGCGCAGGCCCAAACTTCGGAGCCGGAGCCGGAGTCGGAGCAAGCGTCCGAACGAACGGAACGCGAGACCGTCACGACCGGCGAGCCTGACCTCTTCGGGCCCCTCCTGATGATGAGCCTCGGGGCTGGCAGTTTCGTAGCCGGGCTCATCGTGTACTTCCTCGGGGTGGGTGACCGGAGCGCGGTCGAAGACGCTCCCGTGGGCACGCCGTGGGACGAGGTTGCCTATCGGGCTGACCGGGCCCCGGCCGTCATCGGCATCGGCAGCCTGATGATCGGTGCCGGCGTGGTGATCCTCGCCGGGGGAGTCACCTGGCTCGGCTTTGCCCTTGCTGGCATGGACGAATCCGAACCCACTGCAGCGACCCTTCGCCTCGAGGTCGCCCCGGCGGGGGCCAGCCTTCGGGGGCGCTTCTGATGCACAACCGGCGCGCCATCACGGCCTGGTTTCTGCTGCTGGCATTGCCGGGGCTCAGCGCCTGTTCGACCACCGTCGATATACCGGACGGAGTCTTCGCCTGCACGACCGTCGCCGACTGCCCGGAGACCTTCGAGTGCCGGGGGGACGGCCTTTGCTACGCGGTGATCGAAGTCGAGATGCCTGGCGATTCGTCCGTAGACGCCGGCGCCGATGCCGGCGCCGATGGTGGGTGACGGCAGCGCGTTTTCAATCGACGAGGGTCGAGTCCGGAGAGAGCCCGGCGCGTTTGTCCAACATGGATAGCAGCGCCCGGGCGAGTAACTCGAGCAGGTTCATCGCCAACTCGAAATTGTCCTCGAAGACATCGTAGAGCGACTCCATCGAAATCTGGAGGCCGACCAGATCATGACTCACCGACGCGGTGAACCACCGCGGGACGCCGGCGTTGCCGTCGAGGGCGCCGACGCTGTCGCCGGGGCCGAAGCGGAAGCGCTGCCCCGCCTGGGTCTCACATTCGAGCACGCCGGAGACGAGGATGAGCATTTCGCCGGAGGGGTCTCCCTCGCGCCAGAGGGTCTCGCCGGCAGCGATCCGTACCTCCTTCGCTTCGCGGGCGAGGTCTGCGACCGCATCGACCCGCGACCCGGCGAAGGTCATGGTGTTTTGGATGAGCGCCATGCGTTCGACGAGGTCCAGAGGATTCGGGGAGCAGTCGCAACCCTCATCGATGGCACCGCTGAAGCCGGCTCCGTGATTCATCGAACGGCGTATTTCGAGGAGCTCCCGGCTGATGGCTCGGAGCACACCGCGCAGTAGCGGAAAGTGATCTTCGAAGATGTCCACCGCGTCATCGACCCGTTGGGAGAGGGTGAGGCAGTCCTCGAGGGCGATGACGTCGTAGCCGTAGGGGTCGTCGGCGAAGGCGGCCAATCCGCCGACGCTGGTCTTGGGGCCCATCTCGCGCAGCTTCTCTCCGTGGCGCCGGACCTCGACGCGGCCGCGGACGATGAACTCGATGCGGTCGACGGGCTCGCCGGCGCGAAAGAGATAGCTGCCTTCTGTATAGACCCGTTCCTGCGCGTACTCGGCGAGGACGGCGATGTGCTCGGGCTCGATCTCGGCGAACCCCCCAAAAGACCTCAAGAAGAGGTGGCGCTCGACCTGTCCGACTGCGACGCCGATCGTCTCTGGAGCGGGATCTCGGCTCGTTGCTTCACGGCGCATGGGGGCTCTCCATATCGGGTTCCGTCGCGAGCATCGCCAGGGCCCGGTTGACGACCTCGCCCAGGAAGCGCTCGCTCCTTTGGCCGGCCTGCCGGAGCTGGTCCGCGAGCCCGTCGAGGCCGAGTTCGGCGATGTGGTACGCGGCGACGCTCTGGACCGCCTCGCTCGAGTCGTCGAGCATCGTGACGAGGAGGTCTTCGTAGGCCGGTGTCGGCGCGACGAACCCCGTGGCGGCTTCGGCGGCGGCGAGGCGCTCCCGGTCCGAGAAATCGTCGAAGAGGGCGAGGACCGCTGCCCGTTCCGACCCGCGGAGGACGTGTTCGAGGAGCTCCCGGCTCTGAGCGCGGCCGCGGAGTCCGCGGCGGGTCAAACCGCGGTAGAGCAGCTCGAAGTCCTCGAACGGATGCAAGAGCCCCAGGAGGCGGAAGGTGCGCTCGAGGGCGTTCTGCTCCTTTTCGCGGAGGATGCCCGAGAGCAATTCGCCTCCGGCAGTGCGGCGGGCGGGGTCCTCCGCATGAGCCGCGTCGACCGCGAGGCGGAATGCGAGCACCTCGATGGCTCGCTCGATGGTTTTCCGGGTTAGCGCGCGAAGCACGTCGTTGTCGAGCTCGAGCTCCGGGATTTCGGCACGCAGCCGGCCGAGGCCGCGGAGGATCTTGAAACGCACAGCGCCATCTTCTTCGGCGCTCAGGTGGTTCATCAGGATCTCGGCGGCCTTGGTCGCCTCGAAGCGGTTGATGGTGCGCGGAATGTGTCGGCGTATGCGTCGGGGAAGGGCCGTGTCCCAGAGCGCCTCGTCGAGGAAGTAGATGGCCACCGGGCCGATGGCGACGATGGCCTTCCGGGCTTCGGGGCGCAGGCGGCTCTCGGCCAGCATCGGCAGGAGCGAGTCGAGGTAGCGGCTGTCGGGAAGGGCGAGCATCGCCCGGGCGACCTCGTGACGCACCTCGCGCTCGGGACTCTTGGCGAGCTCGACGAGGGCCGCCGCGAACCTCGGTTCTCGCTGGTATCGAATCGCCCTTGCCAGGGCCAGGCGCACCTCCGCGTCGGGGTCGTGCAGATGACTCGCGAAGTCTTTGGCCAGGTCGTCGTTGTCCCGGTTCGCTCGGGCGAGGAGCCCCACGAGGGCCGTCGCGTGCATGAGGGGGTCCTCGTCGTCGAGAGCGTCGCGCAAGCACTCGTCGTCGACATCGAGGGTCGCCAGGGCGCGAAGTGCCGCTGCCCGGACCTCGCGGACGTCGCTCTTGAGCAGTCGCCGGGCGATGGACGAGTGGTCACGGCGGCCGGCGGCGGCGAAGAGTTCGAGGGTTCTGAGGACGACCTTGCTGGAAGGATGGAAGAGCAGGAGCACGGGCACCAAGGCGGACCGCTGGTGATGCTCGAGGAGCTCGAGGGACCCCAGCACCTCCTGGTCGTCTTCGCTGTTGAGGGCGCCGATGAGCGCTTCGAGGGAGTGCAGGTCGAGGGCCGTCACGCCGATGCGGGTGTCGATGGTCCCCGCACGCAGGTTGCCGCGAAAGAGCTGCACGTAGTGTTGCTCGATGTCCAGGAGGGCGAGCAGCCACACGGTGATCAAGAGGCCCAGGGCCATCGCCAGATGCGCGGTCCCCGCCCCGAGGTAGACCGCGCCGAGGATGGCGAGGGACGCGACGGCCTGCCCGCCGCGCTGGCCAACGGCGTCGATGATGACCTTGAAGCGCTCCCGGACGTCGGCCGGGAGTGGCAGGTAGAGCACCTCGGTGGCCGTCCGGTGCACGGAATGGCGCAGGCTGCCGTCAGCCCCCTTGAGTAAGAGCACGGAGATG
>QMMC01000342.1 GCA_003647065.1 Deltaproteobacteria bacterium | reverse complement strand
TCGCGGACGCGATGCAACACGGCGCCGTTGTCGCCGGATACGTTGAGGAGGGAGCGGCCCGGCAAGGCGACCCCGCTATCATGATGACCGCCATGGTCGCGATGTGGTGGCTCGCCTTCTCGGTGGTCGCCGCGAGCGCCAACAAAAACATCTACGGACTCCGCCGCGCGGCCGACGAAGTGCGCCAACTCGGTCAGTACACGCTCCTTCGCAAGATTGGCGAAGGCGGTGTGGGCATGGTCTACGAGGCGAGTCACGCCATGCTGCGCCGGCCTACCGCCGTGAAGTTGCTCAAGCCGGCGAACATCGACGAGCAGTCGATTGCCCGATTCGAGGAGGAGGTGCGCGCGACCGCGGAGCTCCAGCATCCGAATACCGTGACGGTCTTCGACTACGGCCGCACCCCCGACGGTGTCTTCTATTATGCGATGGAGCTCGTTCGGGGGGGGACCCTGACCCGGTTGATCGAAACGGACGGGCCAATGCGCCCGGCCCGGGTGCTGTCCATCCTGCACCAGATGGCGAGCGGCCTCGCGGGCGCCCACGCGGCGGGGCTCATCCACCGAGACGTCAAACCCGACAACGTGCTGCTCACACCGGTTGCCGGCCATGGCGAAGTCGCGAAGCTGGTGGACTTCGGTCTAGTTCGCAGGGAGGCCACTGGCCCCGGTATCACCATGGAGGGGTCGATTGTCGGCACGCCGCAGTATCTCGCACCCGAGACGATTCGCGGGGAGGGGGCCGACGCGCGCAGTGACATCTACGCCCTCGGAGGCGTGGGGTTCTTCTTGCTGACGGGTGAGCATGTGTTCAACGCGAAGACCATCGTCGAGGTTTGCAGCATGCACCTGACGGCCGAGCCCGACGCACCTTCGGCGCGCCTCGGCAAAGCGCTTCCCGCAGGGCTCGACGAGCTCATCGTTCGCCTGCTGGCCAAGTCCCCGGACGACAGGCCCGCCTCGGCCCTCGAGGTACAGGCAGCCCTCGAAGCAATCGATGGTTTTGGCGACTGGACACCAGAGGACGCGCGGCGTTGGTGGACGGAACTCGGTCCCGATGTGATGGCGGCGACGGGAGAGGCCGCGGGCTCCGCCAGCACCAAGGCGCTCGCCATCGACCTCGGCCGTCGCACTTGAGTTCCATAGGGGGCTGGCGATCGCAAACGGCGGACTCGCCGCCAATCCGCGGTTCGTCGTCCGGTGTTCACTTTGATACCGTCCGCGAATGGAGTCTGAAGCAGAGCCTCGCCTAGCCATCAATCCGCCCGTCTTCTTCACGTCGGCGGCGCTCCTGGTGGCCTTCCTCTCCTTCGGGGTCTTCTTCTCGGACACGGCTCAGACGGACGGGCACCGAAATGCATGAGGGCGCAATAGCGGGCTCCGAGACCCTTCTGGGGCAGCTTCAACGGGGACGCGGACGGGGCTATCTGGCGGCCATACGAGCGGGTGGTGGTGAGGCCGAGCTGCTCACGTGCATCGTCCACGACCCGCGCTGGGACCAGCAGCTCGAGGAGCGCGCGTCGTACTACGGCCGTCTCGCTGTCGAGTTGGGGCTCTCGGTCGATCCCATCGCGAAGGCGGTCCGGGAAGGTGACCCGCATGATGGCATCGGTGGCCTCCCGGCCGACGTGCTCATGGAGATGGCGTTGCGGGGCCGAACGGACGCTCTGAGAGCGCTGCGAGAGGAGCTTCGGCACGATGGCTGGCTGTCGGCGCTCGAGGCCCTGGTCTACGCCGAGCACGAGTACGGGCGGCAGCTCTTGGAGTTTGATGACATCGGAGTCGTCGCCGGTCGCGACGCAGATGAGCTCAAGCCCCTCTTCTTCAACCACGCTCTCTTGCCGTGGCGCGAGTGGGCCAGCTCGCAGTCGAGGCTTCGGACGCTTCTCGAAGAGGTGAACGCGGCGGAGAAGCCCGCGCCACAGCCTCCGGCGCCGAACCCCGACACGGCGATGAGCACATCGGAGCTCCTAGCCATCGCAGAGCCCCGGAACGGCGTGAAGGTCGCTCGCCTACTCACGCAGCGGAGCGACGAGGACAGCATCGCCGCGATGGTCGAGGCGGCTCGTGGCGCCGACCGAATCCAACGCCTTGCCGCTTTTCGGGCTCTTGGCGCGCAAGGAAACCCCGTTCTTCTCGAAGAAGCCTCCCTGCTGCTGGAATCGGATCCCGGTGGTCCATCCCGTGGTCGACGCATGCCGATCCTGAGCTACCTCGAAGCGCTCCCTTCGGACGAGACACTTCCGCGTGCCCGTGGCTGGCTCGACCACCACGGCGGTGCGGCGATAGCCGCCGAGGGGATCCTCGCCCTTCACGCCCACGACGGGGATCGGGAGCTCGTTGAGGCGACCCTCTCGAGGGCGCTCGACGACGACTCGATCTACCGCGCTTGCAGCATGGTGAAGGCGCTGACCGTCATCGCGGACCCCGCCTCCGCGCCTCTACTCGTGCAGGTCTTCGAGCGAATCCCGTACTCCTGGGCGCGGCCTCGCGTTCTCCGCGCGCTTCACGCCAGCGGGGCCAAGGCTGGCCAGCGCTTGGCGTGTGAGGCGCTCTGGGACTGCGACATGGAAGCGCGAGAACTCGCGGCCGAGATTACTCCGCTCAATGACTCTGCTCGCGCACGGCTCGAGGGGATGGCGGCGGACTCCTTCGAGGAGGAGCGGGTGCGATCCGCAGCTCAGGAGCGCCTGCGTTGAATGGCCGAGTCCTTGGGGCGCCCGATCACGGCCTCGAGTGAAGCGATCGCTTCACGAACCGAGCTCATATCAAGCGATCGCTTATTTTCGTAGCTCCAAAGAGAGCGATCGCTTATTGTCGCTGTGCGATGTGAAGCGAGCGCTTCCTGAGAGTGGATGATGAAGCGGCAAAGTGGAGAGTATGACCGCAGCACCGTGGCGGGGGAGGAGGTCAGCGCCTTCATCCCGTACCCGCTGCCGCCTCGCGATCCGCCGCTCGACATGGGCGAGCTGTCTCCGCTGCTGGCCCGGGCACGCGAGCAGTTGCGGCTCCTCGACCTCGCGGGTGACCTGGTGCCCTCCGTCGAGTGGTTCGTCTACGCCTTCGTCCGAAAGGAGGCTGTCCTCTCTGCGCAGATAGAAGGTACGCAGGCGACACTCATGGATCTCCTCGAGGTCGAAGCCTCGGGCGAAGCCCCCGTTGACGCGGACGTGGAAGAGGTCTCTGGGTACGTCGACGCGCTCAACTATGCCTGGGAGGAGATCGGCCGGGACGCCGGTTTGCCTCTCTCGATGCGGCTCCTATCCGAGACCCACCGTCGGCTGCTCAGGGGAGCTCGCGGCGCCCAGAAGCTGCCTGGTGAAGTGCGGCGGTCGCAGAACTGGATTGGAGGGACGCGGCCGGGGAACGCGAGCTTCGTCCCGCCTCCGCCGCACCGACTCGATGAGCTGCTCAGCGACTTCGAGCACGCGATCCACGACGAGAGCGACCTTCCTCCGCTCGTGCGCATCGGGCTGCTCCACGTTCAGTTCGAAACGTTGCATCCCTACCTCGACGGAAACGGCAGACTGGGGCGTTTGCTGATCACGCTACTGCTGCGCCATTGGGGGCTACTCTCGCGGCCGCTGCTCTACCTCAGCCTTTTCCTGAAAACCCACCGCCAAGAGTACTACCGCCGCCTCGGCGCGGTCCGGACGGATGGGGACTGGGAGGGCTGGCTCTCGTACTTCCTCGAGGGCGTCGCCGTGGTTGCGGAGGAGGCGGTCGCCACAGCTCGCCGGATGCATGGGATCGTAAGCGAGAGTCGTCAGCGGCTTCTGGCCCGCGACGACGCGACGGTGTTCAGCCTGCGTCTCTTCGAGCTGCTTCCCCAACACCCGATCGTCACGGTGAACCGCGTGGTCGACCTGCTCGACTGCTCACGGCCGGCAGCCGCCAAGGCGCTCCGCGTGCTCGAGGCGGCAGAAGTGCTGCACGCCCTCGACGATCGCAAGAAGAACCGGGCGCTGGTGTTCGAGGAGTACCTCCATCACTTGCGCGAAGGGACCGAGGTGGTGACATGACTCGGAAGGCGAAGCTGACGCCGCGGTGAAGGACCATACGCTTCCCGCGGTGGCCGGGCGCTTTGAGGAGGTGGGCATCGCTGCTCGAGACCGGGCGCTACCCGATCCGATGCCGAGTACAGCATTGGTTGACAGGAAAGGGCCTCCCGCATGGGAGGCCCTGACCACCGGCCCCGTCGTCCGTGGTCCTTGTATAGAAAGTTCAGCAGTCGGCTTGGCCGCACCGGCAGCGACCGCATACGCGCGATGAGGAGATGGAGTCAGCCAGCGCGACCCCGCCCACTGCGGCTGAGGCTCACTCTCAGCTCCGTGGCGAGTTCGGGGAACGTCTCCAGCCGCATCATCTTGGACCACCGTCACTTCTGCAGGTCGACGCGGATATTCCGGTCATCACTGATGTCCTCGACGATCGTAGTGATCGTTTGGGCGTCGAGGTTGAGCAGGCTACACAGTTCGCTCAGGCCAATGCCCGGCCGTTCCTTGGCGAGGTCCGCTATGGTTTCGCGGACGCTGCCGGCTTCCAGGGGGGCGACCCACCGGACCGAACGCCCCGCTTCCCTCCCGATTTCGAGCAGCCGTCCGTATGAGTCGAAATCGCTCGGCCAGGTTCCCGATTCCAGAAAGAGGGCGTGCTCTTCGGTCGAGAGGCGTCGCATGCAGAAGACGTCGTTCTGGCGCTCCTCCGACGCGATGAGCCAGGGCTGAGTGCATTCGCGGCAGACCTCAATGGACAGCCACCAGTACTGAGGACCTCGGCTGGCGAGCTTATCGAGCGTCTTGAAGATGTGTTCGTGATGGCCCATGTCGACGACGTCGAGTGAACGAAGCGTGATGCATTCGCATCGCATGTCAGTTTGCTCCCGGGCGAACCGCTCGAGGATGTCGCGGGTCTTATCGACCTCTTCAGGATTACTGAAGAAGGTGGAGACCACGGCCAGGTAGAGGTCTGGCCCGAGGAGAGCCTCCAAGGCCGGAGTTTCGTACGTCCATCCCTCGAACTCCGACGTGGTCATGTCGCCCCGGAGGAACCGCCATAGCGTGTCGAGCAGAGCGTTCGGGGTGGTCGCCGTGGGCGGGTGGGCATCTGTCATTGCGTATCGTGGCTGGGGGGCTTCGAAGCTCCGCCGTCGTCTCCCAGACGCTAACGCAGGCGGAGGTGCCTGTCAGTGGATCGGCCCAAGAGTTCACCCCCGCCCGGACTATGGCGGTGCCCGGGCTGCAGCCGGAGGGGGACCAGGAGGCAATCGCATCCACCACGCCGTCCGCGGCAAACTAGTGAGAGTGCGCGTTTGGCCGCAGCGCGCCGTCGCTGCGCTGCACCGCCGTGACCGCGCCGACTTGCGCGGTCACGGAGGCGCCCGGCTGGCAAAGGCGTGGGCCTGGTGCGACCATGACTCATGGGGTGGACTCGAAGCTGGCTGAGCTTGGGCGTCACCTGCGTCGCGATGTGCGCGTGCGCGGGTGAGGCTTCCACGACCCCAGTCGACGCAGGGCGCGACTCCGGCCTGCCCGACGTGCCGGCGGACACTGGGTCACCCCCCATCCCCGACGCCGCGCCGCCTCCTGCCTGGGTGGGGCCTCACTTCGTTCAGGTGGTGACCGGCTCCTATCACACGTGCGCGCGCACGGATGCTAGCCAGGTCTACTGCTGGGGCGACGATACGGGGCTGCAGCTTGGGGAAGGACTGGTGCACCGCCACACCTGCGGGGCTCCACTCCGGCGCGGCCCCTGCCGCCCCTTCGCTGCGCCCGTCCCGGCCTTGGAGGGAGCCGTCCAGATCGCCGCAGACGGACTCACGACCTGCGCCCTGCGCGGAGACGGGAGCGTGGCGTGCACCGGGCAACTCCCCCTGCCGCTGCCGAGCCTTCCGCCTCTGGTCCAGTTGACCATGGGCGCAGGGCTCGTCTGCGGCATCACCGTCAGCGCAGACCTCGTCTGCGTCGACCCTTTCCGCGGCGAGCGTGTGCGGGAGGCCGACCGCGTCACCGACATCACGGCGACCACCGGCCACTACTGCTACATCAGAGAAGGGCGCGTCTGGTGTGGCGGTGAGACCTGGTATGGCGAGCTCGGCGAGCCCGTCGGTCATCCCTGTCGAGGGGGCGATCGGCGTGACGGCTGCCCCGGCGGGATCTGGGTCGATCTGCCCGTCGAGCCCGTCGAGGTGGAGGCTGCGCGGCACATCACCTGCGTCCGAACGATCGACGACGAGGTCTACTGCTGGGGCCGTCTCGACGAGCCGTGGACGCCACCGACGCACCTCCCCGACCTCGACGGCCCCGCGCGGGAGCTCGTGGTGGGGAACGGCCATGTCTGCGTCCTGCGCCCCGACGGCGACCTCGACTGCCATGACACGGACCGACCGCTGCCTGCTCTCGGGCCCGTGGTTTCGGTCGACCTCGAAGGCGGCTGGCGTCGCTGGGGTCCGCCGCACGGCTGCGTGGTGACCGTGGATGGGGCCGTGAGCTGTTGGGGTAGCGACGGCGCCGGAGAGCTCGGCCGCGGGCAATGGACCGACCGAGCTGAGCCTTCGGTCGAGCGCATCCGCCTGAACCCCGTGCCAGGCTGGACCCCGCGCCCCCTGCCGACGCCCACTGAGGTGGGCTGGGTTCCGTATCCCACGCTTAGCGAGGAGTGCGTCATCGAACGCGCCGAGCGGCCTGATTTGCTCGGACCGTTTCCGGTCGGTCCCTGCGGTGCCTCGAGCTGCATGCGCCTCGAAACACCGACAGGCGCAAGGGCCGTTTTGCTCGGTCGACCCCCCGGCGCGCCTGGTACCGGTGGGGCCGTTCCACTTTTGACCTTCACCGCGACCCACCGCATGTACAGCCTCGTCTCCATGGTGACCGGCGAGGTGCTCGCGGCCGTGCGGAGCCCAGTGGACTACTCTCACTGGCGCATCGGTGACGAATACGATTCTTGCATCGTGGACAACCTGGCGGTGGGAGGGGGGCAGGCCGTGCTCACGCTGCGCTCCGATCCCTTCCCCATTCGCATCGTGTACGCGCCCATCGGGTCCCTGCGCGAGGTTGGTGCACCGACGGAGATCGGCCGCACGAACATCTTCGGGGGGGAGGTCGCGGTGGGCGCCGATGCCTTCACGATCTCCGCCAGTAGCGGACTCGAGATACACGAACGAAGCGTGACCCGCGTGTCCTTCGCCATTCAACCCGAGGTCCAGATCGTCGGGTCTACGGTTCTGTGGCACGGCCACCGCGAGCGTCGGCTCTGGGCCGCCCAGGGTCTCGGTGACCCCATGCGTCTGTTCGAGCTCTCCGACACCGTGGTCAGCGCGGTCGCCGGGGAGCCGGGGCGCGTGGCCTGGATCGAGGCATCCAACGTGATCGATGGAGCCTTCACGCGCGCGGAGCTGTGGACCGCCGCCCTCTCGAGCGACCTCGGGCTGAGGGAGCCCACCTCCTTTGGGGTGGTCGACGCACGGGTGTTCGTCCGGATCGCGATGGGGGACGGCCAGATCGCCTACGTCGCCACAGATGGTGACCTCGTGCTGCGCAGTGTCGCGGATGCCAGCGAGCGGCGCCTCGCTCCGCCGGGCTCGCGGTGGGGAGAGGTGTGGTACATCGCGGACGGCTACGTCGTCACGGGCGGGACAGGCTTGCCGGTGGCGCGTACGCCCATCGACGCCATCCCCCTCGTGTCGCCGTAGCCCGCATTGCGCCCTACGCGCCTTCGGACTCGAACTGGGCGAAGAGTTCGCTCAGTTCTCCTCGGCTTCGCAGCTGGTGGAATGGCCCGGAAACAGTGGACGGTGTCTAAGGTCGCTCAGCTCGGCGACGGACAGTCCCCCCCCCCGTAAGGGCCCAATACTCGAACCCGAGTCCAGACCAGGGCCTTAACGGCAACCGGCGCCGCAGTAGCTCTTGCGGCGCCGGTTCCTAGCGGCTCCGGATGCTGGACTCGAACCAGCGACAAATCGGTTAACAGCCGATCGCTCTACCAACTGAGCTAATCCGGAAGATCGGCTGCGGAATCTAGCCTTCCAAGGCTGGTTGTCAAGCTTCGGCTCGAAGCACTCTCCGCGCCACCAGGACCCCCCAGAAGTGCACCATTTCTTGGGGTTGGCGGCGGGCAGCGCAAGGAGGTCACCGTGCTACGCCTCTGCGGCATCCGATGCCTTCGCCCTCGTCGACAGCAACGCCGAGCCACCGGCAGGTTCTCGCCATAGCGCTGCCGATCATGGTGTCCAATGTGTCGACGCCGCTCATCGGGATGGTCGATACGGGGGTGGTGGGGCAGGCGGGGGAGACGGCGCTGATCGGGGCGGTGGCGGTCGGGGCGCTGATTTTTACGTTCATGTTTTGGGCGTTTGGCTTCCTCCGTATGGGGACGACGGGGCTGACGGCGCAGGCGGTTGGCGCGGGGGACGAGGAGGAGGTGCGGCACACCCTCGGTCGGGCTCTGGTGATCGCGGGGGCCGCGGGGCTGCTGCTCATCGCGCTTCAGTGGCCGGTCCGGGAGGTCGCGTTTCGGCTCC
>QMMC01000341.1 GCA_003647065.1 Deltaproteobacteria bacterium | reverse complement strand
TTCCCGGGCCGGGGCCGCGGCCCTCAGGGCCGGTAGCGGGGCACTTCGCGACCTGCGATCCCGACGTGCACATCAATCTTGAGGGTGAGCACGAAGGACACGAGTCAGTCGGATATATTACCGGACCCGGGCCCGGCCTGGTCCGCCGCCCCAGCCTGGATGTGGCGCCCCCCGACATGCAGGAAAAGGTCATCGGCGAATACGGAAGGCACGAGAATCGGCACATCGAGACCGAAACCGAGGGCCAGCCCCGCCCCGACTCCCTCCCCCGCCCGACCTTGGAGAGGCAGGATGGCGACGCCGACCTCGGCGCTGACCGATTCGATGAAGAGGTCCAGCCACTCGTTGCCTGAAAATCCATTCAAGAAGAAGCGGATCGGCCAGAGGGGTCGGAGTTCGACCGCCGCGACCAAGCGCCCCTCCTCACCGGCATCGCCGATGCGCAGCTCCGGCGCGATGAGCACCCCGACCATGTCGAGGTACCGGGCCCGAAACTCGCCCAGGAACGCGGCAGCCGCCGTGTCGGGATCGCTACCGACCACCGGGCCGCCCCCGAGGCCGAAGGAGAGCATCACATCCCCATCGAGGCGCCCATAAGCGCCGTCCCCAGGGCCTTCCTGAGCCTGGGCCCGGAGGGGAGCCGCCGAGGCCAGGAAGAGGGCTACGATTGTGAACCACCTCATCACCGTGGCGAGGGTATCAGGGACGCGTTGAGCCGACGCACGGGTTCGGGTTGATCCCGTACCGTCCCCCCCCGTAAGGTTCGGCCGTTCCTGAACGGGGACCCGCGGGGCCTCGCTGACCAGGACAGCGAAACGGAGGATCAAGGTGGGCGTATTCGATCAGATGTCGCACTACGACTACGGCGAAGTGCATCTCAAGCGCGACGCGGCGACGGGCCTTCAGGCCATCATCGCGATCCACGACTCTCGCCTCGGCCCGGCCCTCGGGGGGTGTCGTTTCATCCATTACGAAACCGAGGAGGACGCCCTCGTCGACGCTCTGCGCCTCGCCCGGGGGATGACCTACAAGGCCGCGATCACCGGCATCGCCCACGGCGGCGGCAAGTCGGTGATCATCAAGCCGCGTCAGGAGTTCGACCGGGCCGCTCTCTTCCGAGCGTTCGGCAGTTTCCTCGACGACCTCGGCGGCCACTACATCACGGCCGAGGACAGCGGCACCGGCCTCGAGGACATGGAGATCGTGCGCACCGCGACGAAACACGTCACGGGGGTCAAGCCCGAGCACGGCGGGTCCGGCGACCCGAGCCCCTTCACGGCCCTCGGCGTACGCCGCGGCATCGAAGCCTGCGTGAAGTACGTAATGGGCCGAAGCGACATGGACAACCTCACGGTCGCCGTCCAGGGCGTCGGCCACGTCGGCTACCACCTCTGCAAAGAGCTGCACGCAATGGGCGCCAAGCTCACCGTCGCCGACATCGATCCGCTGAAGAGCGAGCGTGCGAACCGCGAGTTCGGTGCCGAGGTAGTGGAGCTCGACGACATCTACAGCGTCGAATGTGACGTCTTCGCCCCCTGCGCCCTCGGCAGCGCCCTCAACGACGGGACGATCCCCCGACTCAACTGCAAGATCGTCGCGGGAGCCGCCAACAATCAGCTCGCCGAGCCGCGGCACGGAGAGGACTTGATGCAGCGGGGGATCTGCTACGCCCCCGACTACACCATCAACGCTGGCGGGCTCGTCAACGTCGCCCAAGAGGTCATCGGCTACGACGCCGACAAGGCCCGGGACAAGACGTTGCAGATCTACGACACGATCTACGAGATCGTCGAACGGGCAGACACCGCCATGGCGCCGACCAGTCGCATCGCAGACACCATCGCCGAGGAGCGATTGCGCTCCGCCGTCCAGCGCTGATCACTGGGCTGATCACTCATCTGGGTCGCCCCCCCGGGCCCAGGTGATGATCGCCATCGCCGGCAAGACGAAGATCAAGGCGAGATCGAAGGCGAGGCCCGCCGTGACCTCGAAGCGCCCCGGCTCTTCGAAGTCGACGCGGGACGTGACGTAGACGTCGACGGCGAAGCCGTAGATGTCGTGGTAGTCGTAGCCTCGGTAGCCGAAGGCCAGGGTGGCGAGGCCGATGGCCCCGCTGGGCCCATCGTCCCGGGCCGCGTAGCCGGCGCCGGCGGTGATCCACAGAGGCCACCCCTTGGCGATCGGCAAGAGCAAGGTGAGCCCCCCGGCGATTTCGGCAGAGGCGAAGTCGCCGGTCCGAAAGTCGAGGGCTGGGCCGACCCGAACGACGTCGGGGCGCGCGCTACCGAAGAGCGCCTCGGCTCGGAGGAGCATCTCGAAGCGGCCATCGATGGCGCCTCCGTCGAGGCGACGGGCTCCTCCGCCAACCCCGAGGCGGCTCGAAATCTGGGCATCCCCGTGGGCCACCGTCGGCGCGGCGACACCGGCGACCATGCAGGCGGCGACCACCGCCAGTGCGTGATTCATAGTCACGAGAGGGAGGATCGCGACGGACCGTGGTCTCCTCGCAAGGAAGGAAGCCGAAGGAAATGCACCGCATTTTCGAGGTTTCCTGACGCCGTGAGGGGGCCACGGAACGAGCGAGGAACCTTTCCTGACTGTGAATCACGCACTAGGGCACGCATCATCACATGGTCAGCCAAGTGAGATCACGGTCCACGGTGACGCTCCGGGGCTGGCCGTGGCGGACCACCTGGAGAGGCTCCTGGCGATCCATCGCCATCGACAGCGCGCTGGCGGCGGCCGCGGTGCCGTAGTCACCGATGCTTCGACCGCCGATGGCGGTGATGTCGTCCCCGGCCTCGAGACCGGCGCGGCCCGCCGGGGAGAAGCGCTCGACGCTCACGATCCGAAGCGACTTGCCTCGCACTTCGTACTCGGTGATCCCGATGCCCCGATGGGTCTCGGGAGTATGGATTCGGAAGAGGAGGCTGGCTCCTCCCTCGAGCATGATTCCCGCATCCGCGTCGGGCAGTGCGTTCGGAGGGAGGCCCGTGCCACGCCACACTCCGATGATCTGATTCGAGACGCCCGCGTCCCAGAGTTCGATCCTGAGGGGCTCGTCTGGCGGCAAGTAGACGTTCCGCGGCAGGGTCGCCTCGAAGGTCGGCGTGAGGCTGTCGTGAACCGGCTCCGATTCCCAGAGCAGCTCGCCGCCTCGGTAGAACCGAATGAAGGCATCGGGCCCCTCGCCGTCGTCCCACTCGCGGCCCGAACGGTCTCGGGGCGGGATCTGACCCGACCGGAATTCGAGTTTCCAGACGTTGGCCGGCGCCGAACCGGTCCCGGCGCGGGGTGATGGTGCGGGGGAAAGTGACGTCGAGCGGCGGGGGTAGGCACAGCCGACCAGGAAAATTACGAGGCCCAGAAGCCCCAAACCCCTCCCAAAGCGGACCGATGCGGCAAACATGAGCCGAGGGTGCCACAGGGGCACCAAAGGCGGTAGAAAGGCTGCCGCATGAGACGAGCAAAAATTGTCTGCACTTTGGGCCCCGCCAGCGCCACCCCGGAGGGCATTCGCGCCCTCGTGGAAGCAGGCATGGACTGCGCGAGGTTGAACTTCTCCCACGGAGACCACGCGACCCACGCCGCGACGGCGAAGCTGGTCCGAGAGGCCGGCGCCGCAGCCCGCCGGCCCATCGCGATCCTCGCCGACATGTGCGGTCCCAAGATTCGGGTCGGCCGGTTCCCCGACGGTCCGGTCGAACTGGTCAACGGCGAGACCTTCGTCCTGACCACCGAGGACGTAGCCGGAAACGGCGAACGCGCCTCGGTGTCCTACGCGTCCCTGCCCGACGACGTGGCCGCCGGAAGCCGGATCCTCATCGACGATGGGCTCATCGAGCTCACGGTCCGAGAGGTGAAGGGCCGCGACGTGGTGTGTGAAGTCGTGGTGGGCGGCACCTTGAGCGACCGGAAGGGCCTGAACCTCCCCGGCGCCAACTTGTCGACCCCGGCACTCACCGCCAAGGACGAGCTCGACCTCGCGTTCGCCGTGGATGAGATCAAGGTCGACTACATCGCCCTGTCCTTCGTTCGCAGCCCCGATGACGTGCGTCAGGCCCAGGGCCTCGCAAAGGGCACGCCGGTCATCGCCAAGTTGGAGAAACCCGAGGCGATCGAAGCCCTCGAGGCCATCGCTGACGTAGCCGACGGGCTGATGGTCGCCCGCGGAGATCTCGGCGTGGAGGTGGGCACCGAAAAGGTGCCCATGATCCAGAAGCGCATCATTCAGGAGGGCAACAAGCGCGGGAAAATCGTGATCACCGCGACTCAGATGCTCGACTCGATGATCCGCAATCCGCGGCCGACCCGGGCCGAGGCCAACGACGTCGCCAACGCGGTCCTCGACGGCACCGACGCGCTGATGCTGAGCGGAGAGACCGCGTCCGGGCGCTACCCCACCGAGTCCGTCTGCATGATGGCCACCATCATTCAGGAGGTGGAGAACTCGACGCGGGAAACCGGGGTGCCCCTCGTCTCGACGCCGGAACTCTTCGAAGACCACCAAGAGTGGGCGGTCAGCAACGCCGCCGCCCGCGCCGCGGCACTCCTGAGCCACGCCCTCCCCCTCCAGGTCATCGTCGTATTCACCCGGGGCGGAACGACGGCAGCGCTCTTGAGCGAGTACCGCCCCATGGTTCCGATCGTGGCCATCACCCCCAACCCGAGTATCGCGAGCCGGATGGCCCTCGAGTGGGGCGTGGCCCCCTACCTCGAAGTACCTCCGGAGAGCACCGAGGAGACCCTGCGCATCGCGACGGCGCTGCTGGTCCGTGAGAAGCTCGCCAAGTCGGGCGACCACTTCGGCCTCGTCTGCGCCTGGCCGACCTCCGGACGGCCGAACACGGTCAAACTGCATAGGCTCTGATGAGCGAGTCTGTCCCCTCGAAGGTCGGGCGCTACCTCATCGACCGCCTCGTCGGCGCCGGGGCGATGGGATACGTGTACGTCGGCAAGGACCCCGAGCTCGGAAGGGCGGTCGCGATCAAGACGATTCGTGACCTGGGCATGGACCCGACGTCGCTCGGGACGTTTCTCGAGAGATTCAAGAACGAGGCCCGAGCCGCCGCGCGACTGCATCACCCCGCCATCGTTCAGGTCTACGACGTAGGCGAGGATGATGAGGTGGGGCCCTACCTCGTCTTCGAATACGTGCCCGGGAAGACCCTGAAAGAGGTCCTCCGAGACGAAGGCGCCCTGGCCCCAGAGCGGATCGTCAGCATCGCCGATCAGGTAGCCGGCGCCCTCGAGGTGGCCCACGCCGAAGGCATCATTCACCGCGACGTGAAGCCGGACAATCTCCTGACGACGGACGACGGACGAGTGAAGCTCGCCGACTTCGGGATAGCGAAGGTCCCGGACGCCGCGTTGACCCGAGAGGGGCAGTTCCTCGGGACCCCGTGCTACGCCGCGCCGGAGACCCTGATGGAGGGCACCTACGGGCCGCGGTCCGACCTCTTCTCCTTCGCCGCGGTCCTCTACGAAGTCGCAACGGGCACCCGGGCGTTCCCTGGCAGTGACGCTGTGGCGGTCGCGAACAAGGTCGTTCACACCGACCCGCCCCATCCAAATGATGTGGCTACCGGCGAGCAAATCCCCCCGGCGGTAGCGAGCGCACTGATGCGCGGCCTCGCCAAGAACCCCGAAGAACGCTTCCAGACCTCGCGCGATCTGGCGGACGCGATCCACCAGGCCTATGCCGACGATGGGGTCGTCATCCCCTCTCTGGTACCTCGGTCGTCCGGGTCCGCACCCCGGGCCTCGGGCCAATCCTCACGTCAGCTCTCGGGCGAGTCCCGAGGAGGCTCGCTGCCCGGCGCAGAACGCCGACCGCGATCGGTCGCGCTCTGGGCCATGGCCATCGGGAGCTTGGCCATCGGGGTCGCTTTGGTTTTTGCCCTGAGCGGCCCGGATGATGGAGCCGCCGCCGCCGATGGGGGGGCGGGCGACGGAGGCGCCGCGGTCCTGGGCGTCGCCGACACCGGCATCGTGGGGGCCGAGGACACCGGCATCGTGGTCCTCGATGCCGGACCCGATGGCGAGACGGACGCCGCCCGAGACACCGGCGAGGAGATCGCGAGCCTCAGCGGCTTCGAGCGGGAACAGCGCGCCAAGGACCTCGTCGACGCGGCCCGTACCGAAATCGACCGTGAGAACTGGGACCAGGCCCGGGACGCCCTCGACGCAGCGCGAGCATACGACCCGGGCAACGACGAGATCGACGAGCTCCTGCGGCGACTCCCCCCGGGCGGGTCCTAGAAAACGTAGCGGAGGTAGGCGGCTCCGTGGACTCCGAGGGACATCTCGCCATCGAGGGTCTCGAGGCTGGGGAACACCCGAGCGCCGCCGAGGAGACCGAAGCTGTAGTGACGGTTGTAGAGATGCCAGTCGAAGCCGGCGCTGCCTCCGTACATCATGCCGACCTCGTCGGACCCCTGAACGCCGTAGGTGGGGAGCACATCGCCGAACGCGAGGACGCCTCCGAACTCGCCCTGGAGCCAGAGGCCGACGCGCGCGGACACGTCGATTTGAAACTTGAGCTCGACGAGGGCGCCGAGGAGCTCGAAGGCCGTCGCGCTCGGCGGAGGCGGAGCATCGGTCTGGTGAAACGAAGCCTCGAAGGCCAGCTTCAGGTAGATGAAGCGGAAGAGCTCGATGCCGACCCCGACGTTTGCATAGAGGCCCGGGGAGCTGAGGTTGCCGATGCCGCCGACGAAACCCCTGCCGCCGACCCAGCCCTCCATGAAGAGGCCGTGGGAGTAGAGGTCCCGGGTGATCTCGATCGCCTCGGGCGGTAGGCGCTCGACGTCGAGGCGCGTCGTATCGACCTCGAACTCGACCGGGCCGTCTTCGGTGGTGGCCCTGCTATCGCCGCCGTCGCCCGGCCCATCGTCCGGCGCCGCGCTAGCCTCGGAGGGCGCGGACGAATCGCCGGCGGGGAGCTCATCCTGCGCCCCGGCGATGGCAGGGGAAGAGACGAGACCCAGGACTGCGACCCCGAGGGCCAAGGTCAAGCGAGACGACACGCCGGGAGCCTACCAGAATTGTCGCCCCGGGATCGCCCGAGACGCGGCTTGGGGGCCGAGGGGCTACTCTTCTTCGAGGGGCACTGGTGTGAAGATCTCAGGAGCGGGAGTCATCCAGACCTGCTCCGGGTCTTCGACGTCGTCGCTCACCTTGTGTTCCCGGTCGATGAGGCGCAGGGAGGCCTCGACGACGATGGACGGGGGCGTATCGCTCGACGCGCGGATCCCGAGGCGCATGCCGACGAGACCGGGGATGGTCTCGGGGATGTAGGGGTCGATTCGCGGGTCCGGGATGCCGGATTGGTTTTCGAAATAGACGACCGCGTTGGCGTTGGGGGCACCGTTGACGACCGTCGCGAGGTCCGTGGCGACTTCGGTCAGCTGCCGGCCCGTGATGGTGACCTGGTATTGCTCGCCCGCCTCGATGACGACGGTGCGCTCCCACTGGGCAAAATCGGAGATGATCTCGTCACCGTCGATGATGAACGCGGGTACGTATTCGTGGAACTCGTTGATGCCGTTGAGGGTGAGGTCGACAGTGCGGCGCTCGTCCATGAGGTTGGTGACCACGAGGTCGACCTCGAGGTCGATGTCGCCGAGGAGCACCCAGGGAATCGTGGGATAGGGCGCCGGGGCTTCAGCGCCGAGGGCAGCGAGCTCTTCTGCGTTCGGCGGCGTCAGGGGAAACTCCATGCGGTTCTCGACCCAGTACAGGGTCGCGTCATCCGTCATGGCGAGGGGCGGCGTCGCCTCGGTCATCGCAAAGGCGTAGATCCCAGACCCATCGGCGCTCGCCTGCATCACCTGATCGATGGCGCACCCCGCCGACAGGGTCGACAGGAGGGAGACGAAGAGGAAAACCAGAGCAGTAGACGAAGCCAGTGAACGCATGGGTGACACCTCGGCAGATAGAATAGCCCACGCCGGTCGGTGCAGGGGCCGTACCACCCAGTGTACCGCGAGATCACTTAGGAAGCCCGAAGCCGCCGCATCGCGAATGGGGGACGAGGGCCCCGATCGGGGGGGCGGGGCCGCGGTTAGGAGAGAAGAGTGGGTCTAAGAACCGACCGTAAGACAATTAAGCAACCACGCGTCCCCAACTCTCGTAAGACAATTAAGCAACCACGCGTCCCCAAATTCTGGCTGACTCATCTGGGCCAAGGCGTCCACGTGCGTCAGCCGGCGAGCGCCCCCGCAGGCGCAGGCCGAAGGAATACCAAAGGTATTTCGAGGCCGGCGGTGAGGACGTAAGCCGGCGGGGGTCGACAAGAAGGCGACAGGGCGACGTCAGTCGACCCGAGCTGGATTGCCGGCCCGTGGCGTGCGTGGGCGCCTTGGCTAGCCGCCTTGGACGCCGAAGATGAACGGGTAGGTAACCACGACTTCACCCCCATCCGGGGTCGGGAAACGCCAGCGCCTGATCTGGCGCACCATGCAACCTTCGACGGCGGCGCTGTTGAGCGTCGAGCTCGCGACGCGGGCGCTGGTG
>QMMC01000340.1 GCA_003647065.1 Deltaproteobacteria bacterium | reverse complement strand
GACTTGTGATGCATCTGCTGGAAGCTGTAGTGCCAGTTGTAGGAGTAGTACTTCATCCGGTACTGGTGATTGGGGTTGCCCTCGAAGGCGGCGGCGACGGTCTGGGAGTAGATGACACCCCGCTCGCAGTTGATGTGCTGGGTCTCGGTGGTCGCGCCGTCGTAGCAGTCGTCGAGGCGGGCGAGCATCGTGCGCATCTTGTAGGCCGTCACGTACTCCTGGTTGTCCTGGTAGATGCGGATTTCCATGTCGGGGTTCGCTTCGGCCTTGGCGAGGAGCGCGTTGGCGACGGGGACCGAGCGCAGACGCTCGGAGTAGATCCAGATGCTCTCCTCGGCGCCGTTGATGAGGTCAATCCAGCGCTGGGCCATCTGATAGCCGTTGCTCTTGTCGACGGTGAGGCCCCGGGAGCCGACCTTGAAGTTCATCGAGGTGAAAGCGGCGTCGACCGTCGGGTCCTCGACCGCCTCGATCATGGCCTCGGTGATTTCGACACTGTCGAAGTAGTTGGTCTGGTTGTCGAAGCCGGTCTCGACCGCGGTCGAGTACTGCCAGAGCAGGTTGAACTCACGCTGGTAGCGGAGAGCCATCTCGGGGCTGTTGGAGATGAATACGGTGGACTCGTCGTAGGTCCCGACGGCGCCGTTGGACCAGTTGGCGCTGCCCGAAGAGATGGTCGCGGCGGCGGGGTCGTCGCCGGCTTCGAGGACGCCGTCGAAGATGGCGTACTTGTGATGGTTGATTTGACCGATCCGGCGAACCTCGATGCCGGCCTCTTCGAGAGCGTTTTCGAGACCGCCGCCGAGGTGCCCCCTGTCGTAGAGCACGCGGACGGCGATCCGGCTCGCGTTGCGCAGGAGCGCTTCCTTGATGTCCGGCTGGCTGAAGCTGTACATCGAAATGTCGATGCTGCGCTGGGCGTTGTCCATCAGGTTGATGATGCGTCCCGCGTGGCTGGCGGCGAGGTCTTCGGTCGGCGAGAAGATGACGTCCGTGACGATGCCCGTCGGGGGGGCTGTGGTGCAGGCGTCGGCCCCGATGGCGGCGAGGGCGCGGAAGGCGCTCGGGCCGACGTACTTGACGGCGTCGATGGACTGGGCGTCTGGGAACTCACGAACGGTCGGGACGAATCCCGAGGGCAGGTTGCGTCCGCGGCAGCTGACGTCGGTGTCGGCCCCAAGGCGCCACCAGACGATGCACTTGGCCGCTGATCCGTGCACGCCCTGGGCGCGGAGGGCGTCCCGGGCCGGGCGCTCGTCGTCGAGGGTCTCGAGGTGGACCTCGTTGACCACGGCGGTCAGCTCGTCGAGCTCGCATTGGCTGTAGGACGTCCCGTCTCCCTTGCCCGAGGTGATGCCGACCGAGTCTTCGCCGTCATCGCCCCCGGCGGGGGCCTGCATGGCGCACCCCGACAGCCCAAATCCGAGGGTTAGAGCACATAGAATGGTCATCCGAATTCGACGTGACATTGCGAGCAGCCTCCCTAGCCATGCGTACCTAGCGCAAGGCCTGTGCCAGGCTGCGGTGGGCGGTTTCATCAGTGATCCTGGGGCCGAAGTGCCTCTAAGTGGCGACCAGGGGTGGCGTCTGCATTGGCCGCTCAGGTCGCCCCTCGGTGAGACCGGGATGAAATTGCCTGCACGGCGGGCCCAATTGGACCTAAACCGGTGGGGGATGCTCCACGCCATCAAGACCCACCCCGTCATCACGGCGGTTCTCGTCGGCTCCATGGGCATCGGCGCCGCCGTGGGCCAGCTTTACGGCCCCGAGGATTGGTCCGATTCCCGAAAGATCGCGGCCGGTGTCATCGCGGGCATCGGTTGCGCGGCGATGGTCGTCGCCTCCCGCATGGTCGGGGCATTCGGCCACGACATCGAAGACGACGGCTCCTGACCGGGGGGCCTACAAGAGGCAGTCTTCGTCGACCATATCGTCGCAGTCGTCGTCGAGGCCGTTGCAGACCTCGGGCTGGGGAATACACGCCGAGGGGGCGCAGCCGAAGCTGATGCCGATGCGCGTGATGTCCCCGCTGCGCAGCCGGTCGCAGGGCGTGCCATTGAAGGTGATGGAGTTGGCCGCGGCGTCGTAGCTCCACCCGTCGGTCGCGCTTTCGGCGAGGTCGACGTCATCGACGGACACGAAAATCTCGTCAGGGTTGGGCGGCGTGGTCGTGAGCGAGAGTTCGCAGGAGACGACCCGCGTGGCGATCTCGCTGAAGATCGAGTCGAGGTCAGCGCGGCTCTCGGCCGTGTAGTAGCTCGGCATGCCGCCGGGCCGCGGGAGTCCTCCGTTGGTCGCGATGGCCTCGAGGGTGGTCTCGCCGTCCGAAGTCGAGAAGCCGACGACCGCTACCGGGATTCCCATGGACCCGAGGGTGGCCGTGAGTGTGCCCAGAGCGTCGGCGTCCGTGCAGCTCGCGCCGCCGTCGGTCAGAAGGACCACGAAGCTATCTCGCATGGTGTCCATCATCTCCGGGAGGGTGCTGGCGCCCTCGAGGGCTTCGAAGGTGGGGGTCTGTCGGGGCTGGGTCGTGGTGTCGGTATTGTCGGGGCCGCAGAGCCCAAAGGGCTGGATGCGGTTGCGCACCAGCTCGGCTTCGATCGCCATTCGATTGCCGGGCCCTGGGACCACCTCGGCGGTCGCGGGCATGCCGCAGCCCTCCCGCGGATCGGGGAAGGCCATCAGGCCCCAGAATACGCGGGACTCGTAGTCCGCGATGAGGGAGAGCGCCGCCTCGCGGGCTACGTACCACCGCGTCCGGGGGTCGTCGGGACCGGTGCCGAAGAGCGTCGAGTCATCGAGGCGGCGCCGCATCGAGCAGGAACGGTCGAAGACGAAGAGCACGTTGGGGGGACGATAGTCGAAGGGGATGGCTTCGTTGCCACAGCTGGCATCGGCGCCGGTATCGGACACCGCGCTGTCTATTCCGCTGTCGGTCGACCGAGTACCGGTGTCGCCGTTACCGCTGTCCGCGGTGATCGGCGTGACGCATAGCCCATCGAGGCACAGGTCGGGACTGTCGCAGTCTGAGCTCGTCGCGCACGAGCCCCCCGGGGTCGCAGGATCAGAGCAGCCCGAGGCAGCGAGGGAAACCAGCAGGCAAAGGGAGAAGGAAAGGGCGGGGCGAGGCAGACACAAGCTCATGAACAGAGCATAGCGCATCGAGGTGTAAGCCTCGGCCGCCGCGTGCGTTCTTCGCATGTGATGGCAATCGCCCCCGAGCCCGGCAGCGACGAAGCGCTCATGACGTCCTATCTGGCGGGCGATACGGACGCCTTCCGCAGACTCTTTGCTAGGTACCGGGGGCCCTTGCATCGGTTGATGCGACGAGCTGTCTCGGATCACCACGACGCCGAGGAGCTCGTCCAGCAGACGTTCCTCCAGCTTCACCGAGCTCGCGATGACTTTCGCACCGACTCGTCGCTACGCCCCTGGCTCTACACCATCGCCCTCAACGTGCGGCACCAATACGTGCGCACCACCATCAGGCATCGGCGGAAAGTTCGTGCGCTGTCCCGCGAGCGCAGCGGCAGTGCGACGCTCCCCCCGGACCTCTTGCTGCATCGCGTCGTGCACCGCGCCCTCGCTGCGCTCCCCGTCGCACAGCGGACCGTCGTCGAGTTGCACTGGTTCGGGGGCCTCAGCTTCGTCGAGATAGCCGAACGCCTCGGCGCGACCCCGGTGGCCGTCCGCCTGCGAGCGCACCGAGGCTACCGCCGACTCCGCGAGAGCCTGGGCTGACGTGACCTGCTCAGTCGTCCGTAGGGTGGCGCGTTCGGAAGACGAGGAGGGCACCGAAGCCGACGACGACCCACGCGAGTTGTACGGCGTGGGCTAGGAGGGCGATGCTCATGGCGCGTGCGACGGTCGTTCCGAGGACGGCGGCGGCGGCGGCGAAGACGGCCTCGGCGGAGCCGAGCTGGCCGGGCACGAAGACGCCGACGGCGGCGGCGACGAGGTTGGTGCCCTGGACCGCGAGGGCCTCGAGGACCCCGACGTCGATGCCGACCGCCCAGGCGATGACGCCATACTCTGCGGTTTGCACGGATCGGCCGAGGAACATCACGGCGATGGGTTTTGGGGAGATCAGCGGGGTTTCTCGGGACACGTCGTGGAACCGGGACACGCGGCGCCAGAGCCAGGGCCAGTGGCGCGCCGTGCGCTCGGCGACGACGCTGCTGGTTGCGGCGAAGCGCATGCCGATGCCGCTCGCGGCCAGTACCGTCGAATGGGCGACGAGGCCGATGACCAGGAGCTGAGGTTCCGGCGAGGCCAGGGCGCCGAGCAGGCAGAGCACGGTGAAGGCGGCCGAGCTGATCAGTATGTTGGCTTGGTTCGAATAGCCCATCGCTGCCGCCGGGGCGCCACCGAGGGCCGGGGTGAGGAGCGTGGCCTTCACCGCTTCGGAGGCCGACCGCCCCGCCGGGAAGACGTTCATGACGGCGTGGGCGATCACCTGAGCGACGTAATAGGTGCGCAGCGGGACGGCCCGCCCCCGGGGCCCGAGGGCGAGGCGGGAGGCGAGGGCGTCGCAGCCGATGCGCACGGCCTCGAGGCCTGCGATGAGAGGCAGCCATGGCAGCGCCGGCGTGAGCACTCCCCGGAGCTCATCGATGCCGACCCCGCGAATGAGCACGACGAGCAGTGCCGCGCCGGCGACGGTGACCGCGAGGCGAAAGGCGAGGCGAAAACGGCTCGGCCTCGCCGGCACCGTGGCCGCGAGCTCGGCGTCCGGGTCATCTTCGCCGGCAGTGGTCACGGCTGACGCAGGCCCGCGCGCATCTTTTCGACCGCATCGGCGTCGTACATGGTCTCCGCACCGCTCATCGTGGCGACTCCTCCGGAGACGATGAACGCCATGAACTGCGCACCGTCGGCGTCGATCTTCTCGACCCGGTCTTGGGGAACCACCAGGAGGTTGCCGGCGAAATTGTACGACTGCGGCAGGTAGACCGCGACGTGGCCCTGGAGCTTCGGGTCATCGAAGCGGGTGCAGGTCACGAAACCGAGCATCTTGATACCCTGACCCGGAAAGACCTCGACCATCACCGGCTTGTCGAAGCTCTTCTTGTCCCCGACGAAGGCGCCCATCAGGTCTTTCACGCTCTGGTAGAGCAGCTTCACGACGGGCAGCTTGTCGATGCCCTTCTCGAGGGCCTCGAGGCTTCGCCGACCGACCACGTTCGATGCGAGGAGGCCCACGACCGTGATGCTCACCACGGTGAGAGCGAGGCCGAGGCCGGGAACGGGCACGCCGAGGAGGCCGTCGACGAGGGTAACCACCAGATAGACCACGTAAATGGTGGCGATCAGGGGCACGACGATCAGCAGCCCTTTGAAGAAACTCTTGGCGAGGGTGTTCATTGCAGCGCTCGGGGTGAGAAGACGAATCACGGGTTGGCACGAAGCCCCGGTGTCGCGCAAGGACCGTCCCCCGGGGGCCGCGGCTATGGGGTACTCTGCGGCCGTGAGCGCCGCTAAGACAGCCGGGTTCCCGCTGAGGCCGACGCTGGTTTCGATGATCGTGCTCTTGATCCTCGCCGGGACCGGCGCGGTCGGGGTCCTCGCCTATCACAGCACCCAGCGCTCGATCGACACCCTCTGGCAGGAGCTGAGCGGTGAGCTCGCCCAACGGACGACCCAGCGCACGATTCGGTTTCTCGAGCCAGCGGTGCCCTACGCGCGGTTGACCGAAAGACTCGCCGAGGGCGGGCACCTCGACGCCCACGACGTCCCTACGCTCCTCGACTATTTCCACGGCGCGATGGAGGCGAACCACGAGTTCACCTGGGTGTCCCATGGGGACGACGAGGGCACCTACGTGGCGGTGCAACGCGAGGCGGACGGTTCGCTCCTCGGTCACCACCGGGAGCAGGACGAGGAGGCGGGGGGGGGCCGCCTCCGAACGCTGCGTCGCCAGGGCGGAGAGTGGCGGGTCGTCAGCGAAGAGCCCGGCGCCTACGACCCACGGCAACGTCCATGGTACCGGGCGGGGCACGGGGCGGACGGGGGCATGTGGGTCGAGCCTTTCGTCTTCGCGACGATGGGCGTCCCGGGCTTCATGTATGTCGCCCCCCATCGCTCGGACGGGGCTACCCACGGCGTCTGGGCGGTCGAATACGAGATGAGCTCGCTGTCCGAGTTCCTCGCGACCGTCGAGGTGGGGGAGCACGGCAAGGTCTACGTAGTGTCCGAGGACGGCCTCGTGGTTGGGCACCCCGAGGGGGTGACGACCCGGGGGAGCGGCGGCGATGCAGAGATCGCGATGGCCGGGGAGCATGGCGATGCCTTTCTCTCCGAGGCGTGGCAGGGGCTCGCGGCTCATCCCGAGCGTCCGGCGAGCTTTCTCGGCGGCGAAAACCTGGTGATGGCTGACGCCTTTCCGGAGGCGAGTGGCATCCCCTGGCAAGTGGTGATCGTCGTCCCCGAAGAGGATTATTTCGGCACGCTGCAAGAGCAGGCCCTCAGGGCGGCGATGGTAGCGGCCCTCGCGGCGCTGCTGGCGGTTCTGGCCGGGGTCTTCCTCGCCAATCGTGTATCGGCATCGCTCCGTGTCATCGCCGACGAGCTCGGGCGCATCGGCCGATTCGAACTCGAAGGTCCGCGGCTCCCGCGCAACTCCCTAGTGCGCGAGGTCAACGACATGGCGGAGGCGACCGACGCCATGAAAAGCAGCCTCAAGAGCTTTGGTCGCTACGTGCCGAAGGGGCTGGTGTCGGAGATGCTGCGCACCGGCACCGAGGCCGAGCTCGGCGGTCAGATGGAAGACCTGACGATGCTCTTCAGTGACATTGCGGGGTTCACATCCATCGCCGAAACCCTCGAACCGGACGTGCTCGTCGAACAGCTCGCCGAATATCTCGAGACGATGAGCGGCGCCGTGCAGGAAAACCGCGGCACCGTCGACAAGTTCATCGGCGACGCCATCATGGCGTTCTGGGGTGCACCCCGGCCCCTCGAAGACCACGCGGTTCACGCTTGTCGCGCGGCCCTCGCGATGCGCGCCGTACTGGCCCGGAACCAGGTCGAATGGGAGAAGGCCGGGCGCCCGCTCTTCGACACTCGCATCGGCATCAACTCGGGCACCACCCTGGTCGGCAACATTGGGGCTAAGGAGCGCCTGAACTACACCGTCATGGGAGACGCGGTGAACCTCGCCAGCCGCCTCGAGAACCTCAACAAGGCTTACGGCACCCGCATCCTCTGCGGCGACGAGACGGTGAAGCGGGCGGGCGACGGCTTCGTTTTTCGGCCCGTCGACTGGGTCGCGGTGAAGGGCAAGAGCCGCGGCATCCTCATCCACGAGCTCGTCGGAGAAGCGACCGACGTCGACGCCGAGACGAAGGCCGCGGTGGACGCCTACCGTCATGCCCTCGATATTTACCGGGACCGTCGCTTCGACGAGGCCGCGGCCGCCTTCGACGCGGCCGACGCGGCCTTCGGCGGCGCCGATGGGCCCAGCAAAACCCTCGCCGCCCGAGCCCGCAAATACGAAAAAGTCCCGCCCCCCGAAGGGTGGGACGGGACCTACGTCATGACCAGCAAGTGAAGTGGGGACGGTGTTAACTCGTTAACACCGTCCCCGAATGCTTCGGGCGGAGGCCTTTCGGGAGGCGGTTAGGGGGCGAAAGGGTCGCTAAACGCAGGATTCGTGAGGAATTCGTCGTCGGTCAGGGCGTGCAAGAAGGCTAATAGGTCGGCGCGCTCCTGGACGGTCAGAGTGAAGCCCGACACGAAGATCTCCTTGTACGGGTTCTCGGACCCGTCGCCAACCCAGGGCCCTTCGGTGACGTTTCGGCCGCCCCGGGCGTAGTGGTCGAGGACCTCGTCGAGGGTGGCGATGGAGCCGTCGTGCATGTACGGCGCCGTCACGGCGATATTGCGTAGGGTAGGCGGCTTGAACCGCCCCATGTCGTCGGGGTTGCCGCTGATCTCAGCGAGACCGGTGTTTTGTGGTGGATACGCGCCGCGGCCGTCGATGTTGTAGAGGCCGGTATTGAAGAACGCGGCCTCGTCGAAGACCGTGCCCGCGTGGTCGACGGACGCGCTGAAGTTGAAGCCGCCGTGGCAGTGGAAACACTCGAGGCGCTCGCCGAAGAAGAGCTCGAGGCCCCGCTTTTCACTCTCGGTGAGGGCGTCCATCTCCCGGTCGTAGGCGTAGCGGTCGTAAGGTGAGCGGCCGCTGATGAGGGTGCGCTGGAAAGCGGCGATGGCCTTGGTGACGTTACCGACGGTGATTGGCGAGTCTTGTCTCGGGAACGCCGCAGCGAACATGCGCGAATAATCCGAGTCCATGGTGAGGCGTTCGAGAAGGATGTCTTCTTTCCCACTCATGCCGAGCTCGACGATCGGGCTCTCGCCGAAGATGGGCAGCAGCGCCTGCGTTTCGAGGGTGCGCACCAGGTCGTTGGCCCAGGTCAGGGTGGCCTGGTACGCGACGTTCGTGAGGCCCATGGAGTTGCGTGGATGCACCTCCATGGTCGACCCCACGGCGGTTGCGCGCCCATCGGCGAAGGCCAGGGCCTG
>QMMC01000339.1 GCA_003647065.1 Deltaproteobacteria bacterium | reverse complement strand
CGACCGGCGCGGTCGCGGCACTCGTGGGCGTGGTGCAGCGCTTCGCACGCCTGGAGCACGACGCCGGCGGCGACCGGGAGCGGCATACGGTGTCCCGCCCGAGCCCCAGCCCGCCACAGGTCGGCGACCGTCGACCCGTCCACGAATTCCATCGCGAGGAACCACGCGCCGTCTTCGTATCCGAGTTCGTAGGCCTGGGGAATGTTCGGGTGGTTCAGCTCAGCGAGGAGCCGCGCCTCGTACTGAAACATCGACAGGGCTTTTTCGTGCTCGGCGAGGTGGCTGAAGAGCCGCTTGATGACCACGTCGCGAAAAAAGCCACCCTCGCCCCACTGTCGCGCGAGGAAGATCTCCGCCATACCGCCGGCGGCGATTTTTCGCAGGAGCTCGTAACGTCCGAAGCGGATGGCAGACACGTCGCCGAGGATGATAGCGAATGCGCGGCGTCGGTCGGGGTCGAATCGCCCAACCTGTCGTATACTGCCCTGGCCCTTGCCCCACCGTGTCGAAATCACCCTCCTGGTCAGTCTTTTCGCGCTCTGGGTCCTCCCGGCTTGCTTCGAGAGCCACGATTACGTCCTCCCCGTGGCACCGAACCCGGGCGACCCCTGCGCAACCGTGGCGGAATGTGTGGGCGGGACCCGCTGCGTATTTCCCGGCCTCTTCCCCGGCGGATACTGCAGCAACGAGTGTGAAGATGGGTGCGTTGGCGATACACGCTGCGACTTCGCCTACGGCGACGGGCTGTGCCTCCTCGAATGCGAGGACGACTCGGAATGCCGCCTCGGTTATCACTGCTTCGGTGACGTATGCCGCCCGCCGTGCCGAAACCCGGAGGACTGCGGTAGCCCCGAGGCTCTGTGCACCGATGGGCGCTGCATGGGCCCCGAGTGCGCGTCCGCCCGGGACTGTGCCGAAGGAAGCGCCTGCTTCGAGGGCCGATGTATCGTCTCGCCGCGAGATGCGGGGATGGACCTGCCAGTCGGCGCTCCGTGTTTCTCGGGGTCCGAGTGCGTGACCGGCCTCTGCCTGCCTCCGGAGCTCGGCGGCACCTGCGGCGAGATATGCAGCAGCCGACGCACCTGTCGCTTCGATCAAGCGTGCGCGCCGACGCTCATCGACCGGGACGGCGACGGGAGGCCCGAAGCCGTGACCGGCGCATGCGTCGACGGCGACCCCACCGGCCGGTTCCTCGCGGGGGCCTGCACGACCGGAAGCGACTGCGAGTCACGCTCGTGCATCGACGGGCAGTGCGTCGAAGTCTGCGAGACCGCAGACCTCGACTGCCTTCCCGGCCAGGCTTGCGTCTTCCTGTCGTTTCCGGGCCCAGGGCTTCAGTTTCCTGGCTGCGGATACGCACCGCGAACGGGCCTCGTCGAGGTCCAAGATTTCCCCCTCGGCACCCTTTCCCTCTCGGCCAGCGGTCTCAGCACCCGGGTGAACTTCGCCATCCCCGACGACGCGGTGAGCGTGACCCTCTTCGCTCAGAATGTCGGGGGTGAAGCCGTGCCCATCGCCTACCGGAGCCTGGACGCCCCCGACGACACCCGCCTCTTCGACCTCGAAGAGCTCGCCTCGTTCATCGATCAGCCGATTCGATGGCTGCCCATCAGCAACGAAGAAGCCGCGACCATCTCCGTGCCGAGCTCGACGCCGGACCGGGTCGATATCCTCCCCGGTCGCTACGGCGCCCAGGTGATGCTCCTCGGCGATGGGTCCGGCGGTGCCCGGTCCGCAGATGTCGAGCTCACCATGCGCGTGAAGAGAGGCGAGGCGCTCCGCGGGGGCACCATCGACCTCGACATCTACCTCGTCGGCGTTGGCTTCGACGCAAGTGCAGCCCCGGGGGAAGCTCGCCTGACGGAAGCCACGGAAAACCTCCGGGGCATCTGGGCCACCGCCGGTCTCACCCTCGGAGACATCCGATTTCACGACGTCGCCGCAGCTGCGGCGGGGCGTCTATCCATCATCGACACCGTCGATGGCCGAGAGAGCGAGCTCGCCGAGCTGATGCGCCTCGGGGCCGGGACCACCGGCGACGCCATCTCGATCTTCCTGGTGCGCAGCATCGCGGCAGACGGAGACGGCGGCATCATCCTAGGCATCGCCGGGGGCATCCCGGGCCCTCCCGGCGTGCATGGGACGATGCACAGCGGAGTGGCCGTCACGTACGACTCGAGCGTCATCGGCAGCGGCACGCGGGGGGCCCGAAACCTCGCCCAGATCATCGCCCACGAGACCGGCCACTACCTCGGCCTCTACCACGTGCGCGAACGACTGCCGCCGTGCCCGGCGGGCACGGGGCCCACCGATGGCCGCCCCTGCGCTCCATTTGGTGGAGGGGACGTTCTCGCCGACACGTCACCCCGCGATGGTGAGAACCTCATGTGGTGGGCCCTCGGCGGCGACACCGGACGCCGCTACAACGTCACCCTCTCCCCAGGGCAGTCCTCGGTCTTGCTGCGCAGCCCCGTCGTGCTTCCATGAGCGCCGAGAGACTCGAAGGGCAGGTGATAATCGTCACCGGGGCCGGGCGCGGTATCGGAGCCGCCGTCGCCCGGGACCTTGCGACGCGGGGCGCACAGCTCGTCCTCGACGACAACGGGAGCGCGGCCGATGGAACGGGGAACGACCCGTCCATCATCGATGCCATCACCAAAGAGACCCATGGCCTCGGCGCAGAGGCCGTCTCATCAACGATTGATGTAGCCGCCCGGGGCGGATGCACGGCCCTCGTCGAGCTCGCCCTCGACAGCTTCGGTCGCCTCGACGGTGTGGTGAACTCAGCCGGCGTTCAGCGAGACCGCGGCGTTCTGCACGTGACCGACGAAGACCTCGACGCGTTCCTCGGCACTCACATCCGCGCTGGCTTCGAGCTCACCCGGGTCGCCGCGCGCGCGATGATCGACCGGGGCGAGGGAGGCTCGATCATACACATGACGTCCCCCGCGGCGTTCTTCGGTAGCGCGCGCAAGGCGGGCGCTTCAGCGGCCGCCGCCGCGATTGTCGGGCTCACGCGTTCCGCCGCCGTGGAGCTCCGCAAACACGCGGTCCGAGTCAACGCCGTCGCGCCGACCGCTCGGACCCGAACGACCGAAGAGCTCCCCCTCTTCAAAGGCATGCGGACGGTTCGATGACCGCCGAACACGTCGCGCCGGTCGTTGCATTTCTTTTAGGACCAGACGCCCGCGACGTCTCCGGCGAAGTCGTCGGGGTCGCCGGGGGCCGGCTCTATGCGCTGCGCGCGAGGGAGACGACGGGCGCCTTCTCGGAAGGACGCCCGTTCACCGTCGAAGACATCAAGGCCGCGTGGGACGAAGCCACCCGCGGGTCGACGACCCGTGGGTGATGCCCGGATGCTTCCGGCGATCAGCCCCCTGGGATGCTTCCGGCGATCAGCCCCCTTGGGATGCTTCCGGCGATCAGCCCCCTTGGGATGCTTCCGGCGATCAGCCCCGAAGGTCGATGATCACCAAGCCCCGATCGGCGTCCTCTTCAGCACCCTCGCCCGCGGGGGGGGGGAGGTTCGGCATGGGGATCGGGAGATCGAGGCGAGGCTGCTTACCAGCCTCTTCACGGCGCTCTTCCTCTTCGCGGCGCCGAATCTGGTCGATGATGAAGGGGGGAAGCATTGGGGGAAGCCGGGGCTTTCGACGTCTAACGCCGGTAGTGGGCGAAATATAACAACGGCACGGTGGGTGACAAGACTTCGACAAGAAGACCCCGAGAAATGATTCGACAATCTCGGAGAAGGAGCGGGTGACACTGTGCGTTATCATCCACCGCGGCCCTCTTTCGTCCCCCCGATGCCTACGCTCCGACCCACGCTGACCTGCATCAGCATTCTGCTGCTTTTCCCAACGATCGCGTGGGCCGGAGACGACTACGACCCCGACAGCCAGGAGTGGAACGGGTTGAGCGAGTTCGTCGCCATGGGCGAAGAGCTCGGCACGCCAGTCGTGTCCGTCGACCGCCTCGACGTGGGGGAGCTCGGCGAAAGCGACGCCCTGGTGGTGCTCTACCCGCAGCGTGATCTGCCCATCGAGGCGATCGCGAGCTTCATCCGGGCCGGTGGTCGCCTTGCCCTCCTCGACGATTACGGCCGGGGGGCCGCCCTCCTCCGCGCCTACGGGATCTCTCGAACCGAGGCGGACCTCGGGGCCACGCCGAACCTGCGGTCGAATCCCAACCTGCCCGTCGCCCAGTCGACGACACGTCACGCCCTCACCTCCGGCGTCTCCGGCCTCGTCGCGAACCACCCGGTCACCCTGCGCCACGAAAAGCTCGACGCGCTCTTCTCCTTTGATGACGCAGGACACGCTCTCGTGCTCGCGGGGGCGGTCGGCGAGGGACGCCTGGTGGCCGTCGGAGACCCCAGCATCGTCATCAACAACATGCTGGAACTTCGCGACAACCGACGGTTCGCGGAGAACCTCTATCGCTACCTGAACGCTGCAGGCGGGGGGACGGTCTATCTGGTCACCGGGGACGGGGAGCTCTTCGGCCGCTTCGGCGAGCCCGGCGCGGATCGCCCTTTTTACGACTTGTCGCGGTGGCTCGAGGACCTCGCCGGGGCCCGTACACCGGCGGCCGCGCTCCTCATCGGCGCGATCGCGCTCTCAGCAATTCTTCTGGTGGTCGCGGCGACCTCCCTGCCCCGGCGCACGCCCTACGATGGCTCCCAGATGTTTGCCCGGCTCCCAGCCTCGGGCGGCTTCGTCGGGAGGGTCGGATACTTCGCGGGGCACCCTCAGGATCTCTTTGCTCCCACGTTGGTCTACAAGTTCGAATTCGAGGGTGAGCTCATGCGCCTGCTCGAACTCACGGAGCGTCCGGCTCTCCGGGACGTGCTCGCGGCTCTCGAGGGGCGCGGCTTCTCCGCGGCCGAGGTCATCGACGCCCAGGCGCTCCTGGTCGAACTCGACGCGCTTCGAGAACAACGAGATCGCAGCCCCCGCCCTCCGCGGGTGAGTCCGTCGCGGTTCGACCTCATCGTGCGCCGCGGGGAGCACATTCTTTCGCGACTCGATAGGGAGGCCCCAATCGGGGTATAGAGAACCGTGGCCGGACTCGAAAAGAAGATCGACGACATCTCTCTCGCCCGAGCCAGAGAGTTCGCGGTGGCGGTCATCACCGAGGTTCAGTCGGTGTACATCGGTGCCCCGGAGATCCCGGAGCTGCTCCTGACCGCGCTCCTGGCCCAGGGCCACGTATTGCTCGAAGGGGTCCCCGGGGTGGCCAAGACCACGTTGGTGAAGGCCTTCGCCACCACCCTCGGGTGCGGCTTTCGGCGGATCCAGTTTACGCCGGACCTCTTGCCCGCGGACATCACCGGCACCTACGTGCTCTCCCCGAAGGACGGCATCTTTCAGTTCCGCGAAGGCCCCATTTTCGCGAACGTCGTCCTCGGCGACGAGATCAACCGCGCCCCCGCCAAGACCCAGAGCGCGCTCCTCGAAGCGATGCAGGAGCAGCAGGTGACGGTCGAAGGTGATACGCGCCAGCTGCCGGCTCCCTTCATCGTCCTGGCGACACAGAACCCCGTGGAGCAGGCGGGAACCTACCCGCTCCCCGAAGCACAGATCGACCGCTTCCTGGTGCGCCTGGTCATCGGCTATCCCGGAGCGAAACAAGAGAAAGCCATCCTCGCTCGCTTCATGGGCACGGCGCCGACCCCCCGAGCGATCCTCGACCCTGAGACCATCCTCGAGATGCAAAGCCTCGTGCGCATGGTGCACGTCGAAGACGAGATCCTCGAGTACTGCGTGCGTCTCAGCACGTTCACCCGAGAGCACGCCCGCGTATTCCTCGGCGCGTCGCCCCGAGCTTCCCTCGCGCTGCTCATGGCGTCTCGTGCCTGGGCCCTCTCTTCGGGCCGTGGTTACGTATTGCCTGACGACGTGAAGGCCTTGGCGATCCCCGTCCTCGCCCATCGATTGGTGCTGACCCCGGAGGCCGAGATGGAAGGCACTCAAGGCGAAGCTGTCATCCGCCAGGCCCTCGAACAGGTTCCACACCGCCGAGGAGTCTGAGCGTTGCTCCCCATCCCTACGCCATCGGCCCTCGCCGCCTTCGTGGGGTGCGTCGCGATGCTGAGCATCGGCCTCGGGACTGCCTCCTCCGTCACCACGGCCCTCGCCGGCGGGTGCTTCGTGGGACTGGCCCTGGCGCTCGGGGTCACCATGCCCATCGGGCGCCGGGTCCGCCGGCAGCGCCTCGAGTTCGCGTGGTGGCTCGGCCACGGAGACCCCGCGGCGGGGGGTGGCGCCGTCGTCCCCGGCGCCCCCTTCGAGGTGCGCTGCTACATCCGCCACCGCGGGCCAATGTCGCTGCTGCTGTCGAAGCTGAGCCCCATCGTTCCCGGCGGCGCGACGGTCAAAGAAGATGAGCCGACCGAACTGGTCCTCGCCGCGCGCTCTCGAACCGAGTTCTCTTTCACCCTCATCGCACCGGCGGCGGGACGCGTCGTCCTCCACGGCCTCTCCGTGACTCTCCGGGGCCCCCTCGGCCTCTTCGAGGTCCCGCTCTATTTCCCGAACCCCCTCGCCATCAAGGTCCTCCCTCGAGCGGCTCGCTTGCGGTCCGTAGCGCGCCTGCGGTCGAGCCTGGGCGTAGACCGGAGCGGAAGGAACCTGCTGCGACGGCGCGGGGGCGGCACGGAGCTGCACGAGCTCCGTGAGCTATCCCCGGGAGACCCGTTCAAGAGCATCGCTTGGAAGGCCAGCGCAAGAGCCGGCAAGCTGATGGTCCGGGAGGTCGAACAAGAGGTTCAGGAGACCCGGGTGCTCGTCTTGGATGTCAGCGGCACGATGCGCGGCGGCCCCCCGGGGAGTCGCAAGCTCGACTTCGCCATCGAGGCCGCCGCCGCCGAAGCTCGCAAGGCTCTGGACGAAGGTGACCGTTTCGGCCTAGTGACCGTCGACGGCCGGGTCCTGTCCTTCGTACCGCCGCGCGACGGAGCGACTCACATGATTCGTATTTATGATGCGCTGCTTTCGGCGACAGAGGTGGTCGACCAGGACCTCACCGATGTCACCGACGACGAGGTAATCCGCACGGTGGGTCGCTACGTACGTAACCAGGACGGCGTCGATTTTTCGATGCGCACGGGGACCGACGATCGGTGGGATGTGCCCGCCCTCCTCCGCCACGTTCGACGCAGCCTCGACGGAGAACACGCGAGCCGGGACATCGTCGCTGGGTCCCCGACCGGGGCGAACATGCGAGCCTTCTGCCAGGCCCGAGGCATCCCCCTGCCCTATCGCCCGGCCCCCGAGGGTGGGACGAAGGCCCCGGGCCTCGCCGACGCCCTCCAGCGGGCGTCGGGCAAGAAACGCGAGCCGGCTTCGCTGATGGTGATCACGGACTTCGATGGAGCGGGAGACATCGAGCCTCTACTGGATTCGGCGCGGCTGGCGAAGAGCCGCGGCCACGCGATGATTTTCATCGTGCCGGACGCCCAGAGCTTTGCGCCCGCGCCCACCTCGACGCTCGAGGCCGACCTCAGGGTGGTCTACCAGCACGGCGAATCACGGCGTCTCCGGGACGCCCGGACACGCCTCGGCCGTATGGGCATCCCCGTCGTGAGCGCCGGAGAGCGCCACCCGGGGACGGCGCACCGCTCCAAGGGCCCACCCCGGCGAGAGGTCGCGTGAGCGCCAACATCCCAGCCTTCGAAGACCCGCGTAAGGTCCTCGCTCGCCACGGCCTCGCCCCGAAGCGCCGCATGAGCCAGAACTTCCTAATCGCTCGCAGCGTCGTCGAGCGTATCGCCGATGCTGCGAATGCCGCTCCAGGCACCCCGGTGGTCGAGCTCGGCCCGGGCCTCGGCACGCTCACCGGCGAGCTCCTGCGCCGGGGCTCTCAGGTGGTGGCGGTCGAGAAGGACCCGCAGATGATCGCTGTCCTCGAAGCCGAGTTTGGCGATGTCGACACGTTCGAAGTCCGCGCCGGCGACGCGACGTCCCTCGACCTCGGTGCCCTCGCTGATGAGTTGGGGGGGCCTCTGACCCTGGTGGGCAACCTTCCTTATGCGGCAACCGGCGCCATCATGCGCAACCTCGTGCGACAAAGGAGCGCGATAGCGGCTGCGGTGGTGATGGTTCAGCGCGAGGTGCGGGACCGCCTCGCCGCAGAACCGGGGACGAGCGCCTACGGTGCCCTCACCGTCTTCGTCCGAGCCGCCTTCGAGGTCGAGCGAGTGATCAACGTGACCCCCGGCTCGTTCCACCCGCCGCCAAAGGTCGCGAGCGCCGTCGCTCGCCTCGTGCCCCCGGAGACGCTCCGAGCGGAGGAGACCGAGACCTTCCGAGGAGTCGTCCGGTCGGCCTTCGACGCGAGACGCAAGACGCTCCGCAACGCGCTGCGACAGAAGTTCGATGGGGACCAGGTGGACGCCGCCCTCGACGCGACTGGGATCGATGGACGGAGGCGGGGAGAGACGCTCTCGGTCGAAGAGTTCAGAGCCCTCGCCGAAGCCATCGAAGTGGCCGTGGCGAAGGCCACTAACGTGGACTAGGACTAATCATCCGTGGGCGCGGAGAGG
>QMMC01000338.1 GCA_003647065.1 Deltaproteobacteria bacterium | reverse complement strand
GTCATCTCCGCAACCCGTAACAACAACCGCAAAGGCGCCCGCAAGACCGAGCAAAGTAACCAACTTCATCGTGCAATCCTCCATCAAACACATTCTATCGGCCAGGCAGGGGCCCCAGCGTTACATCGCGAGCGGTGCCTTAGCACAGTTCGGTCGCCATCACTTTGCGACCTGTCCTTGGTGCCGCGGCCCCTCCATCAAATGCACACAATCGTGCACGGACGCGAGAGGCGGGCTCAGCGCTTTTCTTCGACGCCGTCGATGCCGTCGAGGGCCCGGCGCACGGCCTTGGCGGCTTCTTCGATGTCGGCTTCGCCGCCGCCGAGGTAGAGGCGACCGAAGGCGCCGAAGGTCAGGACCTCCATCAGGCGGATGTCGGCGGCCTTCTCTGCTTCGTTGGCGGCGAGGGCCGCGTAGGCTGCAGGGTAGGTCTCGAGCACGTAGAGCGTCTCGCCTTCACGGATCATGTCGCCGTGGCGCATGCGGTTCAGGATCATCTCCTGGTGGCCGGTGATGCCGGTGATGATCTCCTCCGAGATGATCTTCGGCTTCAGTCGATCCGACTCAGTGCAGCCGAGCTTTTCGAGGATGAACCGCCCGGCCTCGCGGACCTCGCCCTGGTCCTCGTGGTGCACCTCGAGGAGGCCGAAGGAGCGCTCGACGATCTGCATGCCCGGGAGCACCCGGGTGTGCTTGAGGGCCGCGTCGGTGATGCGGTTGATCGCGATGCCTGGGGCTATCTCGACGAATAGCGAGCACATCCCTTCGAGGGGCTGAAAGCCCGGCGCCACCGTTTGGAGGAACCCCGTGAGCTGGGGCTGGAGGGTGTCGAGGACCGTATAAGTACGAAGCTGCATGGGTCTGAGGCCGCGGAACCTATCACACAATCAGACCCGCATGCGGATGCCGTGGTCGGGGTCCTTCGTTCCGATCTCGAGGGCGAAGGCGTCGCTATAGAGGGTGCGCGTCGGGCGACCCGGAGCGGAGAGGGTCACCGTGCCCTCGGCGAGCTTCGAGTTGAGGCAGTGAGTCATGGAACCGTCGGGGTTTTCGTAGTGCAGCCCCGCCATCGCGGCGGGGGTCGTCGCCACGTCGAGGTCCAGGCGATGGAGGCCGCGCCGAAGGGTCGTTCGGTAGCGCGTCGTGGTGACGGTCAGGTTGCGGCTCGTGAGGGCCCGGGCGCCATTGAAGGAGTGGATCTCGCCGTCGAGGCAGAGGGCGCCGACGGTGAGCCAGGGCAGGAGCACGCCGCCCACCCGGACGCGCCCCGTCATGACCTCGAGCCACGTTTCATCCGGCTTTTCGAGGGCGGGGCCTTTGCCCGAGCCGTTCCCATCGCCGGCCTGAAAGGCGTTGCAATGCACCCACGCGTAGCGCTCGCTGTGGCCTTCGCCCCAGTTGTGGCCCTGCATTCCCCGCCACCCATCGATTGTCCAGAGGTCCCCGTCGATGGTGAACTCGCCGTTGACCCGGGCACTCGGAACCGGGGTCAGGGCCTTCTGCCTGGGGAAGGGCCCGTCGTACATGGACGCCAAGGGGAAAGGGCGGAACTCCGGGACCAGGCTCTCGAGATCGAGGGACCAGGTGATTTCGTGGCCCGAGCTCGCCGCCCGGCCCTCGGCGGTCTCAGCCGTGAGACGGGACGGTCCGATGGAATAGTCGAAGGGCCCGTCTTCGAAGCGCGCGTCGGCGAGGGGGAAGACCGACTTCGCCGCGGCGACGGGGCCGTTGTCTCGGGTGAAGGCGATGGCCCAGACCTCGGCGACGCCGGCGTTCTCCGGGGCCTTTGGGCGGAGGAGGGTGTGCTTGACCCAGATGGCACGTTGCCCGTCCGGGGCGACGGCCTTCAGGAAGTGGCTCTCGACGTGGCCCCGGGCCCGGGGGGCGGGGTCCGGCTGGAGGCGAATTGCGTTGCTGGTGGCCATGGCCCCCGGGTCTGCCCGTTTGCGGCGGCGTTGACAAGGGTCCCCGGCCGTGGCTGATGCGCAGCATGTTGAAAGAAGGAAATAAGGCTCCCGCGTTCTCGCTCCCGTCCACCGACAAAGGCGGCGCCGGCAAGGTGTCGCTGAAGGACCTCGCGGGGCAGGCCGTGGTGCTCTTCTTCTACCCGAAGGACATGACCTCGGGGTGCACGACCGAGGCCCTCGATTTCACGGCGGCGTCGCGCAAGCTGAAGAACCGAGGCGCCGTGGTCCTCGGGGTCAGCAAGGACTCCCTCGAGCGCCACGACAAGTTCATCGCCAAGAACAACCTCAACTTTGCCCTGCTCAGCGATGAGGACGGCAAGGTCATCGAGAAGTACGGGGCCTGGGGCGAGAAGAACAACTACGGCAAGAAGTACATGGGAATCATCCGGACCACGGTGATCATCGACCCCGCCGGCAAGGTGGCGAAGGTGTTTCCGAAGGTCCGGGTCAAGGGCCACGTGGACGCGGTCCTCGCCGCCCTCGACGAGGTTCGTAAGTCGTGAGCGCTCGCCGGGTGAGCTTGCTCACCACGGAGAAGTTCCGTTTGGGGGCGCGTTGACTGAGGCCGTACTGGCCCGTACCGTGCCCCACGGGTAGTGGCGTGTACGCCGGGCTGATCAGGGAGTAGTGAGAATGTTGCGCATAGCTTTCTTCGGACGAGTATTTGGGGCGCTTTGCCTCGCAGGCATGGTGATGACCTCAGCGTCTTGTGGCGACGACGGCCGCACGGGTGCGGTGTGTGAGCCGGACTGCGCTGCGGGCCTGCAATGCTGCGGCGGTGACACGGGCAACTTCTGCCGGGCGACCGCGAGCGACATCACCAACTGCGGCGGCTGCGGGATCACCTGCACTACGGGCCAGACCTGCTCCCTCGGCGCCTGCGTCGGCGGCTCCGGCGACAGCAGCGTGCCCCCCGGTGACTCGACCGTGCCCCCGGGCATGTGCACCCCCTCGTGCAGCTCCTCCCAGCGCTGCTGTGGCACGAGCTGCATGAACCGCTCGGTCCCCGCCGGCACCGATGGACGGGCCGACCCCTCGTTCATGAACTGCAACGGCTGCGGCCTGGCCTGCGACCCGGACCGCGCCAGCGCGTGTTCGAGCCCCGGCGGCGGCGCCCCGCGCTGCATGTGCGGCGACTTCGAGTGCATCGTCGGCGAGAGCTGCGTGAGCGACGCCGGCACCTTCCGCTGCGTCAATACCCAGACCGACCGCAACAACTGCGGCTCCGTGGGCAACGTCTGCCCCGGCGAAGAGATCTGCGTCGCCGGCATCTGCTCCTGCGGCAGCACCGGGGCCGCCTGTGGCGGCGGGACTTCCTGCTGCGGCGGGGCCTGCATCGACACCCAGAGCGACGCCGACAACTGCGGCGCCTGCGGCACGGTGTGCGGCGACTCGGGCCCGACGTGTACGGCCGGAGCGTGTCGCTGCGGCACGGCCGCCGCCTGCTCCGAGCCCTCGGCCACGTCCCTCGGTCAGAGCTGCTGCGACAATACCTGCCGCAACAACTCCGATACGGCTTGCGGTTGTGGCGCTGATTCCGATTGCACGGAGGGCGGCGACTCCTGCGTCTACATCGAAGCCGGCGGCATCCTCCCCATCGGAGAAACGGGCCTCTGCTGCGGCACCCCGAGTCTGCTCCCTGGCGTCATCCCGCCCATCTGCCTCGGCGGCGGTGGCTTCCCCGGCCTCGACGCCGGAATCCCGATTCCCTGAGAGCGACGATCGGGTTGAATACCGCGCGATCTCGCGCCGATAGCGACCCCCTGTCCGTCTCCCGGTCTCTCGAAAGGGGATGTGCCCTGTCGTCGACCCCGCGAGCCGCCCAGCAGACCACTCTCGACACGATTTCATCGCACATCCAAACCGGTCGTCGCTCTAACGGGCCTCAGAAGATCGCTCGAAAGAGCACGACGAGGACGAAGAGCAGGACCACGACCCCGGCGGCGCCGAGGATGCCGAGGCCCTGGTAAAGCGTCGGTTTGTCGTAGGCGTCGATCGCCGCTGAGGTGATCTTCGCCCGGCGGCGACGGCGGACGAGCTCGTCGTCGGCCGCGGAGGCTCGGCGCGCGGCGCTCGGGTCGGCCTTCTGGGCGACACCGCCGGTGAGGGCGCGGCGCCCGAGGAGGGCCAGCGTCTTCCGTGCGTCTTGGTGGGCCTCGCCCTCGTCGGCGAGGCGTTGGCCGGCATCGCGCTCGGCGCCCGCTGCGAGCTCCTTCGTGTCGTGTTCGAGCTGGGCGATTCGCGCCAGCCGCGCCGCGATGTTCTGCCGGACGTCGGTGAGCTTGCCCACGAGCTCTTGGACCGGCTGCCCGGCGGCGGCGGCTTCCTGGGCCTGTCGGTCTTGGGTCGCCTCGAGGAGGGCGAGCTTTTCCGGCGTCGTATCGCCGGCGCTCTGAGCGTTACGCAGCTCGATCTGGGCCCTTTGGAGCTGCCCCTGGGCCCGGCCCAGGTTCACCTTGCGCACCTCGAGCTGCGTATTGAGCTTGGTCTCGAGGTCTTCGTGGGGAGGGAGTTCTCCGCGAACCTCGGCGAGCTCGGCGTCGATGGCGCGCCGCTCGTCTTCGGTGCGGCCGGCTTCCTGGTGGTCGACGACCCGGCTCTCGTCGATGAGGTCAGCCGCCTTCCGCGCCGAGGCGACGTCCGAGGAGATCGCCTCGAGGGCTCCATCGAGGCTGTCGGCCTTCTGGACGAGGGCGATGCCGAGGTCAGAGAGGGACTGCTCGACATCTCCTTCGGCCCGCTTCAGGTGATCCGCCGCAGCGGCGGCGGTAGCGACCAGCTCCTTTCGCCGGGTGAAGACCATGATGGCGTAGGGGATGGCCCCCAGGATGCCGGGGGCCGGGCCGTATTCTGCGACTGCTGCCACCTCGACGGTTGGGAGGCGATTGTCGACCTCCGGCGGCAGCACGTCGAAGTTGGCCGGGAGAGTTGCCCGGGAGCTCGACGGATCGGGGGCCAGGGCAACCTCGACGACCCCCGAGGGAGGGGCCTGGCGCGCTGGTGGCCGCACGCTCTCGAGCTCCAGGGCGGGAAGGTCGCCCGCCCGATTCTCGCCGAAGGGATCCGCGCCGTCTTCGCCGTCCATGCCCGCCATGCGCCGCCGAGGATAACTGGGGGACGGTATAAACTTTCTTACTTTTGCTTCGCAAAAGTAAGAAAGTTTATACCGTCCCCCCTCCTAGAGGATAGCCCGGGCTAGGCCCAGATGACGAGGAAGCCGACGTTCTCTTGGCCGATGCGTATGCCGGCGACGGTGGCGGGGCCGGTTGCGGTTTCGAGGGGGGCCGTGTCCGCCGACGCTACCTTGGCGACTCCGCGGTTTTGGGAGAATACGAGGCGGCGCGCGTTCGCTTCGTGGGTGGTTCGGACAACTGGCCGGCCCTCGCGGTCTTCGGGGAGGGCGCCGTCGAGGGCCCAGAGCAGAGGCTGCCCGTCGCAGTCCGCGATGAGCGCGTCGACGGTGGGGCTCTTTGTTGCCGAAAAGCGCAGCGTTATCGAGACATTGACGTGGGAACCGAGAAGGCTTTCGAGGTTGACGGCGGACGGGAGCAGGTAGCGTACGCGTCGCGTCTCCGGGCCGTCGGTGATCATGAGGTGTTCTTCCCCGACGAACGTCACCACCCCCTCGAGGCAAGTCTCGATGGAGAGCCCGCCGTTGGGCTGGGGCACGGAACGCGTCTGCCCGGCTGTCGCACCCTCGACGGTGAAGCACACCGCGGCCTCGTCCCGGCATGAACGCGCGAGCAGTCCTCGGTCGAGGGTGATTTGCGGGCGCTCGGGGTAGCGCAGAGCAGATGGGGGATTCCAGTCCACGGGGCCTACCTGTGCAACCACCGTGCCGCTCGAACATTTCGCAGCGCGGGCGGAAAGCCCCTGATCGCGAAACGATAGATGGAACATGGCGCGATCAGTGTTCCCCGTGGCGCACGGGAAGCGCGAGGTCATGTCCTGGTTTGGGGCTAGCTGCTGCGCAGCCGTGACATCGCTGTCAGGGGGGTGTTGCCGCCAAGGTCACCTCTCGCACGTCGCAGGCGTGGGATTCTGCATTGATGGCCTCGAGGTAGAGACGAGCGACGCGGCCGGCGAAACGGTCCACGGACGGGGCCTCGGGGTCGAGGACCAGGAGGTCGGGGTTTCTCACGGTCTGGCCGAGCTCCGTGCTGAAGAGCGAAGGCCGGAGGGCTATCTCGGTGGCATTTCCAACGATTTCTCCGGTTTCGGCGTCCTCTAGGCGGTATCGGGCGCCCATGGTGAGGTCCATGCCGGTGACCGAGAACCCGACCAGCACGTGGATGCCCCCCTGGGCTCCGAGGACGATTGGCAACTCACCACCGGTGGCCGGGAGAGGTCTCAACCGTGAGCCCCCTTCGCCGACGGTGACCCGCCCGGGGCCGTCGCCGCAGGCGCTCGTGGCAGCATCGGGGCGCTGGGGGGCCGTGCAGGCGCTGACCGAGAGCGCGAGCAAGAGGACGCCTGGGCCCGTCGTCGACCGCATGGAGAGAGGATAGCGAATGCCGGGCTCCGGGTCAGCCGGAGGACCCCCACCAATCCATGGAGCTTGGGGTTTGACGCGCCCTTTTGGGCGGTGTAGACGCCGAAGCTCGCAGGAACGCGTGTGCAGCCACCGGAGCCCATCGATCCGAACTTCCGCATCGAGCTGCCCATCTTCGAGGGTCCGCTCGACCTACTGCTGCATCTGACGCGGAAGCACGAACTCGACGTTCTCGACCTGCCCATCGCCTTCGTGACCGAGAAGTATCTCGAGTACCTCGGCCTCATGGAGAAGTTGGATCTCGACGTCGCCAGTGAGTACCTGGTGATGGCGGCGACGCTGGCGCACATCAAGAGCAAGATGCTCCTGCCGACGCCCCCGAGCGACCAGGACGACGAAGAGCTCGATGAGCTCGACCCGCGCAAGGAGCTGATCCGGCGCCTGCTCGAGTATCAGAAGTACAAAGAGGTCTCCGAGGAGCTGGGCGCCCGAGGTCTCGCCGGGCGGGACGTATTTCCCCGGGGGATCCCCGCGCCCCAGGCCGAAGGCGTCGCGCCTCTCGCAGACGTGGGCCTCTTCAAGCTCCTCGACGCGTTCCAGAAGGTCCTCAAGCGGGCCCAGAAGGACCTGTCCTTCGAGATCAACGCCGAGCGAATCTCGATTCAGGAGCGCATGACGCAGATCGTCGAGCGCCTTCGGGGTAGCAAGCCCTGCGGCTTCGAAGCGCTCTTCGAAGACGTCATCACGACCTACGACATCGTGGTGACCTTCCTGGCGGTCCTCGAGATGGCCAAGATGAAGATGATGCGGATCCACCAGGACGACCCGAGTGCGCCGCTCTATATCGAACTTCGGGTGCTCGATGCGGGGGCTTCGGAGGACTCCGAGGACGCCGAAGTCGGCGAGGACGCCGAAGTCGGCGAGAACTCCGAAGTCGGCGAGAACTCCGAAGTCGGCGAGGACGCCGAAGTCGGCGAGAACTCCGAGGACGCCGAGGCCACGGGCACAGAGGTTGAGTCATGAGCGAGAGCACCCAAGAAGCGGCGCCTGAAGAATCGGCGGCGGCCACCGATGAAGCGGCCCCTGAAGAGGTGACGGCGACTGCCGGTGAAGCCGGGCCTGAAAAGGAGTCTGCGGCTGACGAGGGGGCGTCGGCCGCCGCAGGGGCCGGGAGCGAACATCCGGGCCCGAGCAAAGCCGAGCCCGAGCCGATCTCCGAGGAGCAGCTGCGCTCCATCGTCGAGAGCCTGGTCTTCGTTGCCGATGCGCCGGTCTCAGCGACCCGCCTCGGACGCTATGCCCGGGTCAAGTTGGCTCAAATCAAGGAGGCCCTCGCGGCTCTCCAGAAGGAATACGAGGGCCGCGGGATCGAACTCGTCGAGGTCGGTTCCGGGTGGCAGTTCCGTTCGAGCACGGTCAACGCCCCCTGGGTCCGGCGCTTCGTCGCGCAGAAGCCCGTGCGGCTGACCCGGGCCCAGCTCGAGACGATGAGCATCATCGGCTACCGGCAGCCGGTGACTCGTCCCGAGATTGATGACATCCGCGGCGTCGATTGCGGATCGTCCTTGAAGGTCCTCCTCGAGCGCGGGCTCATCAAGATCCTGGGCCGGAAGGAAGAGCCGGGCCGGCCGTTGATCTACGGCACGACGCCGTTCTTCTTGGAGTTCTTCGGTCTCCGGGCCCTCGCTGACTTGCCGACGCTCCGGGAGTTCAGCGACCTCTCGGACGAGAGCCGGTCCATCTTCGAGCGTAAGATCGGTGACCAGTTCGACCCGGACGAGCTGAAGCGCATGCAGGAGGCCCAGGAGGCCGCCGAAGCCGCCGAGGCGGCCGTCGCCCTCGGCGAGATGGAGGAGCAGAGCGCCGCCGCGGCTGAGGACGACGTGGACGACGACGATGTGGAAGACGACGTAGACGACGACGTGGAAGACGACGACGTGGACGACGACGTGGACGACGACGATGTGGAAGACGACGTAGACGACGACGTGGAAGACGACGACGTAGACGACGACGCAGACGACGACGACGTGGACGTGGACGTGGACGACGTGGACGACGACGCAGACGACGCAGACGACGACGACGTGGACGTGGACG
>QMMC01000337.1 GCA_003647065.1 Deltaproteobacteria bacterium | reverse complement strand
TGCGCGACCGAGGTCGAGGGTCGATACGCAGTGAGGGCTCGAGATATTGGCCGCCAACCGCGCCTCATCGAGGAACATGGTGGTGAACTCTTCGTCGTCCGCGAGCTGCGGGAGCATGCGCTTGACCGCAACGAGCTTCTGGAAACCGGCCTCGCCGCGGACCCGCGCCGCGTAGACCTCGGCCATGCCTCCGGCCGCGATCCGGAAAAGCAGCTCATAGCGCCCGAGAGAGCGCGGCTGCTCGTCCCTTTCAGCCCGGTCCACGGGCGTTAGACTAGCAGGACGGCGGGTCCTTGGTCACCAACCGGGCTTCTTCTGTCGCACTCGGGCCCACATATGCACCGCAGGCGTCGGCCTCGCCGACGCGATGAGCCGACGATCAGAGGTCGTAGACCCGATCGGACTCGCCTTGGAGCTGCATCTCGCCATTGATGATGAAATAGGCGGCAAGGCCCCCTCCCACCACGACGGCTCCGATGATCACCCACCCCCACCAGGGGAATCCGCCCTCGTCGACCTCGGGCTGCTCGGTGCCTCCACCAAGGCCAGACCCGGCTCCCGCCCCGCCCCCGACAGCGCCACCGCCACCGACGACGGCGACCTGAATCTCGTCCATTTCGACATCGACGGTGATCTGCTGGCCGTCCCGCAGCTCCTCTTCCCAGACGAAGGGCACGAAGCCGGGGGTGCGGACCGTGAGGGTGTGGGCACCAGGGTCGCCCTCGACGACCAGGGGCCGGGTCCCATCATCGGCCACGGCCTGGCCGTCGAAGCGCAGCAGGTAGCGCCGATTCTCATCCAAACCAGAAAGTGTGACCTGCCCTACCCGGCCTGCGGACTCGTCACGATACCGCCGCGCCTCCCTGCGCTTCTGCCGATCGAAACGGGGGTGGTCCTCGAGGAGGCCATCGAAGGCGTCGCGGGCCTCGACGTGGCGGCCCAGGGCCCGATAGGCAAAGCCGAGGTTGTAGAGAGCCGCGGCGACCCCCGAGAGATCGTAGGCCCGGGAGAAGCTGTCGACGGCATCCGCCCACCGCCCCGAATCGACGGCGGCCTGACCCGCCATGAAGAGAGCCCGAGCTTCGGCGATCTCGGACTGCGTCGGATCCTGGGCCAACGCCGTCGAGAGCGGCGAGAGCGGCGAGAGGCTCACGAGCACGGCAAGGGCGAGACTTCGCCAGAAAAAACGCACCACGTTCACACTCTACCAGTCTCGAAGCGCACGCGCCCGGAACATCCGGGCGCCGAGCGCAGCTGCGGTGGTCAGACCTTGATTTGAATCCCCAGGGACTCACGAAGCCGGAAGTACTCCTCCGACACGCTGAAGAGGACGAGCTCCTTGATCTTCTCCTTCGGCGGCAGATCAGACGGCCCTTCGGGGGGCAGCGACTGGATCATCCGGGCGGAGGTCTCGAGGTCGTTGCAAAGCAGGAAGCCCGCCCGGCAACCGGTCAGTTCGACGGTCTGCATCCAGCGCTTGAGGTCGGTGCTGCCACCGGCCTCGACGAAGCGCTTCGCTACGGACTTGAGCGCCTCGACCTGCGCCGGTCCGAGGCGAGACGCCAGCTGCTGGGCCATGTTCTCGATCTGCGGGTCCCCTCCGGGGGAGACTCCAGCGATGCGCAGCCCTGCGAGGAGCACCAGGCGCAGCTCCGTGTGAGTGGTCATCATCGTCCGGATGAAGTGCTGCGACCGGTAGTAGGCCAGGTGCCGAGCGATGACGAAGGTGAGGTCCTGAGGGCTGAACCCGGAGAGCAACGACGCACCGCAGAGGGTGGCCGGCGGGTTGCTTCCAGGCACGTGCATCAAGCCGCCCTGGGCGTCGGGCCGCAAGAAGAGGCGCGGCACGATGCGTAGGTTCATGACCTGTGAGACGAATCCGAACGCGCGGGCGAACGAAACGGTGGATGTGGCGGGATCCACCTCATGCTTCTTCGAGAGGTGCAGCGCCTTGTCAGCCGAAGCCTTCGCCGCATGCACGGCGGGGGCGAGGGCCTCCATCATCTTGGCGACGTAGAGGTCCTCCTCGGGGTGGAAGAGGTCCTTGAGCCAACGCTCTTCGTCGAGCCGTGACTGAGGGCGAATCATCCCCCCCTGCTTGTACTGTTCGAAGAACTGCTGCTGCTCCTGGTCCGCCTTCTTGAGGAAGCTGAGGGTCGAAGCGAGGCACCACGCCTTGTCGTAAGCCCGACCATCGAAGTAGAGCTTGTAGAGCGCGCGATACGAGTCGACCCGGTAGGGGTCCTGGCGCAGGAGCCACTGGTGCTCGGCGATGGCGTCGTCGAGGCGGTTCGGGATCATCGCAAAGAGCTCAGCGAGGATCTGATGCTGCTGGTGGTTATCCGGCTGCAGGCTGCTGGCCATCCGGAAGGCCTCGGCCGCCGACTCGAACTGCTTCTGGCGGTCGCGGTAAATGACGCCGAGGTTGTGCCAGAGATTGAACTCGAGCTCCGTATTTCCCTTGCCCACGATGCGGTGAAGCATCTTGCGGAAGGCGCGTTCGAGGTTCTTCCAGTCCTTCTTCTGCGTGACGATCTTGTTGATCGCCTCGAAGGCCTTCAGCTGCGAGCTGTCGAGGTCGAGGGCCTCGTTGAACTTGTCGATCGCCGACTCTGGGTCCTTGAGCTCATCCCGGATGATGACGGCGATGGTGTAGGCGTACTTGGACTTGACCGTATCTCGTTCATCGAGGTCGCTGATGCGCTGAATGACGTCGATGCCGTTCTCCCACTGCTTCGTCTCCTGATAGGCGACGAGCAACTTGTGGAGAACCTTGTGTTCCTCCGGCTTGATGTCGGAGGCATCGGAGTAGGCCTGAATCGCCTTCTGCTGATTGCTGACCTTATCCTTCCAGAGGTCACCTATCTGAATCAGGAACTCGAAGCGCTCATCGTCGTCGCTGGCGACTTCGAGGATCAGCTTCTGGAAGTGAATGACCTGTTCCCACTCGGACTGCGCCTCGTAGAGACCGACGACGGCCTCGAGGGTCGGGCGGTGGTACTGGTCCTCCTCCATCGCCTTGTCGAACATGTTGAGCGCCTTGCGTCGCTCCCCCTGCTCGCGCTTGATGACGCCGAGGCGGTAGAAGATGTCGGTGATCTCGTCGCCGCCGAGGGAGTCCCGGTGGTGGACCAGCAGCATCTGGTAGAACTTGAACGCCTTCTCCCAGTTCTTCGCCCGGTAGTACGACGCGGCGAGGCCCAAGAGTGACGGCAAGTGCGTCGAGTCGAGCTGATACGCCTTGTTGAAGGCCTTGGTGGCCTCCTCGTCGTCGCCCTGCTTGGTCGCGACCTCACCGAGCATGAACGCGAGGCGGTGCTGCTCGTCGGGCTCGCGCTTACCGGAGCGCTTGACCAAGGTCACCAGGAGCGGCATCGCCCCTTCCCAGTTCTCGTTCTTGTAGTACTCGTCGGCGAGGGGCAGCGCAGCCTCTTCGTTGTCCCCGTCCTGCTTGAGGGCGGCTTCGAAGACCTCGATCGCTCGGTCGTGTTCGTCGAGGCGCTCGTCGTAGATGCGGCCTAGTTCGACGAGCAAACCAGCGATGATCCGCGAGTTGTCCTGGTAGGTGGTCTCCTGCTCGAGCACCTTCGACGCGGCGAGCCAGTCGCCAGAGTCGATGTGGATCTTGCGCATCGCCTCGAGGGACGGCAGATGCCCCGCCTCGATATCGATGGCCCCCTGGTAGTTGTCGATGGCCCCGACACGGTCGCCGAGCTCCTCGTCGAGGATGCGCCCCATACGGAAGCGCAGGTCGACAATCTGCTGCGGGTCCTGAGAGATGGACGCCGTCTTTTCCATCATCTCGAGGGCCGCCGAGTGGTCCCCACGCTTGTCGTAAAGCCGCGTGAGCGCATCGAGGGCGGTGACGTCGCTGTCGTTGAGGTCGATGACGCTGAGGTAGCTGTCGATGGCCCGGTCCGGGTCGTCGAGCTCCTGGGCGTACACCTCGCCCATCGCCTGGTTGAGCCGGGCCTTCTCTCCCCGGTCGGGAGTGGACCCGATGTGTCGCTCGTAGGTCTGGATGAGGTCGTCCCAACGCTGCATCGAGCGATAGAGCCGCGCGAGGCCCGTGAGCGCTCCCGCGTGACCCGGGTCGATGTCGAGAACCTGCTCGAGGCGCGCCGCGGCCTTGTCAGCCTTGACGAACTCCTCTTCCCACATGCCCGCGAGGCGGGTGAGGATGGTGATCCGCTCCTTCTCGGTAGTCACGATGTCGAGCTGACGCTCGAGCACCCCGAGAAGGTCGTGCCACATCTCCTTGAGGGCGTAGAGACGCTCGAGGCCCTTCAGACCGTCGATGTTCATCTCGTCCAGAGAGACGACTTCGCGGTAAGCCTCGATGGCCTCGTCAGGACTCTGAATGCGCAACTCGTAACAGTCCGCTACCTGCAGCTTGGCCGAAAGCACCAGCTCCGGGTCTTCGAGGGCCGCCGCCTTGCGCTGAAGCACCTCGAGCTTCTGCTGCCAGCGAGCTTCGCCGTGGTAGATGCGCTCGAGGGCCTCGAGGGCGGGGACGTGATTCTCGTCCTCGTCGAGGGCCTTCTGGTAGTAGCCCGGCGCCTGGTCCGGCACGGCGAGCTCTTTGCTGCACAGGTCGCCCATCTGCACAAACGTGTCGGCCTTGACCGACGCGTCCGTCGTCATGTTGACGAGCTGCCCGAGAGTCTGGGCGAGCAACTGCCACTGCGACGTCGTGCGATAGAGCTCGGCGAGCTGCTGCATCGACTGGACGTTGCCCGGGTCCAGCTGCTGAATCTGCTGGTAGTACGGAATCGCGTACTCGGGATGACCCAGCTCCTGCCCGTACCACTTGGCGCAGTGCAGACAGATGGCGATCTTGGTCTCCGGGTCCTCCACCTCTTGCAGCGACTCGTTCGCCATCTGCAGGAGGTCGTTCCACATGTTGATCGACGCGGTGACGCGCTCGAGCTCGCCGCTGGTCTCGCGGTTGGCGTAGTCCTCGGACCACGCCAGCTTGAGAGCCTCGTAAGCCTGCTCGCTGTCCTCGATCTCCTTCTCGTAGACCTCTGCCATCTTGCGAAGCAGGCCCACGCGCAGCTCGGTATCGTCACTCACCTCGGCTCGGCCGAGGTACATGTCGATGAGCTCGTCCCACCGCATCGCCGCACGGTGAAGCCCTTCGAGCTTCACAAAAGCGAACTCGTGGGTCGGCTCGAGTTCGATGATGCGCTCGTAGGCGGTGGTGCCGGAGTTCGGCTCGGTCACCTCGTCAGCCCACATCGCCGAGATGGTCAGAAGCTGGGCAATCTGCTGCTGTGGGTCTGCGAGCGCCTGAACCCGGCGCTCCATGACTTGAATGCAGTCCTCCCACATGGCCTCGGCGCGATGGATGTGCTCGAGGGCGTCGAGGGCTTCGAAGTTGCTCGGATTGACGTCGAGGGCCCGGGAGTAGCTGTCCACCGCATCCATCGGCTGCTGCATCTCGGTCGAGTAGAGGAACCCGAGCTGCATGTAGACGTTGGTGATGGTGTCGTCGTCGAGGGTCGCCGCACCCACTTCGATGACGCGGTTGAGAGTGTCGACGAGCTCGTGCTGCTGGGCGCCGGCCCGATGAATCTCCGCGATCGCGAAGAGGGACGCAGTGTTGGTCGGGTCGATGTCGAGGACCCGCTCCCAGCTATCGAGGGCGTTTCGCTCACGCTCGAGCTTGGCGTACCAAATCCGCCCGAGGTCGGCGTAGATCTGGATTCGGAAGTAGTCGTCATCGGCGATCGACACCTCGCGCTCGAGGATGTCGACGAGGTCTCGCCAGTTCTCCTGAGACGCGTAGATGTCACCGAGGGCGTTCAGAGCCTCCGGGTCTTCACCGCGCAGGTCGAGGACCCGCCGCCAGAGGTCGATGGACTTGTCGTCGTCGCCCAGCTTCTCGTGAGCGATCATCGCCATTTGCGCGAGGATGTCCGACTGAGCGGAATCCCCGAGGACGACGTCCAGCTCCTTCTCGAAGGTCGTGAAGAGGTTCGGCCAGTCTTCGCGGTGGGTGTAAATCCGCTGGAGCGCCTGAATCGACTCGTGGTGCTCCTTCTCGAGGTCCGAGAGGATGTGGTCGTAGACTCGAATAGCCTCTTCGGTCCGACCGAGGTCGACCTCGAGGAGCTGCCCGAGGCGGTAGTTGAACTGAATCTCGTCGTCGGGCATGTCCGACGACGAGATGCGCTTCTTCAGCGTATCCGCGAGGGCCTCGTGGGCGTCGTTCGTCTGGTAGATGTCGTCGAGCTGCTGGAGCGTCTCGTCGTCGCCGGCGTTCACGCCGAGGATGAACCGATACGTCTCCTCGGCGCGGGTGACGTCCCCGAGCTCTTCCATGTAGACCCGGGCGAGGCGCTTGCCGATGTAGACGCGCGTCTCGGACTCCGTGCCGTTTTCGAGCACGTCAGCGTAGGTATTCGCGAGCTGCGACCAACCATCGAGGACCTGAGCTAGGCGCTCGACCTCGACCTGGCTGTGGTCGTTCGCCGGTTCTTCGAGAAGCGCACGCTGCATCCAGCCAAAAGCACGCACGTGGTCTGCGGCGCGCTCTTCGGCGATCTCGGAGATGCGCTGCATCATCGAGACGCGCTCGATGAGGTCCGGCTGATAATTCAGCTGAACCTCGTGCACGTTCAGGAGCTTCCCCCAATCCTCCGACATACGGTAGAGGGGCTCGAGGATCTCTCCGACGACCAGAGGCGCGACCCCATCGGCGAAGAGCAACTCGAGGCTCGACAACGCCGGCCCGTGCTCCGGTGCCGCGGCGAGGATCTCCCGGTACTGTTCGATGGCCTGGTCGACGTTCCCGAGCTGGCTCTGAAACACCTGACCGAGGCGGAACTGGTAGTTGAGGATGTCGTCGGGGCTCGCCGCGATGGCGATTTCCTTTTCGAGGATCGAGGCGAGCTCCTGCCAGCGCTCGGTCGCCTCGAAGAGCCGATCCAAGGCTTCGATAGCCTGGTGGTGAGCGTCGTCCGCCTCGACGACGATGCTGTAGCGGCCGATGGCGTTGTCGACGTCGCCGAGCTGAACCTCGAAGATCATCGCCGTGCGCAGCGCCATGTCGATGAGTCGATCCGGAACGTCCTCCCGGAGCTTCTCGATCTCCAGGTCGTAGTGTGCGGTGACCTGCGGCCAGGCCCCGAGGTTCTCTGCCAAGCGCTCGAGGCTGGTGAGGGTCTCCTCGTTTTCGTTGTCGAGGGGTAGCGCCCGGGCGTACGCCCCGAATGCCTCGGCTCCCTGCTCGAGCTGGAACTCGTAGAGCTGCGCCACCTGATGGAGGAGCTCCACCTGCCGCAACGGGTCCTCGTCATGGACGATTTGGACCTCGTGAACCGCGATGAGCTTCGCCCACTCGCCGAGCTGGCGATACACGGGCTCGAGGACTCCGGCCGCCGAGACCGGCTCGAGCCCCGCCGAGACCATCGACTCGAGGGCGTCCAGGGTCGGCTGGTGCTCAGGGATGACTTCGAGGATGTCGCGGTAGATGTCCACCGCCCGAGATGCGTCATCGAGGCGCTGATGCCACAGGTCCGCGATGCGGTAGCGGTAGCTGATGACCTCGTTCGGGTCGTGGGCGAGGTCGGCCTCTCGCTCGAGGACCGACAGGAGCTCCTGCCAGTTCTCGGTCCCCTGATAGAGGGCGTCGAGACGGCCGAGGGCCGTCATGTCGTCCGGATCGATCTCGAGGATGCGCTGATAAGTGTCGATCGCCTTTTCGACGTCCTCGACTTCACGCTCGTAGACAGCGCCCATCTCGACGTAAATGCGCTTCTTCTCGTCCGGGTCGACGACGATGTCGGCCTTGCGTGCGTAAGTGCCGAGAAGCGGTTCCCACTGCTCCATGCGCAGGTAGAGTTCGACGAGCTTGTCGAGGGCCCGCATCTCCTCGGGGTCGACCTCGAGGATGGCGTCGTACACACCGATTGCGTCTGCAGGTCGTTCGAGGATCTCTTCGTAGATGCTCGCCCCGCGAAAGAGATGGTCCTTCTGCTCGTCCGGGCTGGTGAGCATGCCCGCCTTCTTGATGCTGATCTGGGCGAGGTCTTCGTAGCGCTCGGAGAGCTGATAGAGGCGCTCGAGAGCCGTCGCCGCGTCGAGGTGGTCCTCGTCGAGGGCCAGGACTTGCTGGTAGTGCCCGATCGCGCCCGGGTTATCGCCGAGCTGCTCCTCCCGCACCATGGCGGCCTTCACGTGAAGCTGGGCGGCGAGCATCGGGTCTTCGACGTTCTCGACCTGTTGCTCGTAGACCTGGGCCAGGGGCTCGTAGGTCGCACCAACCGACGCGATGCGCGCGAGGCTGTCCTGGGTCGACTCGTTCGCCGGGTCCTCCGCGAGGGCCCGGGCGTAGGTGCGGAACGAGTTCTCGAGGTCGTCGAGGGCGAGCTCGTAGAGCTCCGCGATTCGGTGCAGGAGCTCCACCCGGCGGTCCGGCGAACTCGCGTTCACGGCCTGAATCTCGTGAACCGAGATGAGCTTCTGGTACTCCGCCGCCCCGTGATAGAGCGGCTCGAGGATCTCCGCGATGACCAGCTGATGCTGCTCTTGCTGAATCAGCCGCTCGAGGGCCCCGAGGGCCTGT
>QMMC01000336.1 GCA_003647065.1 Deltaproteobacteria bacterium | reverse complement strand
TGCTCTTCGACGGTGCTTTGCAGGTCGGCGCCGAGCAGCAACACCATGACGTAGTAGAAGACCCCGTCGTCGCTCACGCCGAAGTCGTAGAGCTCGACCGTATGGGGTGAGCGAAGCAGGCTCGTCGCCTGCGCCTCCCGCTCGAAGCGCAGGAGCGCGACGTCTTTGTTCATGCCGACGCGCTCTCGGGAGACGAGCTTGATCGCCGCGGGGCGGGCGAGCATGCGATGTTTGCCGAGCCACACCTCGCCCATGCCGCCTTCGCCGAGTTTCTTCACCAGCTCGTAGGCGCCGAGGGTTCGCGCGCGCTGAAGCTGCACGTTCATGCCGTGCACGATCCACGAGACCATGAGTGCGGCGATGGTGGCGGTGAGGGTGGGAAGCAGTACGAAGACCACGTGGTCGAGGGGCTTGCCGAAGGCCCGGGCGATGTAGATCGCCGCGGGAAGCGTCAGATAGGAGAGCAGGGTGGTGCCGATGCGGATCCTGGGCCGGGCCGGGACCGCCACCGGGAAGATCATGATGAAGAGCGCGATCAACGACAGGCGCACGATCGGATGCGAGAAGTCGGTGATGAACGCCTCGAGGAGCGCCACGCTCAGGCACGCCAGTACCTCGTAGGCGAGGCCCACCCGCAGCACGAGGGTGTGGTTTCGGGAGCGTCGGGCGAAGAAGTAGAGCGCGAGGCTGGTGAAGGCAAAGGCGACGCTGAAGATGTTGCTGATGACCAGGTGTAGAGATTCGAGGCCCGTCTCCAGATGAAATGCGAGGTTGCGGAGAACCGTCGTGCCGATGAAGAGCCCCGTGAGAAGCGCCGCGAGGGAGCCGAGGCGGCGCACGGCCTGCCCTTGGAGACCGGGGCTGAGGGTCTCGAACGAACGGCCCCCCCCCGCGAAAGCGGTCACGGAGGGCGCGCGCACCAGCTCCTTCTTGGCGTTGCCCATGACTGGCCGCACGATCCTCCATCCGCCTCTGCTTTCGCAAGGGCTCTTGCGAGGCGGGGGGCCGAGACTCGTGGACGACCCCGGGGATACGGGCTAAAAGCGCCTTCCGTGACTCGTACCGCCGTCGTAACTCCGTCGTCCTTCGCGCTGATTCTTTCGGCCCTGCTGATTTCCGTGATCGCCTTTGGCTGTACGGAGACACGCGACATCCGTGACTGGCGCCCCGACGATCATCAGCAGCCCGAGGGCGGAGAGATCGACCCGAGCCGGGTGCCGGACTCCGATGGGCCTCCGGGGACCGACGAAGAGCGCGCCGTGACGGCGCTCTGGACGGTGAGCTGCGCGAGCTGCCATGGGCGCACCGGACGTGGCGACGGCCCGGGTCAGCCCCCCGGAGCGCAGGTCCGCGACCTGACGAACGCCGAGTGGCAGGCGTCGGTCACCGACGAAGAGATCGCTCAGGTCATCACTGGTGGCCGGGGCCTGATGCCCCGCTTCGATGACCGCATCAACCCCCGGGGCATCGAGGGGCTGGTTCGGCTCATTCGAGCTCTTCGGGCCGAGTAGAGGGGCGGCGATGGCGCTGACCCGGACCCGACCTCGCCTCGCCTACGAGACCCGCGGTGAAGAGGGCTCGCCGGTTCTCTTGGTGATGGGCCTCGGCATGCGGGGCGTCGTGTGGCGTCCGCAGTTCGAGGCGATTGGTGAGCACCACCGGGTCGCTTGCTTCGACAATCGGGGTGTGGGCGGCAGTGACCCCGCTGGGGGCCCGCTCTCCATGCGCGAGATGGCCAGCGACGCCCTTCGCCTCGCTGACGAACTCGAAATGGAGAGCTTCCACCTCGTCGGCGTTTCGATGGGCGGCATGATCTCCCAGGAGATTGGCCTGGCGCGCCCCGACCGAGTCCGAAGCCTCACGCTGATCGCGACCCACGCCGGCGGCTCCATGCCGGTCCTTCCGGGGCGAGAAGGCATCAAGCGCTTCCTTCGCGTGCATCTGTCCCGGAGCCGCGATGCTCGGCTCACGGCACTGCACCAGCTGCTCTATCCGATGGAGTTTCTCGCCTCCGCCGAGTCCCGTGGACTGGACGAGCGGGTCCGCGATCAGGTGGGCACGCCCATTCCCCGGGCGACCCTCTTGGCTCAGATAGGCGCGCTCTTCAGCCATGCCACAGCGGATCGCCTCGGGGGCCTCACCATGCCCACCCTGGTGATCAAGCCGGGCCGCGACCTCCTGGTGCCACCGACACAAAGCGACCGCCTCAGCGCGCTCATCCCCGACTCCGAGCTCGTCGAGTACCCCGACGCGGGCCACGGCATCACCTTCCAGTACGCCGCCGCGCTCAACGAGCGTCTGCTCGCGCACTTCGCGAAGCACGACTGAACGGCGTGACTCAGCCGTCCCGCCACCTGCGGGATCGAGCGACGTCGGCCCGGTAGGCTTCGAGGCTCTGGTCTCGCCGGGCGTCGTCCCATCCGAGCAAGCCCTGCATGCGTTGGGCGACGGTATCCGCTGCGCCGAGCCCCTGGTCGAAGTCACGATAGAAGAGCTGGGTTCGCCGGATCATCACGTCGCTGACCTCGGTCGCGAGCTCTTCTTCGACAGCCCAGTCGACCTGTCCGATGATCTCTGGGCGGCCCGGGATGAGTCGCTCCCCGAGGGTCGGGGTCTCTTTTATCTGGGCGGCGAGTTCCTTCGCCCGGCCGCCGTAGGTGTCCCCGAGGTGTCGAGCGACGTCCCCGGGGAGCAGGTCGCCGCTCGCGGCCACGACCTCCGCCGCGACCGCCTCGTGGTCGTCGTCATCGGGCCAGTCGACGCCCCCCGGGAGAGGCTCCTCGTCGGTGGTCGAACCCTTTACGGCCTTGCGATCGACGACGCCCATCAGGGTCAGGAGGCGCACGGCCGTATCGACCACCTCGGCGGCCATGCGGCGGTAGGTCGTCAGCTTGCCGCCGGCGATGGTGATGAGGCCGTCTTGCCCGATGATGATCTGATGCTCTCGGCTCACCTTGGACTCGGAGACTTCGTTCTCGTTGGCCTCGGGGGCCATGAGCGGCCGGAGCCCGGCCCAGGTCGAGATCACGTCGGCGCGGGTGAGTGGGCAGGTCGGGAAATAGTCGTTTGCAGCGTCGAGGAGGTAGTCGATGTCGTCGCTCGTCGCGGCGATCTCCGATGGGTCTTCCTCGGTGTCCGTGTCGGTCGTGCCCACGTAGGTTCGGTCGCCCCAGGGGACCGCGAAGAGCACTCGGTCATCGGTCGGATGCAGACAGACGATGGCGTTGGAGATCGGAAGTTTTTCGCGGTCGACGACGAAGTGCACTCCCTTCGTCGGGCGGAGAAGCGAAGCCTTGTGCCCCTTGCCGAGGGACAAGATGTCGTCGGTCCAGGGCCCGGTGGCGTTGATGACGGCGTGGGCGCGCACCTCCTTGACGGTGCCGGTTCGGACGTCGCGGACCACGGCGCCGTGGATCCGTCCCTTTTCGCTCTTCAGCAGGCTGTCGACCTTCGCGTAGGTCGTGACCGTGGCCCCGGCCCGGACGGCGTCGATGGCCGTCTCGAGGGTCAGCCGGGCGTCGTCGGTCGAGCAGTCGTAGTAGAGCGGCGCCCCGACGAGCTCATCCTGCTTCATCGCCGGTTCGAGCTCGGCGATGTCCTTGGCCTTGAGCTTCTTGTGGATCTTCGGTGACCGGAAGAGGGAGAGCCCGTCGTAGAGCCACATGCCGGCGTTGATGAACCAGAGCTTGTGCTTGGAGTCTTCGAAGACCGGGAAGAGGAATCCCAGCGGATTGACCAGGTGGGGGGCGAGATCCATCAGGATTCGCCGCTCTGAGACCGCTTCGAAGACCAGGCTGAATTCGTATTGCTCGAGGTACCGGAGGCCGCCGTGGACCAGTTTGCTGCTCCGGCTGCTGGTCCCGAAGGCCAGGTCATTCATGTCGACCAGGGCCACTTTGAGCCCCCGGCGGGCGGCATCTCGCGCAATTCCGGCTCCGGTGATGCCGCCGCCGATGACGAGGACGTCGACTTCCTCTCCGAGGGAGCCCCACATCTGTGCTCTTCTAGGCATTGGGAATCCTTTACCATCCCCCAAACGATCCGTCCCGTGCTGGGTCAGTACCGTAATCGGGTACGAAGTGCGGCGGGGGGCGTAGGCGGGGACGGCTCGCGGGACCTCAATGGGGAAAAGCAACGACGATACGAGCGCGATGGTCTCGCCGACCGGGGTGGTCGCGATCCCACCGACGTCGTTCGGCAAGTACACCCTCGTCGCGCGGACCGGTCGTGGCGGCATGGCCGATATCTACCTGGCCATCGCCGCGGGCATGTCGGGGTTCCGCAAGCTGGTGATCATCAAGCGCCTGCGCGAGGCCTACGAGGACGACAAGCGCCTGGTCGAGATGTTCATGGACGAGGCCCGCCTCGGCGCTCGCCTCGAGCATCCGAACGTCGTCCAGACCCTCGAGTTCGACTCCCACGAGGGCCGGCACTTCCTGGCGCTGGAGTTCCTCGAAGGCCAGACCTTCGCTCGCATCCTCCGGCGGAAGATTCGCGCCGGTGAGGACGTGCCGGTAGACCTCGTCATTCAGGTCGCCTCCGAGGTCCTCGAAGGCTTGCACTACGCCCATGAGCTCGCCGACTTCGATGGCTCCCCCCTCGGCGTCGTGCACCGCGACATCACCCCTGCGAACATCATGCTCTCCTATGCGGGGGTGGTGAAAATCCTGGACTTCGGCGTTGCCAAAGCCGCGACGCAGATGACCGAGACCGACCCGGACGTGCGCAAGGGCAAGTTCGCCTACCTCTCGCCCGAGCAGATCGAAGGCCGGGTCGACCGACGCAGTGACCTCTTCAGTCTCGGGATCATCATGTGGGAGGCCCTCGCCGGTCGTCGACTCTTCTTCGCCGCCGACCCCGCCCAGACCATCAAGAAGGCGCTCTCCGCTCCGATCCCCCGGCTGAGCTTCGTCTCGGCGCGCAAGCTGCCGAAGGGCCTCGACGACGTCATCCAAAAGGCCCTCAAGAGGAACGCGGCGCAGCGTTATCAGAACGCCGCCGAGATGCGGGCGGCCCTCGACGAGATCGCCCAGCGAGAGGGCCTCGTCTTACGTCGCAAGGACGTCGCGGCGGTCATGGCGGACACCTTCTCGGACCTCCGCGAACAGCACGGTCGCGACCTCCAGGCTGCGGTCGGGGCTGGCCTCGAGACGGCCACCGCGATGTTCGAGATCCTCGGCGACCTTTCTCCGGGCTCGATTACCGCCGGTGATGCGAGGGACGGCAACGGGGCGGTGAGGACTGCGGGTACCGCCGCGGGCAAAGAGGGCGGCACCCCAGACGGCACCCGCCCGACCATCTCGCCGGAGACCGAGCCTTCCGTGTCGATTCCCGGCCTCGACAAGTTCGTGGGCAAGAGGCGCCAGGTGATGATGGCCGGTGGGGCGGCCCTCGCCGTCATGTTCCTCGCTCTCGTCATGGTCGTCAGCGGCGGCGGCGACGGCGAAACAGAGTCATCGAACTTCGGTACGGCCGAAGCGCCGTCCGGCGGCGCCGGCGAGGGCGCCGATGAGGCGAGGGAAGACGGCAACGCCAACGACGGTTTGGAAGAATTCGGCTTCGGTGATTCGATCGTCGTCGCTGTCGAGCCCAACCTCGACGACTTCGAGGCCTTTCGCGAAGAGGCCCGGGCGCTCTTCGCCGCCGGAGACTACGCCGAAGCGGCTTCGGCCTACGAGGCGGCGACGCAGATGAATCCGGTGCACGCCGGGACCTTTGCGGGGCTCGGGGCGGCACGATTGCGCATCGGAGAGACCGAAGCGGGTCTCGCCGCTTACCAGGAAGCGGTCCGCCTGGCCCCGACTCACTCCGGGTTCCACGCGGCCCTCGGCCGGGCCTACCGCGGAGCCGGCCGCGATGGCCTCGCCCTCGAGTCCTACCGAGAAGCCTTTCGCCTCGACCGCGGCAATCGCGCAGCGCGGCAGGCCATTCGAGAGCTCGAAGCCAACTGAGCTGTCGGTCAGCGGTCGGTGGTGCGGCAGCCGATGACTTCTTGGTCACCGATCTCGGCGACGATGGACACGGCGTCAGCGTCGAAGATGATCCCCACCTCGGTGTCGCCGGCCCACCAACGGACCCAGTCGTATTGGGCCCCACCGACCTCGAGGCGCAGGACGTCGAACTCGTCGTCGTCCGAAATGTCGAACGCCGCGACGAGGTCGGCGTCGGCGGCGACTCCGTCTCGGTGCCGGGCGGCGGCGAAGATCTGCTCGGCCGTAACCTCGGGGATATCGGCGACGTCGCTGCGCGCGTAGGTCGCCCGGGCGCCAGGCTCGAGGTCGTAGCTGAAGTCGGCGAAGGGGTGGGGCGCGTAGTCACAGATATAGGACTCGGTGGTCGGCGCCGGGGTCGGCCCATCGGGGGAGGGCGCATCGGGCGCGGTGCAGCCTCGCAGATCGCCGTCGCTGACTGACGCCACCGGGCGCGTCGTGCCGTCTTCGAAGACGGTGCCCACCTCGGTGTCACCGGCGTAGAAGCGCACCCAGTCGTAGGTCACGGCGCCTTGGGTGACCGGCTCGAGGAAGAACTCGCCGGCGTCGGCCTCGGCGAAGATCTCTTCCGAGGTCAGTCCCTCGACGTCGGTGTATTCGAGGGTAACGGCCGCGATGATCTGCTCGATCTCGGTGCCGGTCAGGGAATCGATGTTCTCGAAGGTGACCCGGCGCGCCCGACCCGAGAGCGCCTCGAGGTCGGCGCTGGTATCACCGAGGGGCGATACGATGTCGTAGCTGCATACCGGCGCTGCGGTACCGCAGTCGGGGTCCGGTGAGGTGCAGAACTCGTCGCACTCTCCGTCGCCGTACCAGCTTCGGACGTCGCAGATGTCGCAATCCGCCGGTTCCCCGGCGTCGGCGCAGAGCCGGGAGACCGCGTCGGCCTTGCCGTCCGCCGGCTTGGCGACCGCGCTCGAGGCCGTCTCGGCCATGCAGCCGCTCAGAAGCTGAGCGACGAGGGCGCCGCCGACCAGGCTATTTCGAAGTATGGCTTTCATCCCGTTATCCATGGGTTGCGCATAGAGCACGTCCCATGCCGAGAGAAATTGGTCCGTTTTCCTCGGAAACCCGCCCCGGCCTGCATCCTGGGGCCGGCAAGTGGATCAGCCGGTGAGCCATGAATCGAGCAAAAGCCGAAAGCTGTTCTCGAAAGCGGAAGGTATTCCGGGGGCTGACCGTTCGTTATGGTGGTGGGCTCCGGCGCGATGGGGAATTTTCCACAGTGGGTGCGGCTGGTGCGGCGAGCGCTTCTGGTCCGCGAGGTCCTGGCGGCGTCTCTGACCACCGCTGTCGTCACAGGCTCTGCTTCGCTCTCGGCGGTCCTGGTCTTTCCCGACCTTCCGCGGTTGCCCCTCCTCGGACTCCTGGTCGTGGGTCCAGTCATCGGCTGGGTTCGCGCCGCGCGGCGACGTCCGAGTGAAGGCGACGTGGCGCTCTACCTCGACCAGCGCCTCGACGCGGAGGCCTCCATCGTCACGGCCCTCGAGCTCGCCGCGGACGACACGGGGCCTTTTGCCGACCAGGTCCGAGACCGGGCCGAGGAGGCCCTCGGCGGTGCGACCGTCCAGGACGTGCGTCCTCGGATCGTGGGCACCGAGCCCTGGGGGCTTCCCCTCGCGGCTGCGTTCTTCGCCGCCGCCATTCTTCTCCCGCCCCCGCCGGAGCCACCGGCGTCGCTTGCTCCGCCTGGGTCTGAGGTGGTGACCATCGAAGACGCGCCGGAGCTGCGCCGCATCGAACGTCTCCCGGATCAAGCCCGGGATCCCGAGCGTCGGGAGCTTCTTCGGGAGGCGGCCCGGCAGGCCCGAGAGCTCCGCCGAGACCTCGGCCAGGGTACCGAGGAGCGAGATGCCCTCGACCGAATCGCCCAGATGCGCGAGCAGGTGGAAGCGGCGCGACGGCAGGAGACGGCGGCCGAGCGTCGTGCCCGGGACGCTGCGGTCCTCGCCTTGGATGGCGAAGGCGAGATGCAGCGCGCCCTCGCGGACCGTGATCCTGTCGCCCTCGACCGAGCCGTCGCCCGTGCCGCCGCCCGTCGCGAGGCCGCCGACCGGGCCCGGGCCCGGCAGGGCCTCCGCGATGCGGCGGAGGCCGCCCGGGAGGCTGGAGACGAGGGCATGGCGGAGTCTCTGCTACGCCGCGAGCGACTCCTCGAACGCCGCTCCCATCAGGCGGCGCTCGCTCGCCAGCTCGCCGAGGCGATGCCCGAACTGGCCGACGCCGGTCTGGGCCGGGCCCTCGAGCGCCTCGACCGTGAAGGCGCCGACGGACAGCTCACCGAGGCGATGGTCGACGCCATGGGCGAGGCCTGGGCCCGCTTGTCCGCCGAGGAGCGCGAGCGCCTCGCCGAGGCGATGCAAGACGTGAGCGCGACCGAGAACGACCAGGCCGCCGATGACGCCGCGGCGGAATCCGGGGAAATGAGCGCCGACGAAATGGAGGCCCAGCTCCGCGCCGCCCTCGACAACCTCGACAACCTGCGAACCCAGGTCGGCCGCGGCGCCCAAGGCCTCCCCATCGCCCGTCGCGGGAACGGGAACGGGAACGGGAACGGGAACGGGAACGGGAACGGGAACGGATCCGGCTCCGG
>QMMC01000335.1 GCA_003647065.1 Deltaproteobacteria bacterium | reverse complement strand
GCCCAGCCAAGGGCGACGCCGCAGCAAACCTCGCGCGTGCCGACGAGGTCCTCGGGAAGCTGACCGCCTCCTTCGTGATCGCCTCCCTCGGTCAAGACGAAGCCGAGGCCGTCGAGACGCCGGAGGCCAACGTCATCGCTCGGACCGAGGCGATCCGAGTTCGCCGCGCCCTCGAAGGGCTGCCCGACCGCGAGAGAGCCCTGGTCAAGGGGTTCTACTTCGATGGGCGCCGCTTCGACGAGGTCGCGGCGGAGCTCGGAATCTCGAAGTCCTGGGCCAGCCGCATCCACGGCAAGGCCCTCGATCTCCTGCGCCGGTCCCTCCAAGAGCGCTGACTCGGGCCGTTCTAAGAAGACGACACGCAACTCGGGCGGCTCTCGGCCGATAAGGGCCCGGCTCACCCAAGAGCCCCCCCGAAAGCCCCCAAAGGAGCCCGAGAGATGTCGCACCTCAGCATTGGCCGGACCGGCCAGATAGAACCGGGCGCCGCGGTGGCTGCCCCCGAGAGCATCCCGGGCGCGCGGGATGGCCGCGGCCGCTTCGGGGAGGCCCTCGCCGAGGCCGCCCGGAGCATCATGGACGGCCAGGACCGCCTCGACGCGGCAGTTCGAGCGGGTCGGGGAGGCCGCGTTCTCAGCAACGAGGACATTCTTTCGCTCCAGGCGGGCGTCTATCGCTACACCCAAGAGCTCGAAATCGCCTCGAAACTCGTGGATAAGGCCACCAGCGCGGTCCGAACGACGCTGCAATCTCAGCAGTAGGGCCTGTTACCCTCGGCCTCGGGGTATATGTCCGAAGCCGTGCACGATCCGGTCCCCGTCGGCAGCGAGCCGTCGGCAAAGCTGACAACGCTGGCTTTCCGTAACCCGGCGGCCCGGCGGCTGCGCTTCGTCAAGGCGTACTGGACGACCTTCGTCGTCATCAACAGCTACCTCACCCTCGGCTTCTTCGGGCGGGTCCTCGGTCGCAGCTGGTACGACGCCCGGCTGCCCCGGGTCCACGCCGTGAACGCCAAGCGCATCGAGGCCACCATCGTCGAGCTCCAGGGGCTCTTCATCAAGGTCGGCCAGCTCATCTCGATCATGACGAACTTCCTCCCGGAGGAGTTCAGGAAGCCCCTCGAGTCGCTCCAGGACCAGGTCCCCCCCAGGCCCATCGACGAGATCACCCGGCGTGTCGTACACGAGCTCGGCGCCCCCCCCGGGGAGGTCTTTCGAACCTTCGACGAGACGCCCCTCGCGAGCGCATCCCTCGGCCAGGTCCACCGAGCCACCCTCGAAGACGGCACCGAGGTGGTCATCAAAGTTCAGCACGCCGACATCGACGCCATCGTGCAGATCGACCTCAAAACCATCTGGCGCATCATGGTCATCGTCGGCTGGTTCGTGCCCCTCCAGGGCCTCGACGTCATCTACCGCCAGATCCGCGAGATGATCGAGGCCGAGCTGGATTTCGTCCGGGAGGCGGCGTTCATGGAGCGCATCGGGAAGAACCTCGAGAGCTTCGAAGACGTCGCCGTGCCCCGCCTCTATCCGGAGTTCTGCACGGGCCGGGTGCTGACGAGCGCCTATTGGGATGGGACGAAGGTCAGCGACCTCGAGTCCCTCGATGCGTGGGGCATCGACCGGGACGAGCTCGCCAACCGTCTCATCCGGACCTACTGCAAGATGGTCTTCGAGGACGGGCTCTATCACGCGGACCCACACCCCGGGAACGTGCTCGTGACCCGCGACGGGACCATCGTCCTCCTCGACTTCGGTGCCGTCGCCGAGCTCTCGCCGGCGATGAAGCAAGGTATCCCGGACCTCCTCGAGGCGGTGCTCAAGCGAGACTCGGGCGCCATCTATCGGTCCTTCCGCACGATGGGTTTCAGCGCCCGAGGGGCGGAAGCCGAGGCTGCGTCGGAGCGCATCATCGAGTACGTGCACCGCCGCTTCCAAGACCAGGTGCAGCTCGAGAGCCTCAACCTCAAGGACATCAAGATCGACCCGCAGATGGGCATCGAGAACCTCCTCGACTTTCAACGGCAGGACTTCTCGATTCGGGAGCTCACGAGCGCCTTTCAGGTGCCGAAGGACTGGGTCCTCCTCGAGCGCACGGTGCTCTTGATGGGCGGCGTCTGCACCCACCTCGCGCCGGACATGAACCCGATCTCCGTGATCCGCCCTTACCTCGAGGAGTTCATCTTCGGCGAGGACCGGGACTTTGCGACCTTGATGGTGAACGCCGTCAAAGACTCGGCGATGAACGCCCTCACGGTCCCCGATGACATCCGCAAGTATCTACAGAAGGCGATGCGCGGCGAGCTCGAGATGCGCTTTCGGGGCTTCGGCAGAAGCGCCAACCTCCTCTACTCCCTCGGCCACCAGGTCATCTATTCGCTCTTCAGCATCACCTCCGCGGTGGCCGCGTTCCTCTTCTACGACCGCGGGGATCTGACCGTCGCGTATCTCGCCGCGGGGTTCGCGGCGTTCTTCGTGCTCGCCATCTTCGGCTCGATGGTCCTCGCCCGGAAGTGGCGTCGACGGTCGGGATGAGGCCCGTCCCCCTCAACAACCCGCGAGAGCCCGGCGGACCGGCGACGCATCGCGGCATCGGTCCGGGCCGGTGACCGGGTCGACCTCCCGGAGCAATACCTCGAGGGCGGCGGCATAGCGCCGCGCCTCGGCCACCGCCGCGGCCGGGACCGGGGCGCCTTCAGCGGCCAGGGCGACCAGTGCTCGATAGCTGCCGAGGGCCTCGGCGTGGGCCCGCCGCCGGCGAGCGAGCTCGGCCCGGGCGAGGTGCCCCTCCCAGTCGCCGGGCATTCGAAGGGTGAGTTCCCGGAGGGCGGCGCCAGCGCGGCCGAGGTCCCCTTGGGCCTGGAAGCCCTCGGCGAGGGCTCGCCAGAGGGGGCCGTGATCGGGACGGACGGCGAGGCCAGCGGAGAGCACGTGGAGGCCGTCGTCGAGTCGATCTCGGTCCAAATAGATGCGCCCGAGCAGCACATGGCTCTCGGCGTCCCGGGGGTCGGCGGCGATGGCGTCGCGGAAGTAAGCCATCGCGCTGCCGGGATCCCCCGCCGCGACATAGGCCTGGCCCATGGACCTCAGCCGTGCGGCGCGGGCGCTGCGGCCCGATGGGTCGCCTTGGGCCGAGGCCGAGGCTGGACAGGAAAGCCCCGACGCGAAGAGAGCGAGCCCTAGGATGACTGCGACGACGAGCTGGGGGGAATGCGTTGTCATGCGGAGCTCTCGAAGTATCTCGCGGAAATGGCAGGGTGGCCAGCCGACACGCGGAGGACGCTCTCTGGTACCTTCCCGGCGAACTCGAGGAAACCTCATGCTGAATTCGATCTCGTTCGGGAGCCTGGGGCTGCTCCTTCTCCTGACGGCGCCAGTGGCCGCCGATATCGGCCCTGCGCGACCCCAATGCCAAACGGCTGGCGCCTCGTGCCGAACGCGGGGCGGGCAACGGGGCGCTTGCGTCGCGGTCGAGAGTGACTTGGGGCCCCCTCTGCAATGCCGCGTGGTGGCCCCTCCCCCCACACCACCGACGATTCCGCCGGCCGACCCGCCCGAGGACACCGTGGAGGACCCGGTGCCCGACCCACCTGCTGACACCGTGGAAGAGCTAGCGGCCGACCCGCCCGCGGACACCGTCGAAGAACCCGTGGTCAACCCGCCCGCCGATGTCCCCCCCGGCCCAGAACCGGAGGAACCGCAGGACGACGACTCGTTCTTCTCCTGTGCGGCCCCGGGCCCGGGCTCGGGGGTCACGCCCTTGGGGTCCCTCGCCTTCGTGGCCCTCGCCTGGGCCGCTTTCTTCCTCCGTCGGCGGCGGAACGGCTGATCGACTCGCGCGGCGTCAGTCGGACCGGGCCCCGCGTGGTGATCCTCGGGCCGCTGCGCGGGCTCGATGCAGTCCGCGGTCGCGTGCTCGCCGCCACAGGGCTTTGGGTTCGGCCGCTGCTCCGCGACCGAGGTCTTCGCGTCTCGGTCGTCGCGAGCATCGGCATCGGCTTCGCGTTTGCCGCGACGGTCCTCGCGCCCCGGCTGCTGCTGCTCTACGGCCCCCTCATCCTCGGCGTCCCTCACCTTCTCGCCGACGTGCGCTACCTGATCGTTCAGCCGGGAGCCCACCGCGCCCCGGGCTTTCGGTGGGTTGTCCTACCGCTCCTCGCGGGGCTGTGGCTCTGGCCGTCCCTCTACCTCGGCATCGCCAGTGTCGGGGCAGCGGCGATGGTCGCCCCCGCCATTGGGGCCGGGGCGTGGCGGCGCCGGGGGGTCGTGCTGGCCGCCTGCGCCGCTATCACCCTGGTGGTCGCCTACGACGAGACGGCCTCGCGCCTGGCCTTCGCCCACCTGCACAACCTCATCGCCGTGGTCTTCGTGGCCCTCCTCGCCGTGCGGCGCGAACATCTTAGGCGCGGCGTGGTGCCCCTCGCGCTCTTCGTGACAGCGGGTGTCGCGCTCCTTTTCGGCACCCTCGAGCCCCTCACGGAAGGCGCCCTGGCCCGCGCCTCCCGGGACCCGAGCTTTCGCGAGCTGGCCTGGGGCCTCGCCCCTGGAGAAGACCAAGCCGTCGCTCTTCGGATCGTTCTCTTCTACGCCTTCGCTCAGAGCGTGCACTACGCAAGCTGGCTACGCGTCATCCCCGAGCAAGCGCGAACGCGGCGGGGCGTTCGCGGCTTCGTCTCCAGCTACCGCGCCCTCGAAGAAGAACTCGGCGCCCCGACCCTCCTCGTCGCGGCGGCGGTGATGGGAGGGCTCCTGCTTTGGGCCGCCGTGGACTCCTGGGGCTCCCGGGACGGTTACCTGCGCCTCGCGTTTTTCCATGGCCCCCTCGAGCTCGCGATGCTGGCATGGCTCTTCGTCCGGGGCACCTGGCTGCCCCTCGAGGGAGCCCCGCCGTGAGCTATGGGCTGACGTGGTTCCTCGCGTTCCTGCTGACCGAAGCTATCGAAGCGCCCCTCTACATGCGCTTCGGAGGTCTGTCGTTCTGGCGCGCCCTCGTCCCGAGCGCCCTCACCCACCCCATCGTGTGGTTCGTGTTCTTCCACCCCGCCGTGCCCCTGTCGTGGTTCGAAGCCCTCATTCTGGCCGAGTGCTTCGCGTGGTTGGCGGAGGCGGCGTACCTCAGATGGAGCCGACCACGCCTGCCTGGGATGACCCTCGAACGGGCCCTGCTGCTCAGCCTCGCGGTGAATGGAACGAGCCTCGCGGTCGGCCTGCTCTCGAGCCGCTACCTGGGCTTCCCGTGAATGCATTGACGCCCGGCGGCGCGCCACGGCACAGTGAAAGCATGGAACGACTGGTCTGGAGTGCGGTGTTGGCTTCGGCCTTGATGATTGCGGGCTGCGGCGACGACGGGGGCGGACCCGGGGGCACGGTCTGCGAGCCCCGGGCGACTCAAACATGCACCTGCCGCCCCGATGGACAACCGGGGGTCCAGGTCTGCTCCCTCGACGGCGCCGGGTACGGCGCGTGTACGTGCGAACCGGTCACGGATTCGGGTGCCGGCTTTGACGCCGGGGACGCCGGGGATTCGGCTTCCCCCTCGGACTCCGGTTCGGCCGACGCCTCCTCGGACACCGGCACCGGCGGTTCCGACGCCAGCACCGACGCCGGAGCGGACGCCTCATCGGACACGGGCACCGGCGCAGACACGGGCACCGGCACCGACGCGGGCGCAGACACGGGAACCGCCGCAGACACCGGGACCGGCGGCACCGATGCCGGCACCGATGCGGGCGCGGACACGGGAACCGGCGCCACCGCCACCGACGCCGGACCGGACGCCGATGGCGGCGCCATGTGTCCGTCGGTGGTAGTCCCCTCCCCGACCGTCTCGTGCGAGTCTGCCACCCTCTTCTGCTTGCTGGGCTGCGGCACCGACGTAGCCTGCATCAACAGCTGCATCCTCGCCGACGCCAACCCCGTGGCCTGCGCCTCGTGCATGGACCAGAGCTACTACTCCTGCGGGACGATGGCGGGCTGCGATCGCGAGTATGGGTGCCTGGACGCCTGCAAGACGGCGGCGATGTGCACATCGGGCGGCGCCTGCCCGGCCTGCGACGCCGAGAACACGGCCTACACGGCCTGCCACGACGCCATGCTGACCCCGTCCGACTGCACGGGTCCCCTCCTGGGCTGTTATCCGCCCCTTTGAGGCTCCTAACGGGTAATTTTCGTCCCTCGACGACCCTCCCTCGCCGCGCCTATACTCCGCCGGCTCCGCGGCAGGATTTCCTGTGATTGGTGGGGCTGAGGGAGCCCCGTGCAGCGTTACGCCGCCTACGTCGCCTTTTTTCTGAGCGGCGCGTCCAGTCTGATTTTTCAGAACATCTGGTCGCGCATGCTGCACCACGTGTTCGGCGCGACGACGATCGCCATGAGCTCGGTGGTGACGCTCTTCATGGCAGGGCTCGGCCTCGAGGCTTTCATCGCGGGACGCTACGCGGACCGTATCAAGCATCCGATCATCACCTACGCCTTCGCCGAGCTCGGCGTCGGCCTCTGGGCCATGTTGATCCCCTTCATGGTGAACCCCGAGGGCTGGCTCGCGGACGTCAACTACACCCTCCGCAACAGCCTCGGCGCCGAGTCCATGGGGTTCATGGTGGCGCGCTTCCTCGTCGTGATGCCGATCCTCCTCGTGCCGACGACCCTGATGGGGACGACCCTGCCGCTCCTGGCTCGGCACTTCGTGCAGCAGGAGCAGCGCTCCGGCGCCGCCGCCAGCAACGTCGGCGTGCTCTACGCCATCAACACCTTCGGCGCCGTCCTCGGCATCAACCTCGCCGGCTTCATCCTCCTGCCGACCGTCGGCCTCGCCTACACGAACATCGTCGCCCTCTCCATGAACCTGGTCCTGGGCATCGGCATCCTCAGCTTCCGCGGCCTGCTCCTCGGCTCCATGTGGGAGCGCGGGACGCCCCTCGAATGGCTGCCCACCAAGATGAAAGACTTGGCCGCAGTGGCGGCAGCGGAAAAGACCGAAGAGGCAGAAGAGAAGGCCGAAGAGAAGGCTGAAAAGAAGGCGCCGAAGAAGAGCAAAAAGGCCAAGAAGGCAGAAGAGGCCGAGCTCGCAGCGGCCGGGGCAGAGGCCCTCGAGACCGCCCTACCCATTCCGCCCATCGCCCGGAAGGCCGCTTACTTCGCCTTCGCCGCCTCGGGTGCTGCGGCCCTCTGCTACGAGGTCGTCTGGGTTCGGGCCCTGTCGATGACGATCGGCTCGTCGATTTACAGCTTCGCCCTGATCCTCGAGACCTTCCTCATTGGCATCGCCGGGGGCAGCGCCCTCTGCGCGGCGTTCATGGTTCGGGGTCGCCATCGTCTGACCGCCGCCGCGATAGGCGCGGTAGCCCTCCTCGCCCTCGCGAACGTGCCCTGGGCCACCGGCGAAGACCTCCTCACTTACCTCCTCGTCACCGGCGTCTTTGCGGCGCCAATCGCGGTCATGTGGGGCGCGGTCTTCGCCAAGTCGCGGGCCTCCAAGTTGACCGACGAGGTGGATGACAACCCCATCCCCGGCCTCGTGATGCTCGGCATCCCCGTCCTCGCGGGCCTCGGGAACGCGGCGAAGTTCGGCGGCCACCTCTCGCCGATCCTCGCGACGGTGGTCGGCATCATCGCCCTCTACCTCGCCGTGATGCTCGTCCTGCGGCGCTACCCCATCTTACTCATCGCCATCATTCAGCTGCTCATCGCGATCTCTGCCTTTGCGAACTACTTGTTTCAGGACGAGATCCCGTTTGCGTTCGCGTCCCTCGTCACGACGGTCAGCGACCTCCCGGAACACGTGGGCACGGTGCAGTTCTTCATGTTCGTCACCGCCGGGCTGTGCACCCTGCCCGCGGCCATCGGCATGGGGGCGATGTTCCCCCTGACCATCCGCGTCTGGACCACCGGCGGCAAGAACATCGGCCGCGACGTCGGCGTGGTCTACGCGGGCAACACGGTCGGCTCCATCATTGGCGCCTGGCTCCCGGGTTTCGTGCTGATGCCCCTCATCGGCATGGAGCGCACCCTTCACGTCGGCATGGCGCTCAACCTCCTGCTGGCGCTCATGATGCTCATCGTCAGCGCAGCAGAACCCGAGGAGAGCAAAGAGGGAAAGAAGAGCAAAGAGGCCGAGGCTGGGCGAGACGACGCGACCTTGCCGGGCACTCCTCCCAAGAAAGACGGAGTGCCCGTCTGGCACGCCGTAACCGTCTACATCTTGGCGCCCCTCATCCCAGCCCTCGCCGCCCTGCTGTGGTTGGGCACCAACGGGCCGGACGCCATGCTCCGGTGGAACCTGAGCCAGATGACCCTCGGGGTCTTTCGAATCTCCCTCGCGGCGGACGTGCTCAACCCCGAGAGCTGGGGCGAACCGGACATCGTCTATTACACGGACGGGCTCTCGACGACGGTCAGCGTCGAGCGCTGGGGCCGCCATTACGCGCTCAAGAACAACGGCAAGGTCGACGCCAGCAACGGCGACGACATGCCCACGCAGATCATGGTCTCGGCCTTCCCGCTCCTGATGCACGAAGAGGGCCCCGAAGACCTGGACATCGCCATCATCGGCTTCGGCTCCGGGGTCACCGTCGGCAGCACCCTCGAGTTCCCGGTCAGG
>QMMC01000334.1 GCA_003647065.1 Deltaproteobacteria bacterium | reverse complement strand
TGGCCGAAGAAGAAGGGGCCGAAGCCTCGGCGGCGCGGGCCCACGTATCTGCAGCGGCACGCCGCCTCGACGTCGATGACCCCGCCAGGGCCGCGGTGCACGCCGAAGAAGCCCGCCGCCTCGGGCGCCGGCACCAGCTCAGCACGGTCACGCACCTGGCGACGGCAATCCAGGGGGCCCTGGCCATCGCGGACCACCCGGATGCTTCCTATGTGCCCGGCATCGTGCAGGCGATCGATTACCTCGAGGGCAACGGCCGTACCGGGGCCGCCGCCGTCGCCCTCACCATGCTCGCCCGGGCCCACCTGGCCCTCGGTGACCCGCCCGCGGCGGGGCGCACCCTCGAGCGCGCTGCATCCCTCGCCGGCCGTGCCGGCCACGCCCCGATGGAGGCCCGATTGCGGGAGCAAGCCCGGGCCCTGGGGCAGGTCTGACGACCCTCGCCGGGTACTCCTCGGAGGGGCTGGGGTCGGGGGCGAATTGGCCCGCTCGACACGAGTAGCAACGAGGGTTAGGCTGCCGGCCCCGTTCCCGACGGGCATCAAGCTATGGCCAACACAGACGAGACCCGAGACCAATCCCCCGCCCTGGAAACGGCTGCGCCGAGCGCGACGCCGACGCCGAGCGAGGTGACTCCGTCGGCCGAAACGGCCCACTCCACCAACGTCGCGCCAGCGACCGAGGTCGCTGCGCAGAGTGCGTCACCGACGCCGGCTGCTCCTCCGACCGAAGCGGCAGCGTCGGGTGACGCTGCTGCGCCAGCGGCCGAAGTGGCAGCGCCGTCGAACGATGGCGCGGCTCCGAGCGTTGCCGGTGCGCCGTCGAGCGACGCCGGTGCGCCGGCGGATGTTGCCGAGGGAGGCAACGGCGCCGCCGAAGCGAGTGCCGAAGCGGGCGAGTCGGAGGAGGGCGGTGCCAAGAAAAAGCGTCGCCGCCGTCGCCGCAAGAAGAAGAGCGCCGCTGGGGACGTCGCGGCGCCGGGCGCCGAGGGCGCCCCCGATGCGCACGCGCACGCGCAACCTCATGGCCATGGCCATGGTCATGGCCACGGCGACAAAAAGAGCCACGCCCCGTTCCTTCGTTACTTCAAGGGCGACGCGAACAAGCGCCAGGCCTTCGCTGCCGGTGATGTCGTGGCCGGCCGAGTGGCCGGGGCCCTCGACGGCGCCTTTGCGGTCGACCTCTTCGGACGGGCCGACGCGTACGTCGACGCGTGGGAGCCTCGCGAAATCCAAGCGCTGGAGGTCCCCGCTGCCGCGCCGGACGAAAGCGAAAACGCCGATGCGAGCGCTGCCGATGGCGTCAGCACCGGAGCCGAGGCGGCTACCGCCGAAGAGGCCCCCGGAGCCGAGGCGGCCACCGCCGAAGCGGCCCCCGGAGCCGAGGCGGCCACCGCCGAAGCGGCTCCCGAAGCCGATGCGGCCACCGCCGAAGCGGCTCCCGAAGCCGATGCGGTCACCGCCGAAGCGGCCCCCGGAGCCGATGCGGCCACTGCCGAAGCGGTTCTCGGAGCCGATGCGGCGACTGCCGAAGATGCCCTCGGAGCCGATGCGGCCGCTGCTGATAAAAAGCCGGCAGCCCCGACCGTCGCTCCACCGACCAAGCGCGAGGGCGATGCCCCCGCCGCACCGGCCCTCGGTGTGGTTTTCCGTGGTCGCGTCGCGTCCGTGTCCGAAAGCGGACACATCGCCATCGTCAATCGGGCGGTCAACAAGCGGCATACTCGCGCATCCATCGCGGCGGCGCGGGAAGCCAAGCAGCGCGTGGAAGGCATCGTCTTCGGCTTCAACCGTGGCGGCTTCGACGTGTTGGTCGAGGGTGTTCGGGTCTTCTGCCCGGCGAGTGGCATGTCCCTCGGTGCGATTTCGGACCCCCACGAGTTCCTCGGCCAGCGCCTCGAGTTCACGGTTCCTCCCCGCAAGGGCGGGGGGCAGAAGAACCTCGTCGTCAGCCGTAAGAGCATCCTCGAGCGCGGGCAGCGGAAGGCCCGGAAAGAGCGCCTCAAGTCCCTGAAGGTCGGCGAAGACCTCATGGGTCGGGTCACCCAGGTCCGCGACTACGGTGCCTTCGTGGACATCGGTGACGGTGTCGAGGGCATGGTCCACCAGTCCGAACTGTCGTGGAATCGCGGCGACAAACCCAGTGACGTCGTGAAGGCGGGGGACGAGGTCAAGGTCCGCGTCTCGAAGGTCAGCACCGAAAAGCACGGCCGCGTCGACCTGTCGATGCGTGTGCATCTGGCCGACCCCTGGGATGAGCACGCGGAACTCCTGACCCCCGGGTCCTATAGCAAGAGCAAGGTGGTTCGGACTGCGGAGTTCGGCGCCTTCATCGAGCTGATCCCTGGGATCGATGGCCTGCTGCACATCACCGAACTCGGCAAGGGCCTCAAGCACGCCGATCAGGCGTGCAAGGTCGGCGACGAGCTCGATGTCGTCGTCGAGCGCGTCGACAAGGGCCAGCGCCGCATTTCCCTGTCCAAGCTCTCTCCGGCAGACGTCCAGGCCATCGCCGACGGCAAGCTGGACCCGAAGGACCGTCCGAAGAGCCTCAAGCCGGGGACCATCATCGAGGTCGTGATCGAAAAGGTCGATCACAACGGCGCTCAGGTTCAGGTCAAGGGCGTCCTCGGCCGCCGTGGCCGCGGCTACCTGCCCAACCGAGAATTGGGCACCCGGGAAGAAGGTTCACGGCGTAAGGAAATTTCTCAGGGCGCCGTGATCAAGGTGAAGGTCGCCGGGACCGATCGCGATGGTGGGCTCCGGGTCTCCATCAAGGGCATGGAGTTCGACGAGGAGCGGAAGGCCGTCAAAGCCTACCGCAAAGAGGCCGCCAAGCAGGGCTTTGGCACCTTCGGTGACCTTCTCCGGGCCAAGCTGGACAAATAGAGCGGCGTACGAACCCTTGCGAAAGGGCCAGGCCGTTGCTAAATAGCGCGCTCCCTGCTCGCTCTGGCGAGTTCGGAAACGGGCGATTAACTCAGTGGTAGAGTGCCTTCTTCACACGGAGGAAGTCCGCAGTTCAAATCTGCGATCGCCCACCCTTCGAAGGGCCGTCCTCATGGGACGGCCCTTCGTCAATTCTGGCCGAGACGCTGGGCGGAGCGGGAAGTGCTCTCTTTAGGCTACCCGCCGTCGACAGGGCCGGCGTCCGGAGGTAGCTTCCGCAGGTCTTGGCCGACGCGAATGCAAAGACGCGGGCTCTGGCCGAGCGTGTCGTCTCCGGCGATATCCGTGGGGTGGCTCGCGCCATGCGGCTCGTGGATGATCGGCACCCGCAATTCGTCTCCCTGCTCAAGGAACTCTATCCGCACACGGGGCGGGCGTACATCCTCGGCGTGACCGGTACCCCGGGGGCTGGCAAGAGCACCCTCGTCGACCAGTTGGTGCGTGCGTATCGCGGGCGCGACGCCCGGGTGGGGGTCATCGCCGTCGACCCGACGAGCCCGTTTACCGGCGGCGCGATTCTGGGTGATCGCATCCGCATGCAGCGGCACTTCCTCGACGAGGGGGTATTCATTCGCTCCCTCGCGACCCGAGGGCAGCTCGGCGGTCTCTCGCGGTCGGCCGGTGATCTCGTGCACGTTTTCGACGCCGCCGGTTTCGACGTGATCATCGTGGAGACGGTCGGCGTCGGTCAGGACGAACTCGAGGTGGCGCGCTTGGCCCACACGACGATGGTCGTGATGGCCCCGGGGCTCGGTGACGACATCCAAGCCATCAAGGCCGGTATCCTCGAAGTCGCAGACGTTTTCGCGGTCAACAAGGCCGACCGTGAGGGTGCCGACGCGACGGTTCGGGACCTCGAGCAGATGATCTCCCAGGGGGCTCAGATGGCCCGGGCCGCGAAGTCCCCCCACGGTCACGGCGCTGCCCGCGTCGATACGCCCCGCGGGGCGAGCGGCGACCGGTGGGTGCCGCCGGTCCATAAGACCATCGCGTCCCGCGGGGAGGGCATCGATGAGCTGATCGGTGCCTGTGAGGGCCACCGCTCCTTCATCGAGGAGCCCAGCCGCCACGAGGCTCGACGCCAACTTCGAGTTGGGGCAGAGCTTCGTGCCATTTTCGAGAACACCCTCGTCGAGGTCGCCCGGGAGCGGCTTCGGAGCGCCCTCGTGGAGGGCACCTCCGCCATCGCCCGGGGGCACGATGACCCGTATACTGTCAGCGAGCGGCTCCTCACGTCGCTCGTCGTTCCGGAGGAGAGCCCGTGAGATTCCTTGCCGCTGCCATCGCTTGCTTTTTCGTCCTCGTTGCCGGGTGCAGCGAGGACGAGCGCGCCGGCAACATGACGATCGAGATCGCCCAGTCCGAACAGCCGAGCTGCCGCGATGAGACGGCCACCGCTCCGGCCTTTCAGTGCGCTTTGGTCTCGGTTTGTGAGCGCGAGCCGGGCTCGGCCACCTGCACTCCGGTCGTCGTGACGACCGGGGGGGACGTGTCTGCGGATGGCGGCGGCCTCCTCGGTGCGTCCGCGCTCACGAAGATCACGGGGGCCAACGGCTTCGACATGCAACTCCAGCTGCACGGCGAGGACGACGAGAACCCCGTCCTCGATGCGACTCACTTGGAAATCACCACCGTTCTCTACGCTGGGACGGACGTGGAGGGCGTGATCGTGCCGACCCATCAAGCGATTCGCACCGGCATCACCCCGGCTGAGTTCCTGTCCGAGCCCATCCGGATTCGCGCGTACAAGTTCGGTGCCTCCTCTTGCGCGGGGCCGAACGCTACGGGGACGACCGCAGACACCCGTCGCTTCGTCGAACGCGCCTTTCACGAGACTACGCGCCTCCCCAATGGGGACGTGCTCATCTACGGTGGTATCAAGGAGGGGGCGAGTCCCACCGACCTCAACGGCATCGGCGCCGAGCTGCAGCCCGTCATCGAGGTGTACCGAGCCCAGGAGGGCCGCATCGAAAAGCTCTCCGGTTCCTTTGCCCGGGTCTTCTTCGCTGGATCTCTGCTGACGACGGACCCGAGCGATGACGTATACCGAATCTACGTGTCCGGCGGGTTCTCCGCCTCCGCTAGCCCAATGGGCTTCGACTCGACCCAGGTCAGCGGGAACAACTACTACGGCTCACCCGTCGTCTTGACCGCCGGCGCGACCGCGGAGCCGGATGTCATCTTGAGTTATGACCGCGGCACCGGTGTGGTCACGACCGCGCCGGTGGAGTCCGAAGAGCTTCTCGGTGCGGTGGCCGCCCATGACGTCCCCGGGACGGCCATGATCCCGGTGGTCGCCGGGGCCACCGTCGCCCCCGCTCCTGGCAGTTCGCCGTGGACCTTCGCAACGCCCAACCTGTGGATCGACCGGGCGGCGGCGCGCGAAGCGACGGGGGTCGCTGGGGTTCGGTCGACGGGTAATACTGGCCGTTTTGGGCACACCACGACGCTCCTCGGGGACTTGAACGACCGCGCCTTCGTCTGGGGCGGGAACATCAGCACCGCCTCGAGTGCCGACGTCACGAACTTGGCCGGCCAGCTCTTCGCTTCTTCCGGCACGGCGATGACGGTCAACGCACCCGGTGACATGGTCGGAGGGACGTTCGAACCGGTCGCCTTTCATTCTGCGACCCGGTTGGGCGCGAACGACGTGATCATCATCGGCGGCATGCAAACCGCGTGCGTCTCCGGTGACGGGTGTGTGAACAAGGGCGTGACCGCCAATCCCTCGCGGCGGCCGGTGACTCGCTTCGGCATCAACGCCACGGGGATCGGGGTCTCCACGGAGATCCCCGCGTGCTCTTACGAGCCCACCATCTTTCACTCTGCGATCCCGATGGACGACACAGCGCTCCTGCTGACGGGTGGGTCGACCTGCTCCATCGGCGCCGGTTCCACGGGCACGGCCTGCCGGCCCGGCACCCTCTTCCAAGAATCGGCGAGCATCCTCCAAGTGACCCTCAGCGGGGCCGGGAACGCGCCCAACGACGCTCTCCCGGACAGCCTGCTTCAGGGGCGTTTCGCTCACCAGGTGACCCCCCTCAACACCTGCCCCGCCGGGGCGACGGACTGCGATGACCCTCGCTATCTGGTCACGGGGGGAATGCATCGTGTGCAGTCCGGCACCACCGTGACCCTCGAGGCCCTGGCCCACGGCGAGGTGATCTTCGCGAAACGCGCAGCCGATTGGGGCCCCCTCAACGTCGATGAAAACTGCGTGCTGCAGACCCCGGATGGCGGTATCGACTCGGGAACTCCCGACTCGGGGACCTTCGACTCGAGCTGCATCGTCGATTCCGGGACGCCCCCGGTCATGGATTCCGCCACCGACGCCGCGACGGACGCGGCGATGGATGCGCCGACGGGCTGAGAGAGACCACAGGCGACCGGTTGCATCCGGTCGAACGGATGGGCATTGACCCTACTTGGAAGGCCGGCTCGAGCCGGCGTCCGGCGAATGACAGACCGCCGGGTGGGAGGCAGCATGACGACGCGAGAGGTATTCATCGTCGGGGCGGCGCGTACGCCCATCGGTTCCTTTCAGGGAGAACTCGCGGCAGTGTCCGCGGTGTCCCTCGGCGCGACGGCCATCGCCGCGGCCCTCGAGCGGTCGGGTATCGATCCCGGAGTGGTCGGCGAGACCTACATGGGCAACGTGCTCAGCGCAGGTATCGGCCAAGCGCCGGCTCGCCAGGCGGCGAAGGGCGCGGGCCTCCCCGACAGCGTGCCCGCGACCACCGTCAGCAAGGTCTGCGGATCTGGCCTCATGTCGGTCATCCTCGGCAGCAAATCGATCTTGCTCGGCGACGCCGATGTGGTCGTCGCCGGCGGCATGGAGTCGATGAGCAATGTGCCCTACCTCCTGCCGAAGGCCCGCACCGGCTATCGAATGGGCAACGGCCAGATCATCGACGGCATGGTTCACGATGGGCTCTGGGACCCGTACAACGACTACCACATGGGCGTGGCCGGAGAGCTCTGTGCCAGCGAGTTCGGCTTCAGCCGTGAGGCCCAGGACGAATTCGCGAAGGAGAGCTACCGCCGCGCCATCGCCGCCCAGGAGGCTGGTAAGCTCGCCCCCGAGATCGCGAAGGTGGTCGTCAAGTCCCGCAAGGGAGAGCAGGTGATCGAGGAGGACGAAGAGCCGAAGCGCGCTCGCCTCGACAAGATGGCCAAGCTCCGCCCTGCCTTCGACAAAGAAGGCACCATCACCGCCGCGAACGCCTCGAAGATCAACGACGGCGCGGCGGCCCTCGTCCTTGCCAGCGGCGACGCCGTCAAGAAGCATGGCCTCACGCCCCTCGCTCGCTTGGTGGCCTACGGCGGCCACGCGCAAGCGCCGGAGTGGTTCACCACCGCACCGGTTGGGGCCATCGAGAACGCTCTCGGGCGCACGGACCTCTCGGTGTCGGACATCGACCTCTTCGAGGTCAACGAGGCGTTTTCCTGCGTCACCATGGCCTGCGCCCAAAAGGCGGAGTTCGACCTCGAGAAGACGAACGTTCACGGCGGCGCCGTGGCTCTCGGCCATCCGATCGGGGCCAGCGGAGCGCGGATCCTCACCACGCTCCTCTATGCCATGGCGGACCGGGACGCGAAGCGCGGTTTGGCCACCCTCTGCATCGGTGGCGGTGAGGCCGTTGCCGTAGTCATCGAGCGGTGATTGGAAGACAGCGTCCAGCTACTGGCTGATTACCCTTCGGGGGTCCGGTCCCTCGCCTCGCTCACCATCGACGAGGCGAAGGGCCTGGGTGAAGAGGCTCTCGCTCTCGCCCATCTGGCGGCCCGTGGTGTGCCCCTCGCCGAAGGGATCATCGTGAGCCTTCGCGGTGACGCACCTCATCGACGTCTCGGGGAAGCGGTGGACCAGATCCGCGGGCGCGGGGTCCGGTTGGTGCTCAGCCCTCTCTTTCCGAGCCGTGCGGTGGGGGCGCGGTTCGAACGCAGCTCGGGGTTCAGGGTCGAGTTGGCTCGGGGAGACGACCCGGCGGAAAAGTTGGCCGACTTCCTGGACGCGGTGGCGACCACGGAGGTCCGAGCCGCCCTCGGTGGTGCGCTGGGCCGTTTGTCTGTGCGTGTCGTCGTCATGGAGGAAGGCGCCGCGGGGAGGGCGGCTAGCGCCGACCCGGTAGCTGGCGATCCGGACGAGATTCGAGTCTGGGAGACCGCCGCCAATCCGTGGCGCGTCGATCGACGTACGAATCGTGTCATCACCGAGGGAGAGGGTCGCCTCGATGGTTTCGCGGCGTCGACCATCGCCGATCTCGCGGACCGCGCGCAGCTCGCCCTGGGGCGCCCCGCGGAGGTCGCGTTCTGCCGGTCCAGGGGGCGCTACACGGTGAGCGGAGTAGGGCCCCTGGCCATTCGTCCGTCGTTTACGCAGGCGCCCTTCCGCATCGTGGTCCTAGTGGCCCCCGATGAGGGGACGGTCGCGCCCCTCGCCATCGATACCCTCGACAAGGCTCTGCGCGAAGACACCCCGGCGAACGACGAGGCCGCGGTGCGCCGAATCTACGCCAGGCCCTATCGACGGCTAGCCGCCCCGCGGCGAGCCGTCGAGCGCCGCGGCGCTGGGGATCCTGTGTCGGTGGCCCGGGCTTCACTCCGGGCGGCTCGAGTCGCCGGGGACGTCGCGACCCCCCTCGCGGCGTGCAGTCGTTTCGAGCAAGGCCTCGCGAGTCG
>QMMC01000333.1 GCA_003647065.1 Deltaproteobacteria bacterium | reverse complement strand
GCATGCTCTCGAACATGGACGCGGCCATCGCGGAGATCCCCGAGGTCGATCGAGTGGTTGGCAAACTCGGGCGCGTCGAAAGCTCCCTCGACCCCGCCCCGATCGCGATGGTCGAGACGGTCATCACCTACATCCCCGAATACCGCGTGAGCGAAAACGGCGAACGCGTTCGCCAGTGGCGGGACCACATTCGCTCGCCGTCGGACATCTGGGACGAAATCGTGCGCGCAGCGGAGGTCCCGGGAATGACCGGGGCCCCTGTCCTCATGCCCATCGCCGCGCGGATCGTCATGCTGCAGAGCGGGATGCGCGCGCCCATGGGCATCAAGGTTCGCGGCCCCAGCCTCGAGGTAATCGAGGCATTCGGGCTCGCCCTCGAGGACATCCTCAAGACGGTGCCGGCGATCAAGGAGGGGACCGTGTTCGCGGACCGCGTGGTGGGCAAACCCTACCTGGAGATCGAGATCGACCGCGAGGCCATCGGTCGCTACGGCTTGTCGATCGTCGAGGTGCAGCGCGTCCTGCAGGTCGCCCTCGGGGGTATGACCCTCACCCGGACCGTCGAGGGGCGCGAGAGGTATCCCGTCCGGGTCCGCTATATGCGCGAGGAACGCGACAGCATCGAAGCCCTGGAGCGGGTCTTCGTCAACACATCGACCGGCGACCCCATCCCGCTGACCCAGCTCGCAAACATCACCTACGTCCGCGGTCCCCAGGTCATCAAGGCAGAAGACACCTTCCTCACGAGCTACGTCCTCTTCGACCGCCAACCGGACGTCGCCGAGGTTCAGACCGTGGAGCAGGCCCAGGCGATCCTGGAGGCAAAAATCGCCAGCGGCGAGCTGGTCGTCCCTGCCGGGGTGAGCTTCGAGTTCGCCGGTTCGTACGAGAACCAGGTTCGGAGTGAAAAGAGCCTGATGATGCTGGTTCCGATCGCCCTAGCCTTCGTATTCATCCTCCTCTACCTCCAGTTTCATCGAGTCGCGGTCACCGCGGTCATTTACACGGGCGTCGCGGTCGCCGTCTCCGGGGGCTTCACGTTGTTGTGGCTCTATGGCCAGCCCTGGTTCTTGAACTTCGATGTTCTCGGCACACCGATGCGCGATCTCTTCCAGGTCGGGACGATCAACATGTCGGTCGCGGTGTGGATTGGTTTCATCGCCTTGGTGGGAATCGCGACCGACGACGGCGTCGTGGTGTCGACCTACTTGAAGCAGACCTTCGACCGCGACCCTCCGAAGTCCGTGGACGACGTCCGGGCCCTGACGCTGACGGCGGGTACCCGCCGGGTACGGCCGTGTCTCATGACCACGGCGACGACGATTTTGGCACTCCTGCCCGTGATCACCTCCCAGGGGCGGGGCGCCGACATCATGGTTCCGATGGCCCTTCCGTCAGTTGGCGGGATGCTGGTCGAACTGATGACCCTCTTCGTCGTGCCGGTGCTCTACTGCGCCGTCGAAGAGTGGAAGGTTCGGCGCCGAGGACCTGACGGGACCGAAACCGAGGCTCCTGTCCCGGCCTGAGTCGAAGTTCTGCCGCTGCGACGTGGGAGCGCTCCCCAGCCACGATGGCTCCGAGACCGCCCGATGAACGTCCACCCCATCGCTCGAGGATCTCCATCTGATTCGCGATATGGACTTCGATTTCGACATGTAGGCTCCCGCAGCCCGTGGGGGGGCATCACCCAGGCGACAGGGAATTTCCTGTGGCGCCCTCGAGCGACACTGGCAATGCGCGCGTAAGCTGTCCCGAAGGCCGAAGGCCCTTTCATGATTCGAGGCGCCGTGCCTAGGCTACGGCGATGATGGAAAAGAAGATCTCCCCCGTCGCCTGGATCGCCGCTGGGTGCGGGCTCCTCGCGGTCTTGGGGACCTGTTGCGGAGCCGGTACCGCGGTCTACTTCACGTCCAATGTCCCCGTCTCCGAGCCCTTCAGCAGCGGGGGGCCCATCCCCAGCGCGGGCGGCGGCGGGCCCATCCCGGATATGGGCGGTGGAGCGCCCGTTCCGCTGCAGCCGCCCCAGGCCCGTCCCGCGAACCCCAGGCCCCAGAAGGCCTCCTATACCGTGAACGCGACGGTCCTGATCACGACGGGGCCACCGGGCGTCTCCGTCGGTGACGCCTGCAGTGTCACCCTCGAAGTCCGCCCCGCACCGGCGAACCCCGATGGCTATTGGTGCAAGGTCACAGCGACGTGCGCCGACGTCGTCGTCTATGGAGGGCAAGAGAACAACGGCTTCGTGCCTTGCGGCGTCACCGACTCTCCCCTCCAGGCTTCCGCCGAGGACGGTGAGACCACGGCCATCGACACCGACGGCGCGTTCCGCCTGGACACGGCCCAGGGCCATCTTCACATCCGCGACGACGCCCGGGGCGCCCTCGGAGCCTTCGACATCGAGGCGAGGGTGACCCAGATCCAGTGAGGCAAAGAATCTCGAAGGGGAACGCCATCCCGACGAGAGACGGGTGTTCACGCTCTGCGAAATACGGGCAGGTCGCAGTAGGCCGATTGCGGGGGGTCATCGCTCTGACACCGACCTTTCCCGTCTCGTTTTGGCCTCAGCGTGGGGCACCTCCCTCGGGCCGGACGGTCCGATGGCCCGCGGCGAAGTGGGGTTGGCACGCGCGAGAACCAAAACGACGTGGTTTGCCGAGTCGGTGACATAGAGCCGATCCCCGTGGCTCACGATGCGGGAGGGAGTGTGGGCGCCGCGACGAAGAGCATGCCCAACGTGAAAATTAGCGCACGGGCCTTCACAACGAGCTCGGCGGCCCCTCCCCTTCGATGATCGTCGCGACCCAGTCCATGGGCGTGCCGTCCATCTCGGCGTCAGCGAAAACCGTCGTGAGCTCTTCGGGCCGAACCCGAGACGCGTCACAGCGCACCTCCGTCGTCCCGGTGGAGAAGTCGACGTTTGCCGAGTAGACGCCGTCGATGCCCTCGAGGATACCCTTGACGCCCTCCGCGCACCCTTCGCAGAGCAAGCCTTCGATGTGCATGCGCACGAGTGTGGCGTCAGCGGGGACGGGGGCCCCGGCCGAGCCCTCACCCGCGGCCGCCGGGGGCGCCTCCTGGGCCGGCTCGCCTTCGGCCAAGGTCTCGGAGGTCACGGCGACGGTGGGTGCTGGCTCGGCGTGGACCTCGGAGGGTTCGCTCTGGCATCCCGCCGAAGCGAGGGCTGCCGCACCGAGGATGACTGCTTTTCGTATCATGGCTTTCGGTCTCCTGAAGCGTCGGGTCGATCAATCGGGGTCGGTGTCGAGGGAGGCCAGGATGGGGCACTCGGCCGCCGGGGCGTCCCCGCCGGAACACGGTGCGGTCACCTCAGAGAGGGCGCGCTTCATCTTGCGGAGCGTGCTTATCCGGGAGTCGATGTCAGCGATCTTGGCCTCGGCCTGGGCCCGAACCTGCTTGCAGGTGCTCCGGGGATCGGCCCGCAGAGAGAGCAGTTCCTGAATTTCTTTGAGTGAAAAACCCAGGTCCTTGGCTCGCCGGATAAAGCGAATCCTTCGGACGACGTCGGGGGAATACTGACGAAATCCGGACTGCCGCCGCGGCGGCTCGGCGATGAGGCCTGCCCGCTCGTAGTACCGGACCGTGTCCACGCGCACGCCGGCCCGGGTCGCGACCTCTCCAATTTTCAGCGACTCTGGCGCGGGTTTCGACATCGGCCGAGTCTAGACCCTGGACGTTAGTCCAGAGTCAAGGGGACTTGGGGCGAGCAACGGCTTCGTCGGACAAAGCTTGCCAGAATTGGCAGCATCACGACGTCTCGACTTCCCCGGGCGGCAACATGAGATCCTCCAGGAAGAACGCCGCGAGGTCGTGGCGGCCGGAGAGCCCCGCCTTTCGGTAGATCGCCCGGGCCTGCTGCCGGGCCGTGTTCTCGGTGACGGTACGGACCGAGGCGATTTCCTTGTGACTCAAGCCTTTGAGGAGGAGCAGGCCCACCTCCTTCTCGGCGGGAGAGAGGCGCCAGCGGATGAACTGCTCGTCGATGGCCTCGCCGAGCCCGGCCATCAGCTCCCGGGCCTGGGTTCGCCAAGCTGCCGCCTCCGCCGCCGTGGCCTCGAGTTGCCCCGCCAGTTCACGGGCCTCGGCGACGGCGGCATCCGCCCGGCGGATGGTCCGAAGCAGCCTCCGGGCGACGAGGGCGGCTCCCAATAGACCCACCACGAGGGTGGCCCCCTCGGTGAGGACGTGGCCGACGGTGGTGCCTTCGTGGAGATCCGAGACGAGGTCGATGGCGGCGAGAAGCGCGGTGGCCAGGAAGGCGGACAAGACGCCGACCAAGAGGCCCCTCCCAAGCGTGAAGTCAGACTCGTCCAAAGCCTTGAAATTCCACGAATAGCACGGATGGGGGATGGCCGCCGGGGAGGGTCGAGGAGATGTTGAAGCCAGCCCAACCAACCATCGGAGATCACTATCATGGACGCACTTCTCTTTCATCCCAAGCTCGTTCACGTCCCCATGGCTCTCGGCGTACTCATGCCCCTCATCGCGACCGGGCTCGTGGTCGCGTGGTGGCGTAAGTGGCTCCCGGCTCGCGGTTGGGCCATCGCCGTCCTGCTCCAGGGCCTTCTTTTTGGCTCCGGGGTGCTGGCACTCCAGTCCGGAGAGGCGGAGGAGGAACGCGTCGAGGAGGTCATCTCGGAAGACGCCATCGAAAGGCACGAAGAAGCCGCGGAGGCCTTCGTCTGGGCGAGCGGCGCGGTCTTTGGGGTGATGCTGCTCGGCCTGGCTGCGGCCGGCGGGCGCCCCGGCCTTCCCATCGCAGCCGCCGCGGCCCTCGGGACAATTGTCGTCTTCGGCCTGGGCTACCGCACTGGTGAGGCGGGCGGCGCCCTAGTCTACGAACACGGCGCCGGGGCTGCCTACGCCGACGGTGCCGGTCGGCTATCGATCGCGCGGGGGTACGACGGAGAGCGCGGCGACCATGACGATCATGGCGACGATGATGACGATGACGATGATGACGACCACTGAATTCGAGTGACTCGGGGGAACGCGCGCCACGCAATATGGGGTAGAAACGCCCCATGCGATTCGAGAGCCCCGCCGGCGCCGCCCCCTTGCTCATGCTGGCCGTGGTGGTTCCAGCCCTTTGGGGCTGCGGTTCCTGCGAGGGGGAATCCGCGCGTTCTGAAACGGATCCAACGACAGCAGGCCTTACGCCGCCCGGCCCCGTGACCGAATGGCAGCGCCTCGACCCCGAGGCCGCCCCCGGAGCCCTGGGCCTCGATCTCGTCGCTACCAACGACGGGGTCGTCGCGACCTGGCTCGAGCCTCACCTCGACGGCTTTCGTCAGCGCTTCGCACGGCTCCTAGGCGAAGCGTGGACGGCCCCGACCACGGTGGTCGAGGCCCCCGACTTGGTCGCGAATTGGGCAGACTTCCCCGGCGCCATGGCCGGCGGAGATGGGGCCATCTACGTACATCATCTTAAACGCTCGGGGGAGTCCCCCTACGCCTACGAAATTCGCCTCGCCCGGACCCGCGATCTCGGGGTGAGCTTCGAGGCGCTGGGCGTCGTCCATCGTGACGGGACACCGACCGAGCACGGCTTCGTCTCGATGGTGCCGACCGCCGACGGCATTCGGCTCTTCTGGCTCGACGGTCGGGCCTCGGTCGAAGAAGGCGGGGCGACCGCCGTCTACTCCGCCGCCGTGGGTGATGAGATAGGATCCGCGACACGTATTGATGAACGTGTGTGCGACTGCTGCCAAACGGACGCTGTGCTCACGAACGACGGTCCCATCGTCGTATTCCGCGACCGTGAAGACGAGGCGGAGGTCAGAGACATTTCCATCATCCGGAGCGTCGCGGAGGGGCGAAGTACCGGGACTGAGCGCGCATCATTCACCGAGACGCAGCCCGTCCACCGCGACGGGTGGGAGATCGCCGGGTGTCCGGTGAACGGTCCGGCGGTCGACGCTGACGGGCAGCGGGTCGCCGTCGCTTGGTTTACCGGGGCCGACGGAGGCGCGGTTCGCTTCGGATGGAGCCTGGACGGGGGGGCGAGCTTTGGCGCGCCCATCGACATCGACCCGAATCAGCCACCAGGCCGCGTCGACGTCGCGCTCACGGACGACGGAGCAGCCGTAAGCTGGCTGGCTCGCACCGCCGGCGGGGGCGCCGAAGTACGGGTCCGCCGTATCGACCCGGACGGCAACCTTGGCGCCCCCATCCCAGTCGCGTCAACCGGTACGGAGCGCGCCTCGGGATTCCCGATCATGATCCGAGACGGCGACCGACTCCTCGTCGGCCACCGCGACGACGGCGAGCCCTCGAGGGTCCACGTCTCGGCGCTACCGGTCGCGGAGCTTCCGACCGAGGCCGCCACCGCCGACGACGCCCCTCGGCGGGCGGCGCTCGCGCCCGGCGACGCCATGCCCGCCTCGCTCGTCCGCGGCCGGTCCGAGGAACCCCTCGGGCTCTCTTCGGCGGGACGCGAACGCCCCCTCGTGGTCGCCTTCTATGCGAGCTGGTGCCAACCATGCCGCGACGAGCTCCGGGCCGTGGAGGCGGTCCGAGCTCGCTTGGGTGGAGACGACCGCGTCGCCTTCGTGGCGGTGAGCATCGACGAAGGGTCCCTCGACCGCGCCGAGGGCGTCGTCCGGCGGTGGGGCTATGAGGGCCCCGTCATGCGGGACGTCGATTCGGCCGAAGCCTTCGGCGTACCGCCTATCCCGGGGCTCTTCGTCTTCGATTCGAACCACATCCTGCGCTTCTCATCGGTCGGCCAGAGGGTCACGCAACAGCAAATCGAGGACGCCCTCGACGCTGCGAGTTCGGCGATGCCAACTGTGGGGCCGTGATTCCCCCAACGGGGCGATCAGCGCCGCGCCCGACTAATCCGCCGGCGGGCCCGTCCAACGGTTCTGCCCAGGATGTGAATCGACGTAGCTCGAAGAAGTCGCCATCACCTTGAACCGCGTCGGTCCGCGCCGTGGGCGTGTTCACACCATGCTGCCCAAGTCCGAGGAGTAGCTCGGATACGCGAATATCGTCGCCTTGACCTGATTGGCTGTCATGCCCGCCTTCATCGCGAGGGCGATGACGTTGAGCTGTTCTTCGGCCCCGGGGCCCATGAAGTGAGCGCCAACGATCAGGCCGGTCTTGGCGTCGACGAGAGTCTTGTACGCCGTATGGGATTCGGCGACCCGGAGCGAGGAGTACCAACCTTCGGTCGTCGCGAACTTAGCGACGATATCGATACCCGCCGCGCGAGCCTCCGATTCGAGCATGCCGACTCGACCGACCGGAGGCAGGGTGAACACCGCGCTCGGAATAGGCGGATACTCGACTCGGCGCTCGTCCTTACCCGCGAGGAGGTTCTTGTACGCAATCCGTGCCTCGTAGGCTGATACCGGCGTCAGATTCGGCGCTCGGGTGTCGGCACAGTCGCCGGCTGCGAAGACCTGGGGATTGCTGACGCTGCGCATGAACTCGTTGACCACGATTCCGCGCGGCCCGTAGTCGACCCCCGCGACCTCGAGGCCGAGGGCGTCGGGGAGAGACCGCGTCGCCTACTGAGATCCGCCGCAGCCGCCGGCACCGCACATGCCCGCGCCGCACATCCCGGCGCTCGCGGGCTCGGCCTCGGCCTCCTCGGCCTCTTCGGCTCCAGCGAGGGCTGCCTCCGCCTGCGCGGCCGGGGCCTCGTTCATCGCGCCCATCCGCATGGCGCGGCTTCGCCGTCCCGTGCGCGGCGCCGCTTCGTCGCTCGGCGGCGACTCGTCGGGCCCCGGGACCTCCTCCGAGGCTTCGGCCTCTTCGGGCGAGTCGGCTCCCGCGGCGACGACTGCCTCGGAGGGCGCTTCTTCAGCCGCGACGCTTGGGCCTTCGGCAGGCTCGGCCGCGGCGGGCTCGGCTGCGAGAGGCTCGATGTCGAGGCCCCGGACCTCCTCCGCGTCGGAACACCCGAGAAGGGCCGTCGTCGCCGCGGCGACCAGGAGATGCTTTAGATCTTTGTGCATACGCTCACTCCGTGGCCGGCGGACCGACACTGTATCCGATTTCGGCGACCGCTCGGGACACGGCGTCATCGTCGTAGTGTCCGTCTGCAAAGACCACGGTCGCGGTGCGGTCGACGTAAGAAACTTGAGCCGAGGTCACTCCCGGGAGTTCGCCGATCACGGTGCGTAGGTGACCGGCGCATCCCTCGCACGTCATGCCCTCGATGGCGTAGGTGCGCTCCACGTCGGTTGGGGCCTGGGCGACCGCGATGGCCGCCTCCGGACCGCCATCTCCGTACAGCATACCCACGTAGTTCGGAAAGGTCGCAAAGACGACGACCATGAGCGTCGCGACCCAGAGGCTGATCTTGTTGATCCGCTCGAGGCGCGGATTCGGCACCGCGCAGGCCTCACCGGGGGCGCACTGTGGCTTCCGGAGGTACACATAGTAAAAGCCGCCCGCGAGGAGCAGCCCGGTCAGCCCCAGGAAGTGAGGCCGGTAGGCCTCGAAGAACCCGGCAACGCCCACCGTCGATGCGCCGAGACCGATGAGCGCAAGGGGGAGCCAGCAGCAGGCCGACGCGAGAAGCGCACCGACGACGGCGCCGCCCGAAGCGAGAAGGCCCGCTGAGGGACTGGGGCCGGGGGTCGATTTGTTCGTGGTCGTATC
>QMMC01000332.1 GCA_003647065.1 Deltaproteobacteria bacterium | reverse complement strand
TTGGCATCCGCCTTTCGTGCATCCGCCTCTCGCGCATCCGCCTTCGCTGCATCCGCCTTCGCTGCATCCGCCTTCGCTTCGCCAGCGGCGTCCTTCGGGCCGTTCTTGGTGGCTTCCTTGGTGGCTTCCTCGGCAGCATCGGCCTTCGGCGCGCCGTCACCGGCATCGTCCCTCGCCGAGGCCTTCGGGCCATCGGCCTTTGCGTCAGCCTTCGACGCGTCCTCGGCATCACCCGCCTTCGCCTCGCCTGCCGGGGCCTTCGCCTCGTCGGCCGCGGCCCCTGCGTCGGCCTTCGGGTCCGCGGCCTTTGCGTCAGCCTTCGGACCCGCGCCCTTCAGTGCATCCTTCGACGCGCCCTTGGCATCACCCGCCCTCGCCTCGCCTGCCGGGGCCTTCGCCTCGTCGGCCGCGACGTCCTTCTTCGGGCCATCTTCGGAAGCGTTCGCCACCTCGACGGCCTTTGCCTCGGCCTCCTTCGGGGCGGCGCCGGAAGCCTTCGTCTCAGGATCTCCGACGGCCGCTTCCGCCTTCGGCGCGGCCTCCCTCTTGCCGGACTCGGTCCTCGGAGAGGCAGGAGCCGCGACCGCGATCGAAGCGATTCGTTCCTCGAGGCCCTTCACCGCGGTGAGGACGCCTTGGAGATCCTTCTGCGTCGGGAGCGCCGCAAATTTCTTCTGGAGGGCAGCGAGATCCGCGCCGCCGCCAGCCTTCACGAGCGCGTCCAGCTTCTTCTCCAGCTTGCCGAGGTCCGCGCCGCCCCCGCCGCCAGCCTTCACCAGCGCGTCGAGCTTCTTCTCCAGCTTGCCGAGGTCCGCGCCGCCCCCGCCGCCAGCCTTCACCAGCGTGTCGAGCGTCTTCTCCAGCTTGCCGAGGTCCGCGCCGACGCCGCCCCCGCCGAGGCCCTGGAGATCCTTCTTCGAGGGCAAGGCGTCGAGTTTGGTCTGGAGGTTGGACGTGAGTTCGTCCTTCAAGCGAGCTATCTGCACCCGCATGTTGGCCTTGGTGGCTAGGTCCTTCGCGGCGTCCGGAGACGCAACGGACTTGCCGCTGCCCTTGCCGTCGGAAGATGCGGCCTTCACACCAAAGTCTTGCACCGCTTTGCGGAGCGACTCGAGGTCGGACTTGGTCGCGAGGGTCGATAGGCCGCCCGCGGGGGTCGTGCCCGGCATCACCTTCTTGTCACGGAGCAGAGCAAGCTCCGAGAGGGCCTTCGCCAAGGACGCTTCGGTGCGCTTCAACCCCGCGACAGCGAGAGAGAGGTCCGCCTTCATCAGCGTCTCTTGCTTCATGCGCTCGTTCGCCCATTGCTCGAACCAGGCAGGGGCGTTCGGCGCGGCGGCGATCGGGCTCGATACCCGGCCCTCAACAGGGGTCGCGAGACCCACTTTGACGTTCTTCTTCGTGGCAACCCTCGAGGGAAGGGAGGCCCGGGCCGCCGGCTTGGGGTCGGGGGCCTTCGGGCTCGCCGCGCCGCCCTCGAGTTCGTCTGCGAGACGGGCGAGGACCTTCTTCGTAGCGAGCTTCAGCGTCTCGACGACGCCCTCCCCGGTGAGCGCACTGGCGAGCATCGCCGGATAGCCGTTCTTGTTGAGCTGGGCGTCCATCGCCGACATGCCGAGGACGCCGGGCAGATCCTGCTTGTTGTACTGCAGGACGATCGGCACCTCTTCGGCGGATATGCCGAGCTGCTCGAGATTCTCGAAGAGGTTGTCGAAGCTCTCGAGGTTGGAGTCGCCCATGAGGGGCTGGGAGTCCGCGACGAAGACGATGCAGTCGACGTTTTTCAGCACCATCTTGCGTGTCTGGTTGTAGCGAACCTGACCGGGGACGGTGTAGAGCTTGAATTGGACGTCCATGCCTCGAATCTTGCCGAGGTCGAGGGGCATGAAATCGAAGAAGATGGTCATGTCTCCCTCGGTCGCGAGGGACATGAGCTCCTGGTCCTTGGCCACCTTGCCGTTGATGTACTGCAGGTTGGCAGTCTTGCCGCAGAGGCCCGGCCCGTAATAGACGAGCTTGGCCTGAATCTTCCTGCGTTTGACGTCGAGGCGTGCCATTTCGTTACTACCGCTCGGCGATCAACCGGCGCTCTGCTTGACGGTTTCCAATATGCGCTCGTGCTGAACCTTCGCCAGCTCGCGAACCTCGTCCAGGCCGGACGCCTCGGGGCAGGGTCGATTCTCCCTCGATTGGACGATGCCTCGATCGAGGACGGTGGTCCGGATCATCACCTGCTCCTTCTCGAGGACCTCGGTCTGGACCATCAGCTTGTAGCCGTCTCCCTGGACGCTGCTGTTGAATCCTATCTTGCTGAGCTCGGCGCGATCCATCGACTCTCACCTGCGGAGGCCTTCCATCATAGGACGTTCGGGCTGGACCGTACAGCTTCCGATCCAATCCCCGTGCCTACTCGACATCCAACTCCGCAGCGTGGTCCGGTGTCAGCCGGTAACTCACCCGGAGGAGTCTGTCCCGGGCGTCCTCGGCAGAGGAACACGCGTCGACGGTTCGGGCTTCGAGGTCGATGAACGCCCGGCGCGCGGCGTGCTCGAACTCCGTGAGCCGGCCGAGCTGACGCTGGAGCCCGCGGATCTCGACGCAGACGACCTCCTGGGAAGCCTCGAGGTTGGCGATTTCCTCGGCACGGGCGGCTTCGCGGTCCTCGATGGCCTCGAGCTCGGTCCGCCGGGCATCGGTCTCCGAGTCCGCGGCGGCGAGGCGCGCGTTGAGCGCCCGTTCCTCCGCCGACAACCATTGCAAGATCTCCTGGCACCGCGCCCGGTCCCCGTCAGCCCGGTCCGTCTGGGCGATCGCGTCGGCGATGGCCGCGCGGTTGCGGTCGGGGAGGTCGGCCGACGCCCCCCGGCTCACCTGTCGAGGCCGGTTTCGTCGATGGCGCTCGAGAGCGACCGCCGAATGTCGTCGAGGGCGGCGCGGGAGTCGTCCACCTCACGGAGGAGGTCATCCTGCTCCTGATGGCTCGCCCGGAGCTGCTCTTCGATCATGCGCAGGCGCCCCGTGACGGCATCGCGTTCCTCCTGGACCATGACCACCTTCGCGGCGGCCTCGGCGACCATCTCCATCGCCCTCTCGAACTGAACCTCGACGCTCCGGACTTCTTCGATCGCATTCTCGTGGCCGACCCGGTAACGGCTGACGAGCTTGGTCTGATGGTTGACGTCGTCCTCGGCGGCTTCGAGCTTCTCCCGGAGCCCGCGGATCAACTCCGCCGCCTGGGTTCGTTCTTGGTTGAGCTGGCCGACTTCGGCGGCGAGGCTCTCGTTGGCCGCGGCCTCCCGTTCGCTTCGCTCGAGGCGATCTCGGAGGTCGTTGACCGTCACCTGGGCGTCTTGGCGGGTTTCCCGCTCGGTTTGAACCTCCCGGCGCAGCTCACCGTTGGTCTCGATTACCCGGTCGAGCTGCTCCTCGAGCTCGCGGATCATGCTCGTCAGGCGATGGAGTTCGTTCGTCAGGTTACCGGTGCCGGATCGGCGGGACGGAGAACCTTCGCGGGACTCGAATGAAGACTTGTCGGCCATGCTCTACCGCCGCCTCGCGGGGGCCGCGCCCCTCGGTACGGGGCTGGGGGCTAGAGGAGCTCGGACTTCACCTTCGCGGTGACGAGCTTGACGATGGTACGGAGCGTGTCGAAGACGCCGTCGCCCTCGGTCGCCACCGCTTCGAAGTCGGGCACGCCGTAGAGGTTGAGGTCCCGACGCAAGTCCTCGACCGGGATCACCTCGTCGAGGTCGCGCTTGTTGTATTGGATGACGTGGGGAAACTTCGCCAACTCGATCCTGTGTTCGAGGAGGTTCTCCTCGAGGTTCAGGTAGCTGTCGATGTTGGCGTCTTCGCGGTCCACGTGGGAGTCGCCGATGAACGCGACGCCGTCCACGTCTTTCAAGATCGTCTTGCGGGTGAGGTTGTAGAACGACTGCCCCGGCACGGTGTAGAAGCTGAAGCGCAGGTCCAGACCCTTGAGCTTGCCCGCGGACATCGGAAAGAAGTCGAAGAAGAGAGTCCGCTCGCTCTCGGTCTCGAGGGAGAGCAGCTTGCCCCGCTGCTTGGGGTTGGTCTTCTTGTAGATGTACCGGAGGTTGGTGGTCTTCCCACCCATTCCCGTCCCGTAGTAGACGAGCTTGCAGTTGATCTGCCGAGCTTTGACGTCGATGGTAGCCATGTGGGGCCTGAATTAGCCTCCGCAGGGTAACCCGTGCCACGGCGTCTTCTCCAGTATTGATCAGCGCTCCTCGACGGTGCTGCCGGCGTAGCCCTCGGCGAACGCTTGCTTGAATTCGTCGATCTTGCTCATTGCCGAGTTTTCGGCGCCGGCGGCGAGGCCAGGCCGCGTCCGTTTGAAGACCTCGGCGGCGAAGGCGCCGATGAACACGCCCGCGATGACCGCGGCAAACATCTTGCCCATCACTTCTCGTCTCCTTTGGTCTCGTCTTCTTCTTCGGACTCTTGGCCGGACTCTTGGTCGGACTCTTGGGCACCCTCGGTACCTTGGTCGGACTCTGGACTACCCTCTTCGTTCGATTCTGAATCGGCCCCTTGGCTGCCTTCGGCTTCGACCGTTCCCTCCTCAGGGATTGCGCTCACCTCGGCATCGACGACGGCCTGCCCATCGTCGCCGGAAGCCTTGGCGGGGGCCTTGGCAGCCCCTTTGTCGGCCGCCTGGGCCGGACCCGGCGCGTGGCGCATCTCTCGGTGGCGTACGTGGAGGTGATTGACGAGGGCCCAGAACTGGGGCTCGTTTTCGAGGGTGGCGTAGCCCGCCTCCGTGTGCTCACTCACGATCCGTCCGAGCTCGCCGAGGAGGGCGTCGGTCGAACGCCGCGTCCGCGGAGTGCGCCGGGACCCGACCGTCGCCGTCACCCGCCCCACGGTCGCGCCGAGCTTGCGGCTGAGCTGAAGCCACCAGGCCCTTTCGGGGGGGTGGCGATGACCCGTGGGGCCTGCTGCTGCCGTCTCACTCATCGATTCCACCGACCTCCGCCCGATTGCCTATTCTAGCCTCACGCTAGCCAGAATACACCCCGTCAGGTGAGATTGCATCTCATTTTCATCCTCAAAGGTGTTGAAATGATCTATAATTGAGGCTGGAGGCGGAGGAAACCGATGGCAAAGGTCACGATCACGATCAAGGGCCTCGAGGCCGGCAAGACGCTGGTCGTCGGCCAGCCGGGGCTCGCCGGCAGCGCTTCCGGGGGCAGCGCCATCGCCGCCCCGAAGGCTGCAAAGGGGGCGGCCTTCGCCGCCGTAAAGGGAAAGAAAGCCGCCCTGGTCGCCTCCCGGGCCGACATCGAAGGGGGCCACCTCCTCGCCAAGGGCAAGGTCGGTGGCCATGGCGCCGCGGTTCACGCTATCGGAGGCCATGGCGTCGCGGTTCACGCCGCAGCACCGCACGCCTCTGGGGTTCACGCCGCGGCACCGCACGTCGCGGGGGTTCACGCCGCGGCACCGCACGTCGCGGCGCTGCCAGCGGTGGGGGCCACCTTGCCGGCCGTATCGACGACGGGCTTTGGGACCGGGGTGCTCAAGGCCGGGGCCGGTGCATCGCTGAAGACCGGCGCGGCGGGTGCGGGGGCCGGGACCCTCTGGGCTGGCCTCGGGTTCTTTGGCCCCGTCCTCATCGTCGCCTCCCTCGGGCTCATCGCGACGGGCATCTACCTGAGCACCCAAAAGGCCCACATTGAAGGAGCGCACGGCGCGACGTGAAATGCATGCCGCGGCCATCGACATCGTCCCCGGGCTCCTTCCGGCCCCGGGCACACCCGCCGTGGGCGCGTGGTACGGTATGTCGAAGAAGGTGAAGCCCATCCGCAGACGTTCTCGCGACCGAGCCAACCCGCTCGACATGCAGGTGTCCGAGATTCGCAACCTCATTGGGAGGCTGCGCACCAACGACGAGGCGAGGTCGCCCCTCGTGGACCGTTCGCGTTCAGTGGCTCCCCTCGCCCGAAGCAATTCCTCTCGGCCGGCCCGGGCCCTGCCGAGGGCCCTCGCGACCCCCCTGCCCAGGGGCGCCGAGCGCGGCGCGGTTGCCCCGAGCGATGACCGGATCGCGGCCGTCGAGGCGCTCCTCGGCCCAATCTGCGAACGCCTCGAAGGGCTCATCGAGAAGTTCGATGCCCGCCTCGACGGCCCGACCTCCGGAGGAGCCGGCGGGTCCGCCGCCCTCGCCGCCAACTGCGCCCTGCGCGGCCGGATCACCGAATCGCTCCTCCCGGACCTGCTCCAGATGGTCACCTCGAACCGGTGGACCGGTGTCTTCGTCCTGAACAACGAAACCCTCGAGTGCCGGCTCTACTTCGACGACGGCCAGGCCTGCCACGCGGAGGCGCCGGACGTGACCGGGGAAGGCGCTTTCTTCGTCGCCCTCGCCCTCGAGGAGGGCGAGTACGCGTTCATGGAAACGCCGGCGCACCCGGAAAAGACAATCAACTCGAACACCCAGTTCTTGATCCTAGAAGCCCTGCGCCAGATCGACGAGGCGAAGGGCGGTTAGGCCGTGGCATGGAGGACGAGGACCAGCGGCGACGTTCGAAGCGCAAGGGCTACGTCAGCTTCATCTGGTACCGGCTCATCGCCGATGACGCGGACGAGGCGGCTAACGAGGGGATCGCACACTCCACCGACCTATCCCCGGACGGGCTCGGGATCATCGCTCCGCGCCCCATGGCCGTGGGCCGGAAGGTCTTCATGAAGATCAAGGCACCGACCGGGACCATCAGTGCCGTGGCGGTGGTCGTCAATACCCAGGAGCGCGACAACGAGACCTATCGGATAGGCTTTGAGTTCGAGATCGTCGCGCCGAGCGATATGCCCATCCTCCGGCGCATGGTGGAGCCGTGACGCGCCGGGGAGAGTCTCGGTCGAGGCCCCGCGGCGGGGAGCCCCGAACGCGCCGAAGAGCGCGCCGGCCGCTCTTCTCACGCCTCGCCGGCTCCGTCGGTCGGGCGGCGGGTTTGGTCGAAGACTTCGTCCGGGGAGAGGGCGAGGCGCCGCCCGTGAAAAAGCGCGGGGCGGGACCCCTCGGGCGCCGGCGGGACCAGCTCCGGGTCAAAGTCAGCGCCTTCGAGGCCGAGCTCGCGGAGCTCCACGGGCGCATCACCTCGGGGGTCCGCGGCGAATGTTCGGGCACCCCGGAGCAGTGGATCCAGCGCGCCCGGGAGCTCCGCGAGGGTCTCCACCGGCTGCGCCTCGAATTGATTCGAGTGGAACGGCGCATCGCCCGGGAGCAGCGCCTGGCCCCCGCCGCCGACCCTAGCCCCGAGCTGCGGACTGCCGTAGCCGCGCCGGGCAAAGACCGCGACGACACGGCACGAAGCCGCCAGTCCGCGGTGGATAGAGCCCTACAGCGCCACGGCCCGGGGAGCCCGGAGACCCGCGAAACCCTCCGCCGGGTGGGCGAGGCGCTCCTCCATTCGGAGCCGGACGTGCGGCGCCGGGCCGTCGTCCGGCTCGGAGAAATCGAGAGCCCGGCGCGGGGGCCCCTCCTCCGCGTAGCGGTCGAGGACGACTTCGACCGGGTGAGGCTCTCGGCCCTTCACGTCCTACTCAAGACCGAAGGCGGGCCGCCGATTCTGCTGCTCCAACTCGCCGACGACCCGGCGCCCTTCGTCCGCGCCGCAGCGCTCACGGGGCTCTCCCGGCAGCGGCCAAGGGCGGCGACACCCGTTGCCATCAAGGCCCTCGAAGACCGCGCCCCGGAGGTGAGGCGCAGCGCCGCGGCCATCCTCGGCCAGTGTTCCCCGGACGAGGCGATAGCTCCCCTCGTTCTCGCCCTCGGCGACGACGACGAAGCCGTCTGCATGGCGGCTATCAACGCGCTCGGAGCCTTCGCCGACGACCGCACGGTGCTCGCGCTGATCCGGGTCCTCGACGACCCATCGGAAGTCGTCCGGGAGGCCGGTGCCCGGGCATTGAAGACGACCGTAGGCACGGAGATCGAAATTGCGGCCCAGGCCCTCGACCCCGCAGGCATCGTCCACGGCCTCGCGGATTGGTGGCTCCTCGCCCGGGCCGAGCTCGGGGTGACCCGGGCCCTCCGCGCCGCCGGGGTCGCCCTCGACGCCTCCTCCTTCGAGGAGCTCCTCGGGGATGAGTCCCGCGGTCACCGGAGCGTGCTCGCGGCGGACAAAGCGTCGGCGACGAGGCGCTCCCAAGACAGCACGCCCCCGGCCCGGAAAGAGCGCACCCTCGCACCGAAGGCTACGGCGCCGAGGGCAGACGAACTCGAGGACGAGCCCCGGGTTCGGGCCGCCACAAAGGCCGCGGCGGGACGCGACGAGAATGCCCGGGACGAGGTTCCCGAGGTCGTCGCAGAGAAGGCCGAAGTAGCGAAGGCCGCGGAACCTAGAGCCGAAGAACCGCAAGCCGAAGAACCCCAGGCCGAAGCGGCGGCCGAGGAGGGTGGTGACTTCGAGTCCCTCGGCGGCGACGACGGTGACGAGGGCGGCGACTTCGAGTCCCTCGGCGGCGATGATGACGGTGACGAAGGCGGCGACTTCGAGTCCCTCGGCGGCGACGACGACGGTGACGAGGGTGGTGACTTCGAGTCCCTCGGCAGTGACGACGACGGTGATGAGGGCGGCGACTTCGAGTCCCTCGGCGGCGACGACGACGGTGA
>QMMC01000331.1 GCA_003647065.1 Deltaproteobacteria bacterium | reverse complement strand
GGCCTCGCCGTTGGCCAGCACGTGATGGCCATCGGCAGCCCCTTCGGCCTCGACCAGACCCTGTCGACGGGGGTCATCAGCGGCCTCGGACGCGAGATCATGAGCGTCGGCGGTCGCCCGATTCAAGGCGTCGTCCAGACCGACGCGGCGATCAACCCGGGCAACTCGGGGGGGCCGCTCCTCGACAGCGTCGGGCGTCTCATCGGGATCAACACGGCGATCATGAGCCCCACCGGGGCCTCCGCCGGCGTTGGCTTCGCCGTGCCCGTCGACACCGTGCGCAGCATCGTTTCCCAGCTCATCGAGCACGGTCGCGTGGTCCGGCCCGGCCTCGGCCTGGTGGTCGACGAGGGCGACCTCAGCGTGCGCGCTGGAGTACGAGGCGCCCTGGTTCTGATGGTGAAGCCCCGGTCTCCGGCCGCGGTCGCGGGCATCGAGCCCACCCGCCGCGACATGCGGACCGGCGCGGTCGTCCTCGGCGATGTCATCTATGAGCTCGACGGCGAAACCATCGCCGACCATCTCGACCTCTACCGGGCCCTCGACCGTAAAGCCGTCGGCGATATCGTCACCCTCGGTGTCTTGCGAGGCACCGCGCGCCGGTCCGTGCGCGTGCGGCTGACGGGCATTGGCTCGTAAAATCGGGGCTTTACTCTCGAGGCAACGCCCGGCGCTCGAGCTCCGCGAGGAGGAAGGCGATGTCGTCCGGTGCGTGGGCGATGGCGGCGGCGTCACCAGGGTCGAGCTGGGGGCCGGCACCGGCCCACCACCCATCGACGCTGTGGGTTGCCACCGTGCTTCCCGTCGCCGAGACCACCGCCGCCCCCGTTTCATCGACGTGCCACGGGGTGTCGCTGCCCACGGAGGCCCATCGGGCCCGGATTTCTGTGAGGCGATCGGCCATGGGACTACGCTAGCACCCAAGCCATGAGGAACCTCTTCGAAGGCATCTTTCAGCTCATCCTCCGGGTCTTCTTTCGCGAGATCGAGATCGTCGGCGAAGAGAACGTGCCGGCTGACGGGCCCGTGGTGTTCGTGTCGAACCACCCCAACGCTCTCCTCGACCCGTTCTTTCTCCTGTGCCGGTCTCCACGGCAGGTGGTCTTCCTCGCCAAGGAGCCGCTCTTCCGCATGCCCCTCGTCGGGCGTCTGGTCAAAGCCTTCGGCAGCCTCCCCGTCTACCGCAAGCAAGACGGAGCCAACCCCAAGGACAACGCCAAGACCATCGCGGCCTGCCGCGCGGCCCTCGAAGGGGGACAGGCCATCGCGCTCTTCCCCGAAGGCACGACCCACTCGGAGCCCGGCCTCAAGCCGCTGAAGAGCGGCGCGGCCCGGATCGCTTTGTCGGCGAACTCGTCCGGGGACCGCCGCGGGGACCTCTCCATCGTGCCGGCGGGCCTCTACTACAGCGCCAAGCGCACCTTTCGGTCCGAGGCGTCGCTCGTTTACGGGGCGCCGATCGCGGTGCCCGTCGTCGAACTCGATGAGAGCCACGAGCCGCCCCGGGATGACGCCCATGCGCTGACGGCGCAGATCGACGCGGCCCTCCGCGGAGTCACGGTACAAGCCAACAACCAAGACGCCCTCGCCATCGCCCACGTCGCCGAGCGCATCTTCGCCGCCGCCGAGCGCGACGAGGCGGGCGCTCAGGACGCCGAAGAACACCCCGGGAAGGGCGCCGTCTTCGAGGAGATGAACCTGCGTCAGCGCCTCGTCGATGGCTACGAAGCTCTCGCAGAAGCCCACCCCGCCGAGCTCGCCGCTGCGGTCGCGTCGATCGACGCCTACGAGGCGCAGATCGAACGACACCACCTCTCCCACCGCTATCCGTCGAAGCTGACGGTCGGCGCCGTGGTAACCGAGGCCCTCCACGCGCTCTTCATGATGCTCGCCCTCGCTCCCCTAGCGGTCCCCGGGTGGGTGCTGAACTACCTGCCTTACCGACTCGTCGGCACCCTCTCGAAACGCGCTTCGTCTGGTGAAGAAGTGGTCGCGACCATGAAGGTCCTCGCGGCGATGCTCATCTTCCCCCTGACGTGGATCGGCTCTGCGGCGGCGGTCTTCGTCTGGGTCGACCCGCTCATGGCCCTCGCCGTCCTCCTCATCAACCCCATCGCGGCCTTCGTGACCCTCGTCGCCGTGGAGCGCATCGGTCAGCTGATCCGCGGGGCCCGCTTCGTGGTCCTCGCCCTCTTTCGGCCGGGCCAGAAGGACCTGCTGGTGGCCGAGCGCAAAGCCATTCGCATCATGATCCTGCACCTCGCTGAGCTCGCCGACGCCTTGCCCTCGGAGTGACGGTTGTCGTGCGCGAATGCGCCGAAAGTGATACGGCGAGGCCGTGACCGACCCCTGGAACCCCCAAAGCTGGCGCGGGCGCACCGCCGCCCAGTCGTTTTCCTACGCTGACGAGATGGCCCTCGCAGCCGTCCTCGACAAGCTGCGCAGCCTGCCGCCTCTGGTGACCAGCTGGGAGGTCGAGAGCCTCAAAAAGCATCTCGCCGAGGCCCAGCGCGGAGAGCGCTTCATCCTCCAAGGGGGCGACTGCGCCGAGACCCTCGACGACTGCAACTCCGACGTCATCAGCAACAAGCTGAAGATCTTGCTCCAGATGTCCCTGGTCCTCGTCCTCGGCGGCCACACCCCGGTCACCCGCATCGGCCGCTTCGCCGGGCAGTACGCCAAGCCCCGCAGCAAGCCCACCGAGAAGCGCATCGGCGCCGACGGCGTCGAGCAGGAGCACCCCAGCTACTTCGGGGACCTCGTCAACCGCGTCGAGTTCAGCGCCGAGGCCCGGGTCGTCGACCCGGGGCTCTTGCTCGCGGGTTACCAGCACGCGGCGATGACCCTGAACTTCATCCGCTCGCTGACCGGCGGCGGCTTCGCAGACCTCCATCACCCGGAGTACTGGGACCTCGGCTTCCTGAAGCACGTCAGCGTCTCCGACGAGCTGCGTTCGGCCTACGCCCAGCTCCGCGACGAGCTCGGCGGCGCCCTGCGCTTCATGGAGGCCCTCGGCGAGGACTCCATCGACAAGTTGTCGCGGGTGCGCTTCTTCACCAGCCACGAAGGGCTCAACCTCTACTACGAGGCGAGCCAGACCCGCCGCGTGCCCCGCCGCGACGGTTGGTACGACCTCACCACCCACCTCCCGTGGATCGGCGAGCGCACCCGCCAAATCGACGGCGCCCACATCGAGTTCTTCCGGGGCATCAAGAACCCGGTCGGCGTGAAGATCGGACCGACGACGACCGGCGATGACGTGATGGCCCTCCTCGACGCCCTCAACCCGACCGACGAAGCGGGAAAAATCGTCCTCGTCACCCGCATGGGTGCCGGCAAGGTCGCGGCAGGCCTCCCGCCCCTCCTCGAGCGCGTGAAGCGTGAGGGCCGCACCGTGCTGTGGATGAGCGACCCCATGCACGGCAATACCCGCGCAGCCGAAGGCGGCCTCAAGACTAGGAACTACGACGACATCCTCTCGGAGGTCAGCTCGGTCATGGACGCCCACCGCGAGGCCGGCACCATCTTCGGCGGCGTACACTTCGAGCTCACCGGCGAAGACGTCACCGAATGCGTCGGCGGCGCCAGCGGCGTCACCGAGGCGGACCTCCAGAAGAACTACGTCAGCGTCTGCGACCCCCGCCTCAACTACGCCCAAGCCCTCGAGATGGCCCTGTCGATAGCCAAGCGCATGCGCGATGGGCGGTAGGGGGGGACCCAGAAACGAAAGCTCCGGGATGTATTTGGGCAACTCGGGGCTTCCCCGTGGAAGTACGTCGTCTACCTTTCGCCCGGCGCGCCGACTTTGGATACCGACTGTGTTGTCCTAGACCCCGACGACGTGGACATCGATCACGACGTTCCCGCGGAAGCGGAGCGCCTCGGCTTCGTAAACGGCCTTGGGATCGATGACATTCGGTCCATCGAGAAGAACGCCCAGCTTCAAGGCAAAAAGCCCTCCGAGGACGAGATGCTCCGGGCGTTCGTCTACTACCTCCAGAATGACGCGTCGCTTCGCGTGCCCACTGGCTCGCCTGGAAGTGCGGCATGACGGCGGCGCCCGCTCGTGAGCCCCTACGCGGCGCAGAGAGCGAAGGTCCATCTCACTCACTCGCGCGGTCAGGACGATGAGTCGTTTCCTTGCGATAAACAAAGTGAGTAATCAGTTGCACAATGGAGCGTCGTTGCTATGCTGGTGATATGTTCAGTCATGCGATCGGCCTCGAAGAAAACACGCCCATAGAATCCGAGCTCTTGGAGCTCGCCGCCCACATCGATGCGGCTACCCAGCACTTTCTCACCCTGATTCGCACGTATGATGAGAGCGGTGCTTGGCGGGCATGGGGCGTTGTTTCGTGTGCCCACTGGCTCGCGTGGAAGTGCGGCATGACGACCGCGACCGCTCGTGAGCGCGTACGCGTCGCCCGGGCTCTCGGCGGTCTACCGAAGATTGATGTGGCGCTCTCCCAGGGCCTTCTGAGCTACTCGAAGGTGCGGGCGATGACCCGGGTCGCGACCCCGGAGAACGAAGAGAAGTTGCTATACACCGCCAAGGCCGCCACCGCGGCTCAGCTCGAGGTCATCTGCCGCGGTCTCCGGAGTACGGGGCAAGATCCCCCCGCCGCACGTCAAGCCGAGCGCTGGGTCATTCGGAAGCGTGGCGACGGCGACCTAGTTCGCATCGAGGCGCAGCTCCATCCAGACGAAGCCGCCCTACTCATGGAGGCGATCGACGCACTTCGAGATGAAGCCCGAGCCGCGGCGGCCGCTGCGAGCGCCTCCGCAGACGTTTCCGCTGAAGCGCCGAGTGTGGCAAGCGTGCCGAACGAGTCGCACAACGTTTCCGCTGAAGCGTCTGTGGCGCCTCCCCGGACCAGCCGCGCTGACGCCCTGGTCAAACTCGCCGACTTGGCCTTCGCTACTTCCGCCGGAGAGCTCGAGCCGAGGCGCACCGGCGGGGATCGTGCGACGCTCTTCGTTCACGTCACTGATAACGACCTCGCCGGTGCGCGCACCGCCGAACTCGATGACGGCACCCGCGTTCCCGCGGAAACTTTTCGGCGCATCGCCTGCGACGTGGGCCTCGTCCCCGTGCTCACGGGCGCTGATGGCCAGCCCCTCGATGTCGGTCGAAAGACCCGCTCGATCCCGCCGGCCATTCGCCGTGCCCTCGGCGTTCGGGATCGCACTTGCCGTTTCCCAGGCTGCGATCACCACCGGTGGCTCGATGCCCACCACATCGAGCATTGGCTGCACGGCGGCGAGACCAAGCTCGGAAACCTCGTTCTCATTTGCCCAACCCACCACCGGCTCCTGCACGAAGGCGGTTTTACCGTAACCCTCGATGACCAGGGGCAGGCGCTCTTTCGCGATCCGGAGGGCCGCGCGCTCACCCTCGAACCCGCAATGCCCCTCGGCCAGGGCCAAGCCGTCGTTCACCTTCGCGCGGCCAACGAAAATGCGGGCATACGGATCGACTCGCATACCTGCGAGAGCGAGTGGCGCGGCGAGCGGCCCGACTACGACTACATCGTGGCGCGATTGATGTAGCGGTCGTAGGCGCGGAGGCGCTCGAGCCAGGGCCCGATTCGCCCTAGGCCGGTGGCTAGGGTTGGAGCGCCAGCAAGAACCCGTCGTTGCCGCCCGCTCCCCGGAGCCCCCCGCCGCCGAAGTCGATGGCGTTCGCGAAACCGCCCACTACCCAGACCGCACCATCGGGCGCAATGGCCAGGCCCCTCGCCGTGTCGGAGTCGGAGCTCCCCGCGGCGTAGGTCGAGCGGTGGTCGCCGACCTCGGTGAAACTCACGACGTAGAGGTCCCGAGGGCCTTCTCCCACGAACGCAGAAACCGAGCCGTCTCCGAAATCCACTCTGCCTCCGAAGCGGCCGGCCGCATGGACATTGCCTCTCGTGTCCACCACCAACTCACCTACGAGCGTCTCGACGGCGCTGCCATAGGTGTGAGCCCATCGATATCCGCCGTCGCGGTCGAGGCCGAGGACAAACCCATGGGACCGTAGGCTGCCGCCATCCCCGTGACAGTCCACATCGCCGCCTCCGAAATCGACAGTCCCCTGGCACGTACCGCCGACGTAGACTTGGCCACGTGCGTCGACCGCCAAGGCGTCGCTTTGGTTGAGTGGTCCAAACCCACCGATGGGTCGGGACCAGCGGTGTACTCCCTCGCCGGTGAAGCTGACGACGAAGGGCCGCGAGCCCTCGACGAGCCCTCCGCCGAGGTCGATGCTGCGAGACTCAGACCAACCCGTAACGAATATGTTCCCCGAGTCGTCGGTCGCGACGGAACGGCCGCGGTCGTACAGACGGTCTCCGAAACGGGCGGACCATTCGTGACTCCCGAGCGCATCGAAGGATGCGACCAGTACGTCGTTCCTGCCCATTGATTGCAGGGGCGGTCCCCCGAAGTCGCCGGTCTCCGAGAACAATCCCGTGACTACCATGCGGCCCGCCACGGAAACCGTGGAGTCGGTCACCTCATCCTGGCCCGGGCCTCCCAGCCTCCTGAACCAACGAGCATTGCCGTCCGCGTCGAGGCTCGCAATGAAGCCATCCGTTTCTCCGGCGGAGTCGAGCGAGTCTCCGCCGATGGTCAGGTCTCCTTCGAACGATCCGGACAAGTAGAGGTGACCGTCGGGCCCGACGGAGAGAGCTCTCACCAAATCCGTTCCTGTTCCCGAGAATGTCTCGACCCAGTTCAGGCTCCCATCGGACTCGAATCCGGCGATGAAGATGTCCAAGTCGGCGGGACCCTCCGCGACCCGAGTGCCCCCAACCATCAGGGAACATCGGAACGAACCGCCGACGTAGACTCGGCCGGCGTCGTCGATGGCGATGGCTGAAACGAAATCGTCGCCGGGTCCTCCGATGCCCACCGACGACCTGTGGCGATCATGACCGACTCCCGTTTCCGGAGGAGGGCTCGGAGCCGGTTCGACGAAATCGTCGCAAGTCTCCATCGAAGCGTCGCTCGCCATTCCCGAATCGCTCGACGGGGAGTGATCGGCCCAGCATCCGGAGATGGCCAAGGCCACCAACCCTAGACGAAGTGAGCCGATGACTCTGGCAACCACACCCACCCCCGCTTGGTAGTCTACATCAGTCAGGCTCCATGTCCCTGCGCACGCCACCCCTGTGCGCATGCGCGCTTGTCCGTTGCCCAACTGAGCCTAGAACCCACCCGGGAGACCGGGATGACCAAGACGATGAAGCGGATGGTGAGCGGTGCGGGCGGCGTGGGGACCCTTCTGGGGCTCATGTCGGTGGTCGTCGGCAGCCTCACATTGCTCGGCGTGAAGGAGCACGGCTACCTCGTCCTCGGGTGGCTCGTGGCCTACAACGTGGCCCTCGGCGTCCTGTCGGTGGTCGTCGGCGGCGGCATCCTCAAGCGATGTTGGTGGTCGCCGAAGGCGGCGGCGGCCATCTTCACGTCCCACTTCGCGGTCCTCGGCGTGGTGATCGCGCTGTGGGCGTCGTCGGCCGCGGCGCCCGAGAGCGTGCGGTCCATGGTCTTCCGCTCGGTGCTCTGGGCCGTCATTGCCGTGGTGGTGTGGAAAGGCATCGGGACGAAGACTCGGGAGCCCGAGCCCGCTTGAGTGGCTAACCCCTCTTCGCCCCTTCTGGGAGCACCGATGACCGACACGACGAAGCAGGTGATGAGCGGTGCCGGGGGCTTGGGGATGCTGGTGGGCATCATGTCGGTCCTGGTGGGCAGCCAGACCCTCTTGGGTTTGACGAACCCCGGCTACGTCACCCTCGACTGGCTCGTTGCGTACAACATGGCCCTCGGCGTCCTGGCGGTGTTTGTGGGCGCTGCGATCCGCCAGCACCGCCAGTGGACACCGAAGGCCGCGGCGGGGATCTTCGCCGCGCACTTCGCGGTCCTCGGAGTGGTGGTGGCGCTCTGGTCATCGTCCGCCGCGGCGCCGGAGAGCGTATACGCGATGCTCTTCCGCTCGGTGCTTTGGGCGGGCATCGCGGTGGTCGTGTGGAAGGTCCTCGGGACGAAGGCTGCGGAGCCCGAACCCGCTCGAGCGAAGCGGGCTCGTACATAGAAATTCGGACCCTCGCCGTTTCCCCTAGTGCGCAATCCGTCCGGGAGAGACTGACCCGGAGGGCATCACGCCCTCCGGGCTGGGCGCTTAGCGCCTCACCATCGCGGTCAGCATTGCGGCGATAGCCGCTCCGTGCTCGCGGACTTCGGTGACCGGCAGGCTCTCGCCGATGGCTTCGCCCAGTTCGAAGAGAGCCACCGTCTCGACTGCTGAGCCACGGGCGATCTCGTAGTGCTTCTTCCGCATCGCCGTGGAGGACATTGTGCATCCCTCGGCGATGTTGGCTCCAACGGACAGACTCGCCCGTTTCACTTGGTCGCGAAGCGCTGAGTTTGCGGGCAGATTCCCATACACGACCCGAGCGAGCTGCAGCGAGCGCTGAAAGACTCGCAAGTTGTGATGAACCATCGGACGACTGGAGTGTTCGGTTTTCATGGCGGCAGGCCCTTTCAAAGGCACCGCCGAGGGCCTGTCGCCATTAAAACAGAACACGTTCGTCAGCTTCACACGGGTGCTCGATGACCCGTTCCCGTTCCCGTTCCCGTTCCCGTTCCCGTTCCCGTTCCCGTTCCCGTT
>QMMC01000330.1 GCA_003647065.1 Deltaproteobacteria bacterium | reverse complement strand
GCGCGAAAACGCGGAGACGGCGGTGACGATGATGACGCTGAGTACGACGCGCGTCTCGGCATCGAGACGCGCGTCGTACTCAGCGTCATCATCGTCACCGCCGTCTCCGCGTTTTCGCGCCGCCTTGCCGCGGGCCCCGGGGCCATCACCGGCGTCACCCTCCCCCTTGCCGCGCCACTTCAGGCCCAGGAGAAAGATCCCGCCCCCTGCGAGAAAAGCAGCGAGCAGCGAGAGCAGAGCGAAAGTGCCGAGGGGGCTATCCGGGGGCACCGCGAGCACGCGCTCGCCGTAGCGGGCGACGATGGAATCTTCGATCTCCCGGGCGGTCTCGCCGGCCACCAGGCGAGTACGAATCTCGGCCTTGAGCTCCTGGGCGACGGGGGAGCCGTGGATGTCGAGGGTCTGGTTCCAACAGCAGGGTGACTTGATGCGCCCCTCGAGGGCCCGGGCCGTGGCCTCGGTCGCGGGGTCCGCGGCGGCGGGGACGTCCTCGACCGGACCGTGGTTGTGCCCGTCGGAATCCTGAGCAAAAACGGGCGCGACCAGGATCATGGAGATCAGCGCGAGCACCAGAGGGCGGGTCATGGGGTCTTTCTAATGCCGATGGGGCCAAACCGCCAGAGCCCGGCGGCTTGCTGGCAGTTCAACAGCAGAAGTAAAACGCTTTGGTGTTCCTGTGTCACCATATGGAGGTGAGTGCGTTCCCGAAGATGGGTTTGTCCCTGCTCAATGAGCAACACGACATGCTCAAGGGCCAGATGCACAGCGTCGTCGAGGCCCTCGACCAGAAAGAGGCCGCCGGCGTCGTCGCGAAACGCCTCGGAGATTTGATCCGCTACGTAGACCTACACTTCTCGATGGAAGAAGAGGTGATGGCCAGCAACGACTACCCGCGGCTGGCGTTGCACAAGAGCGCCCATGAGGCGTTTCGAAACAAGGTTCGCCAACTCCACGAGTCCGTCGACGGATCGAACACCGAGATCATGGAAGTGCTGGTTCGACTGCTCGAGCGCTGGCTGGAAAACCACGAAGCCGGCGAAGACGAGCGGCTCCTCGAGTTCATGAAGAGCTGAGCCGGGACTGGGCGGGGGTCTGGCTCAGAAAGGCGGTGGCCCGTCGCACCAGCCCTCCGATGTTGGCCCACATTGCGCGGGCCCCCTGCAACAGGACACGCCGGGACCGCATGCCGGGCCGCCACCAACCGTCCCGACCGTGCCGTAGCAGTCGCACCTTCCGGCGTTGCACGACTCCCAGCGGTCGCAAACGACGTCGCACGCGCCACAGTTCGAAGTGTCGGTGTCGACGACCGTTTCGCAGCCGTTGTAGTCGTAGCCGCCGCTATCGCAATCACCATACCCCGTGTCGCACGAGGAGACGGTGCAGATACCGTCAGCGCAGATGCTCGTCCCGTTTCTCGAAACGCAGGCCTGGCCGCACGAGCCGCATTGCGTGACGTCCGAGCCGGTATTGACCTCGCAGCCGGTGGCGTACTCGCCATCGCAATCCCTGAAGCCCGTGGAGCAGTCGACGCGACAGCTGCCCGCAATGCACGACGCCGTCCCGTCGCGCACCGCCCCACATGCGGCGTCGCATGCCCCGCAGTGCATGACGTCGGAATCCGGCTCGATTTCACAGCCATTACCGGGGTCCCCATCGCAATCCGCGTACCCCGGATCGCAGCGCAAGACCTCGCACGAGCCACCGAGACAGGTCGCCGCGGCGTTCGCTAGCTCGCACGCAACCCCGCAAGCGCCGCAGTGACGCGTGTCCCCCGACGTGGCCACGCAACTCGTCCCGCATAGCGTCGGTGTCTCCGTCGGGCAACCGCTGACGCAGGAGAATCCCCCGTCGCCATCCGGGCTGCACGCGGGCTCCGCCGGTGGGCACGCCGCATCGCAGGCACCGCAATCGGTCGCGGTGCCGACGTCCCGTTCGCAACCGTTGACCGCGTCCCCATCGCAATCACCGAAGCCCGGATCGCACTCCACCGTGCAGGTGCCCGCACCGCAGGCGGGAGTCGCCCCCGGAGCGCTCGGGCAAGCGGTGCCGCAGGTCCCGCAGTTGAGCACGTCCGCATCGAAGTCGAAGTCCTCATCGACGAGGCCATCGCAGTCTTCGTCCGACCCGTCACACGTCTCCGGTAGCGGCACGCAGCCTCCGACGGGAACGCAGCCTCGCTCCGGGCTACACACTTCGCTCAGCTCGCAGGCGCCGTCGACGGGCGCGAAGAAGCAGACGCCGCGGACGCACTCTCGGTCGGCACAATCCGCAGCGGCCGGGCAATCCCCGGCGGCTTCACACCCAGGCGGCGGGCACGAAGGCTCGTCACCTTCGACACAGCTCGGTGCGACGCAGGAGCCGGACAAGCACGAAACCTGCCCTTCGTCACCGCCGGGAGCCGGACAAGTCACCCCGGCGCAGCTCCTCGTCACGAGGATGGTGATGGCTCGATTCGCAGTGATTTCGACCTCGATCGACCGCTCGACGCGAATCTCCGGCCCCCTGAACATCTGCAACCTCACGACGTAGTGGCCGAAGGGCACGCCGGTGATTTCTGCGACGCGCCGGCCGGTGCTGAAGTCGAGGCCGGCGGTGACCGACACCTCGACGTCACGGGTCACGGCACCGCTCACCGTGCCGCTCGGCAGTACGTCCCGGAGCTCCACGCGCACGCGGTCGAACTCGAGGCCGGCGACCACGTCCGTGCGCAATTCGATGAAGACATCGGCGGTCTCGGCGGGCGCGCAGGCCGAAACCAGCAGGAGGGCCACCACAGAACATCGAATCGTCATCGACCACGAGTCTATCGCAGGTGGCCCCACCGTGCGACGCTGCGGGCGTCTTGGAAGAGTTCCTCGCCATCGCCACCAGCTTCCCGACCTCCGTTTACACGGTGCTGGTCCTCATCTCCCTCGTCTATTGGATGGTGAGCGTCGTCGGCCTCGCCGGGGACCACGGTGACGGTGACGCGGATGTGGGCGACGCCGGGGACGCCGACTTCGGGGACGCCGGAGACGCAGACTTCGGGGACGCGGGAGACGCCGACGTCGGCGACATGGGGGAGTCGGACCTCGGCGACGCGGGCGCCCACAGCGCCGGCCACGCGCACGGCCACGGCAGCCACGGCGCCGACGCCCACGACGGAGGTGCTCTCGACGCGGTGACGGGCCTCTTGACCATCCTGCGTCTGCGCAACGCGCCCCTGTCGATCACCCTGAGCGTGCTCTTTCTTTCGGCGTGGGTGATCACCTACTTCGGCACGCTCTTCGGTCTGCCCCTCGTGGGCGGAGTCAACTGGCTGACCGGCTCGGCCCTCGGCGCCTTGGCGCTGCTGCCGGCGATTCCGCTCACGTCGCTGATTACGATGCCCCTCGGGCCGCTCTTCAAACAGCAGTACGCCCCCGGGCGCCGCCACCTGGTGGGCCGCGTCGGAGTCGTGCGCATCGCAGGTGGCAAAGACGGCAGCGCTCAAATCCGCTTGAAGGATCCTGCCGAGGGCGAGAAAGGGCTGCTCATCCGGGTGGCCACCGACGACGACATCCACAGCGGCGACGAGGTGCTCATCGTCGACTACGACGAAGAGAAGAAGGCCTACCTCGCCGAGCCGATGGAATCCGTGTTGCCGTCGAAGAAGCACCGCGGCTGATCGGCGCCGTGAGGCTCCTCAGACGAGATCTCCTGGGGATCTTCCGTAGATCACACAATCGGCGCCGTTGACGTACCGCTCCTGGTGACACGCGCCCCCGGGTTCGTGTAGATCCGCGGGTCCGGGGGGGCTCAGGCGGGGTCCCCCATCGTTCAGGAGTCACGATGGACCTCAGCACTATTCTCGGAATCCTCGTCCCGGTGGGCGTGGGCGTCTTCATGCTCTTTGGCATCTTCGCCCTCGTCGCGCGCTTCTATCGCAAGATCGACCAGGACCACGCCCTGGTCATCAACCCGATGACCGGCCCAGCGCGGGTCACCTTCACCGGCGGTGTCGTCTGGCCTATCGTCAACCGCGCCGAGCTGATGGACGTGTCTCTCAAGACCATCGAGGTCGACCGCCGCGGCAAGGACGGCTTGATCTGCAAGGACAACATCCGCGCCGACATCTCCGTGACGTTCTTCGTCAAGATCGAGAAGAACGAGCCGGACGTGCTCCAGGTCGCCAACCTCATCGGCTGTGCCCGGGCCTCGGACCTCGAAACCATCGAAAACCTCTTCGCCGCGAAGTTCTCCGAAGCGCTGAAGACCGCCGGCAAGTCCTTCGACTTCATCGAGCTCTACGACAAGCGCGTCGAGTTCCGGAACCGCATCATGGGCGTCGTCGGCGACGACCTCAACGGCTTCACCCTCGAAGACACCGCCATCGATTACCTCGAGCAGACGCCCATCGAGCTCCTCGACGCCCAGAACATCCTCGACGCCGAGGGCATCAAGAAGATCACTCAGATCACCGCCCTCCAGCACGTCGAGACGAACGAGAAGCAGCAGCAAGAGCGCATGGACATCGGGCTCCAGAACCTCAAGGCCGACGAGGCCATCTTCAAGTTCGACGAGCAGCGAGCCGAGGCCCAGGCGAAGAAGGACAACGAGATCGCGTCGACGAAGGCGCAGCAGGAGAACGAGGCCATCCGCGTCTCGGACCGCGAGCATCGCGACACGATGATGCAGCGCCAGAAGCTCGAGGAAGAGGTCGCCGTCCAGGCGGAGACCAAGCTCCGGGGCATCGCCGTCGCGCAAAAGAACAAAGAGAAAGAGATCGGGGTCGAGACCGAGCGCGTCGAGAAGGCCCGGGCCCTCGAGCAGATCGCCCGGGAGCGGGAGACCGAGCTCGGTCGCATCTCCAAGAACAAGGAGGTCGAGGTCCAGAAGAAGGAGATCGCCGACATCGTCCGGGGCCGCGTCGCCGTCGACAAGACCGTCGCCGAGGAAGAAGAGCGCATCAAGGCGGTGCGCCTCGTCGCCGAAGCCAGCCGCAACAAGGACGCCAGGGTCATCAACGCCGAGGCCGAGGCCCAGGAGCAGCTCATCAAGCTGGTGAAGATCGCCGAAGCCCGGGAGCAATCGGCGAAGCTCCTCGCCAAGGAGAAGCTCACCAACGCCGAGGCCGACCTCGAGGTGGCCGACAAGAAGGCGCGTTCCGAGATGCGCATCGCCGAGGGTTCCCAGGCGACCCACGCCGCCGAGGGCCTCGCCAGGGTCCGAGTTAAGGAAGCCGACGCCGACGCGCTCCAAAAGCAGGGCATCGCCGAAGCGACGGTCTCCCGCGAGAAGATGACCGCCGAGGCGACCGGAATGGAGAACCAAGGCCTCGCCGACGCGCGGGTCAAGGAGGCCCTCGCCGCCGCCATCGAGAAGACCGGCCTCGCCGAGTCCGTCGCCATCGAAAAGAAGCTGGTCGCCGAGGCGACGGGCCTCGCCGAGAAGGCCGCGGCCATGAAGGCCCTCGACGGGGTCGGCCGCGAGCACGAGGAGTATCGCCTCAGCCTCGACAAAGAGAAGCAGGTGGACCTCGCGCAGATCGAGATGCGCAAGGACATCGCCCACGCCCAGGCCTCGGTCATGGGCAAGGCGATGCAGAGCGCGAAGATCAACATCGTTGGCGGCGACGGAGAGTTCTTCGACAAGTTCGTCAAGGCGGTCAGCCTCGGCCAGAGCGCCGACGGCATGATCGACAACTCCGACACGTTCAAGAAACTGCTCTCCGAATACCTCGAGGGCGAAGGAAGCTTCACCGGCGACCTTCGAGACATCCTCAGCCGCCCGGCGATGGATTCGACGGCCATTCGCAACCTCACGGTGAGCGCGCTCCTGTCGAAGGTCATGAGCAACTCCGAAGGCCCGACCCGGGACAAGCTCGGCAAGCTCATCGAGCGCGCCAAGGACATGGGGCTCGACTGAGAGCCGATAGAGTTCAGGCGGTGAGCCCGGGAGAAGCAGCGCGATGAGCGGTGAAGCAGCGGCGACCAGCGGCGGGACCGAAGGCGGCGGCGGACAGACCCTCGACCCGGGGGGCAACTACGAGATCATCCGGGCCCGCCTCGTCGAGCAGTCGAAGGTGCTCGGGGTCCGCATCGACGCCCTCAACGACCGCCGCAAGGCGCTCTTCGGGGGCACCGAGCTTGCAGTCCTCGCGAACGAGCGCATCCGGACCGAGAACAACTGCATCCCCCGGGACATCATCAACGTCGGGGGAAAGCTCCTCGTCGGCTACAACGTCTTCATCGGCATGAAGAAGGAAACGTCCATCGAGGACGTCTTCTCGGTACACGCTGTTAGTGACAGCCCCGATGGCGGAGAGGGCGGTCCGGGCCTGGACCTCACGGCCCTCGAGAAGGGCACCGAGGCCGGGTACCTGGTCAGCGCCGAGTTCGAAAAGGAGTTCGCGGACCTCTTCAAGTATTTCAAAGACGCACGGCTGCTCTCGTTGCGCGCGACCGAGACCCGGGTCCTCGCGGTCTTCCAGACCGGCGCGACCATCGACGACCTGAAGGTGATGCGCTGGCGCATCAACCCCGACGGGCGCATCGAGTTCATGGATGGCCGGGGGCAAGACGAGTACACGTTCCCGAACCCCTTCGACTTCGAGTGGACGAACGTCACCCGGAAGGACCAAATCCCGGGCCGGTACCCGCACCTGTCGATCCTCGACCAGGTCTTCCTCGAGACCACCGGCGGTGACCTGACCATCAAGGTCGAGAACAACACCGAGTCGGGACGGGGCGTCTATTCGGAACCCGTCGACGACGCGAACCAAGCCCTCGACGACGCCGAAGTTCTGTACGCGAAGGTCGGCAACCTCATCCTGCTGAAGATCCTGCCCTTCCGCGAAGAGAAGTGGCGCTACCTGGTCTTCAACCCGCGCAACGAGTCGGTCACCAAGATCGACGCCCTGGCCCAGGCCTGCCAGAGCCTGCCCGAAGACCAGGGCATCCTCTTCCCCGGCGGCTTCCTCCTCGAGACGGGAGAGCACAAGTCCTTCGATGACGACTTCACCGGGCTCTTGCTCGAGAAGGTCATCCGCAGCCCGAACGGCGAAGACATCCTCTACGTCTTTCACCGGCGCGAGGAGGGGCTCTACCAGCTGCTGCCGTACAACGTGATCCGGCAGGAGCTCCAGACCCCGATCCGCTGCCACGGCTTCTCCATCTTCGAAGACGGTCGCATGATCGTCTTCCGCGCCCAGGAAGAAGCCAGCCGGGTCCACCCGATTCAGATCTGGCAGACCCCGTTTACCAGCGCGCAGTTCGCCGCCGAGGCGCCCACCGACGGCTCGTTTCTGGCCAAGGTCGGCAACGCCGAGCTGGTCCGGGGAGTGCGCGACTGCTTCACCGTGCGGCGTCTGATCCAGGCCGCCGAACCCGGCCGCCAGACCTACGAAGACATCATCCGGACCGTCACCCGGACCCTCGACGCCTACTACTGGCTCGAGAGTGAAGAGGTCGCCCTCAAGCCCGCCCTCACCGAGCTCGGCAAGACCGCCGAGCTCATCGTCGACGAGTTCGAAAAAGTCCTCGCGATGAAGAAGCGCGCCGCCGAGGAGCTCGGCAAGGCGCAGGACCAGCAAGAAGAGCTCGTCGGCGGTCTCCGCGAAGAAGAGCTCACCTCGGTCGATGGTTTCATGAAGGCGCTGACGGCCCTGCGTCACCAGCGCGGCCACTTGATCAGCCTGAAGGACACCCGCTACATCGACGTCGGCGCCCTCGATGGCCTCGAGGCCGACGTCATCGGCCACTTCGACCGTATAAGCGCGCTCTGCACCGACTTCCTCCTCGGAGACGATGCCTTGGTGCCGATCACCGGGGAGCTCGACCGAATCCTCGACGGCGTCGATGAGTGCAAGACGGTCGCGCAGATTCAGCCCCTCGTCGAACGCCTCGACGAGACCGGCGAGGGCCTCGACGTGATCAGCGAGATCGTCCAGGGCCTCGAGGTCGAGGACGCGACGGCCCGGACCCGCATCCTCGAAGGCATCTCCGAGGTCTTCAGCCACATCAACCGCGTGCGCGCGATGGTGATGGCCCACAGGAAGGAGCTCCTCGGCCAGGAGGGCCGCGCCGAGTTCGCGGCTCAGTTCAAGCTCCTCGGCCAATCCGTAGGCTCGGGCCTCGCCCTCGCCGACTCTCCCGAAAAGTGCGACGAGCAGCTCTCGCGCCTGATGGTGCAGCTCGAAGAGCTCGAGGCGCGCTTCGGCGAACTCGACGAGTTCCTCGGGGACATCGCCCAGAAGCGCGAAGAGATCTACGACGCCTTCAGCGCGAAAAAACAGTCCCTCGTGGACGGGCGGCAGCGTCGGGCGGGCAACCTCCTGAGCTCCGCCGAGCGAATCCTCGGGGGCGTCGCCCGCCGGGCCAAGGGCTTCGACGACCAGGACGACCTCAACGCGTACTTTGCGTCCGACCCGATGATCATGAAGCTGCGGCAGATCGCCGACCAGCTCCGGGAGCTCGGAGACGCGGTGAAGGCCGACGACGTCGACGCGCGCCTCAAGGCCTCACGGCAGGACGCGCTCCGCGGGATGCGAGACAAGGCCGACCTCTACGAAGAGGGGGACCTGATCAAGCTCGGCAAACACCGTTTCAGCTACAATACCCAGCCCCTCGAGCTCTCGATGGTGCCGCGCGGCGAGGGAATGGCCCTCCACCTGACCGGCACGGACTTCTACGAAGAGGTCGACGACG